>DRKS01000072.1 GCA_011051655.1 Sedimenticola sp.
CATCGAAATGGTGATGCCGGGTGACAACGTGAAGATGACGGTCAAACTGATAGCGCCCATCGCCATGGAAGAAGGCCTGCGCTTCGCCATCCGCGAGGGCGGCCGCACCGTGGGCGCCGGCGTCGTTTCCAAGATTATCGAGTAAAACAGAAATGGGCAGCAACCAGAGCATCAGAATTCGTTTGAAGGCGTTCGATCACCGCTTGATCGATCAATCCGCGCGGGAGATCGTCGAGACGGCCAAGCGGACCGGCGCCCAGGTGCGCGGACCGATCCCCCTTCCCACCAAGAAGGAGCGGTTTACCGTCTTGATCTCGCCCCATGTCAACAAGGACGCCCGTGACCAGTACGAGATCCGCACCCACAAGCGTCTGATGGATATCGTGGACCCGACGGACAAGACGGTTGACGCCCTGATGAAGCTGGATCTGGCGGCGGGTGTCGACGTTCAGATCAAACTGAACTGAGGGTAAAGAACCATGACGATCGGAATTGTCGGGCGTAAGGCGGGCATGACCCGGGTGTTTACCGAGGAAGGCGCCTCCATCCCCGTTACCGTTATAGAGGCGGAGCCGAACCGGGTCACCCAGCTGCGCACCCGGGATACGGACGGCTATTGCGCCATCCAGGTGACCACCGGCACCCGCCGGGCCTCCCGGGTGCGCAAGCCGAACGCGGGCCATTACGCCAAGGCCGGCGTGGAGGCCGGGCGCGGACTCTGGGAGTTCCGCCTCGCCGAGGGCGAGGGCGAAGGCATCGAGGTTGGCGGCGAACTCAAGGTCGACATCTTCGAGGCCGGCCAGAAGGTGGACGTGCGCGGCACCACCAAGGGCAAGGGGTTTGCCGGCGGCGTCAAGCGCCACAACTTCAGCATGCAAGACGCCACCCATGGCAACTCGTTGTCCCACCGCGCCGCCGGCTCTATCGGCCAGTGCCAGACCCCCGGGCGCGTATTCAAGGGCAAGAAGATGGCGGGCCAGATGGGCAACGTCAGGCGTACCGCCCAGAACCTCGAAATTGTGCGGGTGGACGTCGACCGCAATCTGCTGCTGATCAAGGGCGCCGTGCCCGGTGCTCCGGGCGGTGATGTCATCATTACGCCCGCTATCAAATTACTGAACAAGGGGTAAGCGATGGACCTCAATGTACAGGCAGGCGCCAGCGGAGACGCCGGGACGATACAGGTTTCCGACGCCGTGTTTGCGGCGGAATTCAACGAGGCCCTGGTGCACCAGGTGGTGACCGCCTACATGGCGGGCGCGCGCAGCGGCACCAAGGCGCAGAAGACCCGCTCCGACGTCAGGGGCGGCGGCGCCAAGCCCTTTCGGCAGAAGGGCATGGGCCGTGCGCGGGCCGGAACCATCCGCAGCCCCATCTGGCGCTCCGGAGGCGTGACCTTCGCCGCCCGGCCGCGGGACTATTCCCAGAAGGTGAACCGCAAGATGTACCGGGGCGCGCTGCGCTCCATCCTGTCGGAACTGGTGCGCCAGGAGCGCCTGATCGTCATCGACGATTTCACCGTCTCAGCGCCGAAGACCAAGGAACTGGTGGGCAAGCTGAACGAGCTGGGCCTGAAGGAGGTCCTGATCGTCGCCGTACAGCCGGACGAGAATCTCTATCTGGCGGCGCGCAACCTGCACCAGGTGGACGTCCGCGACCTGGGCGAAGTGGAGCCCGTATCCCTGATCGCCTATGACAAGATCCTGATTACCAAGGCCGCCCTGGAGCGCCTTGAGGAGCGCCTGGCATGAATAAAGACCGACTGATGCAGATTCTCGTCAGCCCCGTGGTTTCCGAGAAGAGCTCCATTGCGGCGGACCAGAACCGGCAGTTCGTTTTCCGCGTCCTGAAGGACGCCTCCAAGCCGGAGATCCGCCGCGCCGTCGAACTGATGTTCGAGGTCGAGGTGGAGCGGGTGCGGGTGGTCAACGCCAAGGGCAAGCAAAAGCGTTTCGGCGCCGTGATGGGCCGCCGCGCCGACTGGAAGAAGGCCTATATCAAGCTGAAGCCGGGTCACGATATTGATTTTGGCGGGGGCGCCTGAGCGGGCGCAATGAGATAACGCGGAAACATCGACATGGCTATTGTAAAGACAAAACCAACCTCGCCGGGCCGGCGCTTCGTGGTCAAGATCGTCACCCCTGGATTGCATAAGGGGGCGCCCCATGGCCCGCTGGTTGCCAAGAAGAGCAAGACCGGCGGACGCAACAACAAGGGCCGCATCACCACCCGGCATCGCGGCGGCGGACACAAGCAACGCTATCGCATAGTCGATTTCAAGCGCGACAAGACCGGCGTGCCGGGGACGGTGGAGCGCATTGAATACGATCCAAACCGTTCCGCCCATCTGGCGCTGATCCGCTATGCGGACGGCGAGCGGGCCTACATCATTGCGCCGCGGGGCGTGGCCGCCGGCGACAAGGTCCAGGCGGGTGAGGATGCCCCCATCAGCGCGGGCAACTGCCTGCCGCTGCGCAACATGCCCCTGGGCACCACCATCCACTGCATCGAGCTGAAGCCGGGCAAGGGCGCCCAGATGGCCCGCAGCGCCGGCACCTCGGCCCAGCTGGTGGCCCGCGAAGGCAAGTACGCCACCCTGCGCCTGCGCTCCGGCGAAATGCGCAAGGTGCCGGCGGAGTGCCGGGCGGTGATCGGCGAGGTCAGCAACGCCGAGCACAGCCTCCGCTCCCTGGGCAAGGCCGGCGCCTCCCGCTGGCGGGGGGTGCGGCCCACCGTCCGCGGCGTCGCCATGAACCCGGTGGACCACCCCCATGGCGGCGGCGAGGGCCGGACCTCCGGCGGTCGTCACCCGGTGAGTCCCTGGGGCGTGCCCACCAAGGGCTACAAGACCAGAACCAACAAGCGTACGGACCGCATGATCGTGCGCCGTCGTAACCGCAAGTAATCAGGCGAGGTAATCCAAGGTGCCACGTTCAATCAGGAAAGGCCCGTTTGTCGACCACCACCTGTGGAAGAAGGTCGAGGAAGCGGTGGCCAGCAAAAGCAAGCGTCCCATCAAGACCTGGTCGCGCCGCTCCATGGTGCTGCCGGAGATGGTGGGTCTGACCATCGCGGTGTACAACGGGCGCCAGCATGTGCCGGTGCTGATCAGTGAAAACATGGTCGGGCACAAGCTGGGCGAATTCTCCATGACCCGCACCTTCCGGGGCCATGCGGCGGACAAGAAATCGAGATAGTCGAGGTTTTAGCCATGCAGGCAGTAGCGAAATTGAACCACGCGCGCATCTCGGCGCAAAAGGGGCGGCTGGTGGCCGACCAGATCCGGGGCCTGCCCGTGGAACAGGCCCTGAATGTGCTGACCTTCAGCAACAAGAAGGCGGCGGCGCTGGTAAAGAAGGTCCTGGATTCCGCCATCGCCAATGCGGAGAACAACCAGGGGGCGGATATCGACGAATTGCGGGTGTCCGCGATCTGGGTCGATGAGGGGCCGACGATGAAACGCATCCGGGCGCGCGCCAAAGGGCGGGCTGCGCGGATCTTTAAACGGACCAGCCACATTACTGTGACTGTGGCGGACGAATAAACGGGCAAGAGAGGCCAATATGGGTCAAAAAGTACATCCAACGGGCATACGGCTTGGAATCGTCAAGGACTGGACCTCCAAATGGTACGCGGATTCCAAGGACTATGCCGATATGCTGAACACCGACCTCGAGGTGCGGGACTATCTCAAGAAGCGCCTCGCCCAGGCATCGGTGAGCCGCATCCAGATCGACCGCCCGGCGAACAATGCCCATATCACCATCCATACCGCCCGGCCGGGTCTGGTCATCGGCAAGAAGGGTGAGGATATCGACGCCCTGCGCGCCGAGGTGTCGAAGCGGATGAACATCCCCGTGCACATCAGCATCGAGGAGATCCGCAAGCCCGAACTGGACGCCCAACTGGTGGCCGAAGGCATCGCCCAGCAACTGGAACGCCGCATCATGTTCCGCCGTGCCATGAAGCGCGCCGTGCAGAACAGCATGCGCCTGGGCGCCGAGGGCATCCGGGTGAACGTCGGCGGCCGGCTCAACGGCGCGGAAATAGCGCGCAGCGAATGGTACCGGGAAGGGCGGGTGCCCCTGCATACCCTGCGCGCGGATATCGACTACGGCTTCGCCGAGGCCCGGACGACTTATGGCGTGATCGGCGTAAAGGTGTGGATCTTCAAAGGCGAGGTGTTCGGCGACGCCGAGGAGGCCGAGGCTGCGCCCAAGGGCAAAAAGCCCGCATCCAGGACCAAGCCGGTGGAAAAGAGGGCTTAAGCGATGTTGCAACCTAAACGGACCAAATTCCGCAAACAGCAGAAGGGCCGTAACCGCGGTCTGGCCCAGAGGGGCAGCTCGGTCAGCTTCGGGGAATTCGGGCTGAAGGCGACCGGCCGCGGACGCATTACCGCCCGCCAGATCGAGGCGGCGCGGCGGACCATCACCCGGCACGTCAAGCGTGGCGGCAAGCTGTGGATCCGGGTGTTCCCGGACAAGCCCATCAGCAAGAAACCCCTGGAGGTCCGCATGGGCAAGGGAAAGGGCAACGTGGAATACTGGGTTGCGCAGATTCAGCCCGGCCGCATGTTGTATGAGATCGAAGGTGTGTCGGAAGAGCTGGCGCGCTCGGCATTTGAACTCGCCGCGGCCAAGCTGCCGGTCAGCACCACCTTTGCAAAACGGACGGTGATGTGATGAACGCGAGCGAACTGCGCGGGAAGACCCCCGCTGAATTGGAAGAGACGTTGTACGAGCTGCGCAAGGAACAATTCAATCTGCGCATGCAGCAGGGTACCGGTCAGCTGGCGCGTCCGTCCGAGATGCGGCAGGTGCGTAAAAATATTGCACGAGTCAAAACCGTAATGAACGAGCAGAAAAAGGGTAAGGCATCATGAGTGAGCAACAGCCGACCAACCGGACGCTCACTGGCCGCGTGGTCAGCGACAAAATGGACAAGACCGTGACGGTTCTGATCGAGAGGCAGGTCAAGCATCCGCTGTACGGCAAGTACATCCGGCGCTCCACCAAGGTGCATGCCCATGACGAGGCCAACGAGTGCAGCGCCGGTGATCTCGTGACGGTGGAGCAGTGCCGTCCGCTTTCCAAGTCCAAGACCTGGCGCCTGGTCAAGATTGTGGAGAAGGCCGGCTGAGCCGGCGGGATGCTTTGAGATTCGTTAATTTGAAACTGTACTTGGGATAAACCGATGATCCAGATGCAGACTAACCTGAGTGTGGCCGATAACAGCGGCGCCAAGCGAGTACAGTGCATTAAGGTGCTGGGTGGCTCGCACCGGCGTTATGCCGGGATCGGCGATATCGTCAAGGTCAGCGTTAAAGACGCCATTCCGCGTGGCAAGGTGAAGAAGGGCGAGGTCTATAACGCCGTGGTGGTGCGCACCAAAAAGGGCGTGCGCCGTCCCGACGGCTCCCTGATCCGTTTCGACGGCAATGCCGCGGTGCTGTTGAACGCCCAGCTGCAGCCCATCGGAACCCGTATCTTCGGCCCGGTCACCCGTGAACTGCGCAGCGAGCGTTTCATGAAGATCATCTCGCTTGCGCCGGAAGTATTGTGAGGTCCTGATCATGGCGATGCGAAAGATAAAGAAGGGTGACAAGGTGGTCGTGCTGGCCGGCAAGGACCAGGGCAAGCAGGGCACGGTGGTGCGCGTATTGAATAACGACCGGGTGGTGGTGGAGAACATCAATATGGTGAAGCGCCACACCAAGCCGAACCCCAACAAGGGCGAAGCGGGCGGCATCCTCGACAAGGAAATGCCGTTGCATGTTTCGAACGTCGCGCTGTTCAACCCCACCACCGGCAAGGGCGACCGTGTTGGCTTCAAGATCCTCGAGGATGGCCGCAAGGTGCGTTTTTTCAAGTCCAACGGCGAAGTAGTCGATATCTGAGGCGGACAAGGCAATGGCAAGACTAGAACAGGTCTATCGCGAAACGATCGCGCCGCAGCTGCAAAAGAAGCTCGGTTTCAAGAGCCCCATGCAGGTGCCGAAAATCACCAAGATCACCCTGAACATGGGTGTGGGCGAGGCCATCGGCGACAAGAAGGTAATGGAGAACGCACTCTCGGACATGCGCCTGATTGCGGGCCAGCAGCCCATCGTGCGCAAGGCCCGCAAATCCGTCGCCGGCTTCAAGGTTCGGGAGGGCTGGCCCGTGGGCTGCAAGGTCACGCTGCGCCGCGGCCAGATGTATGAGTTCCTGGACCGGCTGATCAATATTGCCATTCCGCGCGTGCGCGACTTCCGCGGTCTCAGCGTGAAATCATTCGACGGCCGCGGCAACTACAGCATGGGCGTGCGTGAACAGATCATCTTCCCCGAGATCGATTATGACAAGGTCGATGCCTTGCGCGGCCTGGATATCACGATTACGACCACGGCAAGGAATGACGAAGAAGGAAGGGCCTTGTTGGAGGCATTCAAATTTCCGTTCAAGAATTGAGTAAAGCGATATGGCCAAGAACAGCATGATTGCCCGCGAAGTCAAGCGCGCCCGCGCGGCGAAGAAATATGCCGCGAAGCGCGCAGAACTCAAGGCGGCCATCAAGAACCCGAACAGCACCCTGGAAGAGCGGGAGGCGGCGGCGCTCAAGCTGCAAAAGCTGCCCCGGGACGCCAGTCCCTGCCGTCAACGCAACCGTTGCCGGGTCAGCGGGCGGCCCCATGGCTTTTATCGCAAGTTCGGCCTGGCCCGCAACAAGCTGCGTGAAGCCGCCATGCGCGGCGACGTGCCGGGGCTGGTCAAGGCCAGCTGGTAAGAAACCGATCGCCGCAGGGCGGTCTGAACTATCTGATTGGGTATCGCGCTGAAATCGGCGGACTGACCCGGAGGTCTCTATTCAAATGAGTATGTCGGATCCAATCGCGGATATGCTGACCCGTATCCGCAACGGCCAGGCCGTGGGCAAGGTTGCGGTAACCATGCCCGCCACCAAGGTCAAATCGGCCATCGCCAATGTGCTGAAGGAAGAGGGTTACATCCAGGGCTTCGATGTCTCCGAGGAGAGCGGCAAGCCGGTGCTCAAGATCGACCTGAAGTACTATCAGGGCAAGCCCGTAATGGACCTGATCGAGCGGGTAAGCCGTCCGGGCCTGCGCATCTACAAGGGCCGGGACGAGCTGCCAAAGGTCCGTGGCGGCCTTGGCATCGCCATCGTTTCAACGTCCAAGGGCGTCATGACCGACCGCGCCGCCCGCGCCGCCGGCCATGGCGGCGAAATACTCGCATACGTGGCGTAGGGGAGGGCGGAACATGTCGAGAATAGCCAAAAGCCCCATCACCGTTCCCTCGGGCGTGGACGTCAGGATATCGGGGCAGGACGTCGCCGTGAAGGGGGCCAAGGGGGCCCTGGATATGACGGTCCATCCGACGGTGAGCCTGAGCCTGGATGCGGGGGTCATTACGGTTACCCCGAACCGGGAGGACAAGAAGGCCTGGGCCATGGCGGGCACCACCCGCGCCCTGGTGAACAACATGGTCACCGGCGTGAGCACCGGCTTCGAGCGCAAGCTTCAGTTGGTGGGGGTGGGCTATCGCGCCCAGGCCAAGGGCAAGGTGCTGAATCTTTCCCTGGGCTTCTCCCATCCGGTGGATTATCCGGTGCCGGAGGGCGTCAAGGTGGAAACCCCCGCGCCCACGGAGATTGTCGTTTCCGGTTGCAACAAGCAGCAGGTCGGCCAAGTGGCGGCGGAGATCCGCGCATTCCGCCCGCCGGAGCCCTACAAGGGCAAGGGGGTGCGGTATGCTGATGAGGTTGTGGTCCGTAAAGAGGCCAAGAAGAAATAAGGTGTAATGACGATGGACAAGAAGACATCCCGTATGCGCCGTGCCCGGCGGGCCCGCGCCAAGATCCGCGAACTGGGAGTGCATCGTTTGAGCATCTACCGCACTCCCCGCCACATGTATGCCCAGATCATCGCGCCGAGCGGTTCCGAAGTGATTGCCTGCGCCTCCACCGTTGACAAGGCGGTCAGGAGCGAGCTGGAAGGCGGCACGGGCAATACGGCGGCCGCCGGCGTGGTCGGCAAGCTCATTGCCGAGCGCGCCAGGGCCGCCGGAGTGGAAACCGTGGCCTTTGACCGCTCCGGTTTCAAATATCATGGCCGGGTAAAGGCGCTTGCCGACGCCGCCCGCGAAAACGGTCTTAAGTTCTAGAGGTCAGAGGCGATGGCGAATTATAATGTAAAGCCGGAAGGCGACGAACTCATAGAAAAGCTGATCAACGTCAACCGCGTGGCCAAGGTGGTCAAAGGCGGCCGGCAGTTTGGTTTTTCCGCGCTTTCCGTAGTGGGTGACGGAGAGGGGCGTGTCGGCTTCGGCCAGGGCAAGGCCCGTGAAGTGCCGGTCGCGATTCAGAAGGCGATGGAGAACGCCCGCAAGAACATGCGGGACGTAAAGCTCGCGGGCCATACCCTGCAGTACCCCATCATGGCGCGCCACGGTGCTGCCCAGGTTTACATGCAGCCGGCCTCCGAAGGTACCGGCATCATCGCCGGCGGGGCCATGCGCGCCGTATTCGAGGTGGTCGGCGTGCATAATGTGCTGGCCAAATGCGTCGGCAGCAACAACCCGGTCAACGTGGTGCGGGCGACCATCAGGGGCTTGTCCGAAATGACCGATGCCGAGAGCGTCGCGGCCAAGCGCGGCAAGACCACAGAAGAGATCCTGGGATAAGTCATGGCCAAGAAGAAATCAACGATGCAGGTAACCCTGGTGCGCAGCATGAATGGCCGGCTGAAGAGTCATCAGGCCTGTGTGCGCGGCCTCGGGCTGCGGCGGATGCACCAGACGGTGGAAGTGGAAGACACCCCCGCCACCCGCGGCATGGTGAACAAGGTTTCCTACATGGTCAGGGTTGAGGAGGCATGAGATGCGCCTGAATACACTAAAGCCCGCGGCGGGCAGCAAGCAGCCCGGAAAGCGCGTTGGCCGGGGCATCGGCAGCGGCCTCGGCAAGACCTGCGGCCGCGGCCACAAGGGTCAGAAGTCCCGCTCCGGCGGCTTCCACAAGACAGGTTTCGAAGGCGGCCAGATGCCGTTGCAGCGCCGTCTGCCCAAGGTGGGCTTCGTATCCCGCAAGGCCAGGCACAGCGCCGAGGTGCGCCTCAGCGAACTGGCGAAAATGGAGGCCGAGGTCATCGACCTGGCCGCATTGCAGGCCGCGGACATATTGCCGAACTCGATCAAGCGCGCCAAGATCATCGCCTCCGGCAAGCTGGAGAAGGCGGTGACGGTGCGCGGCCTCGGCGTGACCAAGGGCGCGCGGGCGGCTATCGAGGCGGCCGGCGGCAAGATAGAGGACTAAATGGCCGCCAAAGGCTCATCGGCAGCCGGCGCCATAGCCGGAATGGGGCGCCTGACGGAGCTGCGGCAACGCATCGTCTTCGTGCTGGGGGCCCTGCTGGTATTCCGCATCGGCACCTTTATCCCGGTGCCGGGGGTGAACCCGGGGGCGCTGGCGGCCCTGTTCGACCAGCAGCAGGGCACCATTTTGGACATGTTCAACATGTTCTCCGGCGGCGCGCTGCGCCGCGCCAGTCTTTTTGCGCTGGGCATCATGCCCTATATTTCGGCCTCCATCATCATGCAGTTGATGACGGCGGTATTGCCGAAGCTGGAACAGCTCAAGAAGGAAGGAGAGGCCGGGCGGCGTAAGATCACCCAATACACGCGCTATGGCACCGTGGTGCTGGCGAGTTTCCAGGCCGTTGGCATCGCCATGTCGCTGCAGTCCCAGCAGGCCGCCGGCATGCAGATTGTGATGCAGCCCGGTCCCGCCTTCGTGTTTACCGCGGCCGTATCGCTGGTGACCGGCACCATGTTCCTGATGTGGCTTGGCGAGCAGATCACCGAGCGGGGCATTGGCAACGGCATCTCGATGATCATTTTTGCGGGCATCGTGGCCGGTCTGCCCTCGGCCGTCGGCGGCACCCTGGAACTTGCGCGGACCGGAGAGCTGAATGCCATAACGATTCTGGTGTTGTTCCTGCTGGCCGTGGCGGTAACCGCATTCGTCGTCTTTGTGGAAAGGGGGCAGCGGCGCATCACCGTGAATTACGCCAAGCGTCAGCAGGGGCGTAAGATGTACGGCGCCCAGAGCAGCCACCTGCCGCTCAAGCTGAACATGGCCGGCGTGATACCGCCGATCTTCGCCTCCAGCATCATCCTGTTTCCGGCCACGCTGGGGCAGTGGATCGGCACCCAGGAAAACATGCGCTGGCTGCAGGATATTGTCGCAAAGCTGTCGCCCGGCGAGCCCATTTATGTGATTTCGTATGCGGTGGCCATTGTGTTTTTCTGCTTTTTCTATACGGCGCTGGTATTCAATTCCAAGGAGACGGCGGACAACCTGAAGAAGTCCGGGGCCTTTATCCCGGGTATCAGGCCCGGCGCCCAGACGGCCAAGTATATCGACGGCGTCATGTCCCGGCTCACGCTTGCGGGGGCCATCTATATCACGGCTGTCTGCCTGTTGCCGGAGTTTTTGATCGTCGGCTGGAACGTGCCCTTCTATTTTGGCGGCACCTCGTTGTTGATCATTGTGGTGGTGGTCATGGACTTCATGGCCCAGGTGCAGGCGCACTTGATGTCGCACCAGTACGAAGGCCTGATGAAGAAGGCAAACCTGAAGGGCCGCGGCGGCGGAATGCTGCGCTAGCCTCAATTTTTAGTCATTGGGAGAGCAAGCCATGAAAGTCCGGGCTTCTGTAAAGAGAATTTGTCGCAATTGCAAGATCATCCGCCGCAAAGGCGTGGTGCGGGTAATCTGCAAGGACGGCCGGCATAAACAAAGGCAGGGATGATTCGCCCCCGTTTTGTCCGGCTGGCAGCTTGAAACAGCCCCGTTTTCGGGGTACTATTCCGCGTTTTCCGCGGGCGGAACCAGAGAGAGTTTAGGGGAAATATCAGATGGCGCGAATTGCAGGCGTTAATATTCCAGATCGAAAGCATGCGGTCATTGCGCTGACGTCGATCTATGGCATCGGCCGCTCCAGGGCGGCGGATATCTGTGCCGCTGCCGGCATTGCTCCGGATGCAAAGATCCAGACCCTGAGTGAAGACCAGGTGGACAGCCTGCGCGCGGAAGTCGCCAAGTACCAGGTGGAAGGCGATCTGCGTCGTGAGGTTTCCATGAACATCAAGCGCCTGATGGACCTGGGCTGCTACCGCGGCATTCGCCACCGCCGGGGGCTTCCGCTGCGGGGGCAACAGACCCAGACCAACGCCCGCACCCGCAAGGGGCCGCGCCGCCCGATCAGAAAATAGTCCGTTGCCGGTTTTCCGGTGATCCCGTAGCTAGGAATTGATATTCGATGGCAAAAGACAGCAGCCGTAGCAAGTCAGGCAAGAAGGTCAAAAAGACCGTCACCGATGGTGTGGCCCATATTCATGCCTCTTTCAACAATACCATCATCACCATCACCGACCGGCAGGGCAACGCCCTGGGCTGGGCCACCGCAGGAGGCTCCGGCTTCCGTGGCTCCCGCAAGAGCACCCCATTCGCCGCCCAGGTGGCGGCTGACCGGGTTGGAAACATCGTGAAGGAATTCGGGGTGAAGAATCTGGACGTCAGCGTGAACGGCCCCGGCCCCGGCCGCGAATCCGCCGTGCGCGCCCTCAATAACGCCGGGTTCAAGATCACCAGCATCACCGATGTCACCCCCATTCCTCATAATGGTTGCCGGCCGCCCAAGAAGCGCCGCGTCTGATCCCGGAGTAGCAACATGGCAAGGTATATTGGTCCAAAGTGTAAGCTCAGCCGGCGTGAGGGAACGGATCTGTTCCTCAAGAGCCGCTCCCGCTCCCTCGACTCCAAGTGCAATATGGAAAAGGTGCCGGGGCAGCAGACCGAGCGCCGCCGCAGGGTTTCCGATTATGGTTTGCAGCTCAGGGAAAAGCAGAAGGTGCGCCGCCTCTATGGCGTGATGGAGCGCCAGTTTCGCAATTATTATAAAAGTGCCGCCCTGGCCAAAGGGGCCACCGGCGAGAACCTGCTCCAACTGCTGGAGCAGCGTCTCGATAACGTCGTTTACCGCATGGGATTCGGCAGCACCCGCGCCGAGGCGCGGCAGCTTGTCAGCCACAAGGCCATCGAGGTCAATGGCAAGGTGGTCAACATTCCCTCATACCAGGTAAGTGCGGAGGATGAGATTTCCGTGCGGGAGAAGAGCCGTAAGCAGACCCGCATCCAGAATGCCCTGAGTATCGCCGAGCAGTATGGATTTGCTGATTGGATAGAGGTCGATACCAAGGCGATGAAGGGCGTGCTCAAACGCGTGCCCGACCGGGCCGAGCTGCCGGCTGAAATCAGTGAGCAGCTGGTCGTCGAGCTGTACTCCAAGTAAAGGAAGTCACCGAGAGGATCATCATTCATGCTGGACTCCGTTACAGAGTTTTTGAAGCCGCGCCTGGTTAACGTCCAGACGATCAATGACAGGCACGCCAAGGTTTCGCTTGAGCCCCTGGAGCGTGGATTTGGCCATACGCTGGGCAACGCCCTGAGGCGCATCCTGCTCTCTTCCATGCCCGGCAGCGCCGTCGTGGAAGTGGAAATAGAGGGGGTCCTGCACGAGTACACCACCATTGAAGGGGTGCAGGAGGACGTGCTGGACATTTTGCTGAACCTGAAAGAGCTGGCCATCAGCATGCATGCCCGTGATACGGCCACCCTGACCCTGAGCAAGAAGGGACCGGGGCCTGTCCTGGCCAGCGATATCACGCTGGATCATGACATCGAGATTGCCAATCCGGATCATGTCATTGCCCACCTGACCAAAGAGGGTGAGCTCAATATGACCCTGCACGTGGCCCGCGGGCGCGGCTATCAGCCGGCGGCGGCCCGCCAGAGCGAGGCCGGGGAAGACCGTCCCATCGGCCGGTTGCAGCTGGATGCATCCTTCAGTCCCATCCGGCGGGTGGCCTACTCGGTGGAGGACGCCCGGGTGGCCCAGCGTACGGATCTGGACCGCCTGGTGGTCGACCTGGAGACGAACGGCACCATCGACCCGGAAGAGGCCATTCGCCGGGCGGCCACCATTCTGCAGGAGCAATTGTCCGCTTTCGTCATGCTGGACGAGACCGGCGTGAGCGAGGCCCAGGCGCCCGAGGCCAAGGCCCAGATCGACCCCATCCTGCTGCGCCCCGTGGACGACCTGGAACTCACTGTGCGTTCCGCCAACTGCCTCAAGGCGGAAAGCATTTTCCTTATCGGCGACCTCATTCAGCGCACCGAGGTGGAACTGCTCAAGACCCCGAACCTGGGCAAGAAATCCCTGACGGAAATCAAGGACGTGCTGGCCACCCGAGGGCTCTCGCTGGGCATGCGCCTGGAGAACTGGCCGCCGGATGGTTTTACCGAAGACACAGGCGTCCAGGCGCCCGTCAGTTTGTAGCCAAGATTCCATAAACCATTTACCCGCAGGAAGTTGACCCCATGCGTCACCGCAAATCAGGACGGCAACTGAACCGTAACAGCAGCCACCGCAAGGCCATGTTCCGCAACATGACGTGCTCGCTGTTGCGCCATGAGCTGATCAAGACCACCTTGCCCAAGGCGAAAGAACTGCGCAGGGTGGCGGAACCCATCATCACCCTCGGCAAGACCGACAGCGTCGCCAGGCGCCGCCAGGCCTTTGCGCGGCTGCGCGATGCCGAGGCCGTCGGCAAATTGTTCAACGAATTGGGGCCCCGCTATGCGGATCGGCCCGGCGGTTATCTGCGGATTCTGAAGTGCGGCTACCGCGCCGGCGACAAGGCCCCCATGGCCTATGTGGAGCTGCTGGACCGTCCGGCGGCGGAAGACGAGGCGATGGCCGAGTAACGCCCCTCCAGCGGCACCCATAAAAAAACCGGGTTCAGCCCGGTTTTTTTATGGCCGTTTTTCACCCGGGCGAAGGTATGGGCCTTGTGGTTACAATATCGCGCAAAACAACCGGGTGGCGGATATGGTGAAGCTGATTGCATTGGTTACCGACTTCGGGGCCCAGGGGCCCTATGTGGGCCAGATGGAGGCGGTGCTGGCCGCCGGGGCGCCGGGGGTCCCCGTGATCAACCTGGTATCGGATGCGCCCGTTGCGCGCCCCCAGGCGTCCGCCTACCTGACTGCGGCGCTGGCCGCCCAAATGCCGGCGCAAACCCTGTTCCTCGCCGTCATCGACCCGGGGGTCGGCGGTGAGCGCCGGGGGCTGGTGCTGCGGACGGACCGGTCCTGGTTCGTGGGGCCGGACAACGGCCTGCTGGCCATAGCCGCCCGGCGCTCGGAAGAATGCCGGCTCTGGACGATAGACTGGCGGCCGCCCGGCCTGTCGGCCAGCTTTCACGGCCGGGATCTGTTCGCCCCGGTGGCGGCGCGCCTCGCCCGGGGGGAGGCGCCGCCGGGAGAGCCGGCCGATCCCGGGGACATGGCCGGCCGGCACTGGCCGGATGATCTGGCCGAATGCATCTACGTGGATCATTACGGCAACCTGTTCACCGGCCTGCGGGCAAAGGGTGTCGACAGGAAGGCCCTGCTGGAGGCCGGGCGTCACCGGCTCCGGTATGCCCGCACCTTCTGTGAGGCGCCTCCCGGCGCGGCCTTCTGGTATGAGAACTCCTGCGGCCTGGTGGAGATCGCCGTGAACCGGGGCCGGGCGGACCGCCTGCTTGGGCTGGGGATCGGCGACCCTGTCCACATGGGGCCTGCCGCCGGCGGATAAGCCCTATCCCCTTTCCAATATGGGCCCCAGGAACCTGCCGGTGTGGGAGTTTTCGACGAGGGAGACGGCCTCGGGCGTCCCCTGGGCCACGATTTCGCCACCCCGGTCGCCTCCCTCCGGCCCCAGGTCGATGATCCAGTCGGCGGTCTTGATGACATCGAGATTGTGTTCGATGACGATCACCGTGTTGCCGTGATCCCGCAGCCGGTGCAGCACCTCCAGCAGGCGCCGGACGTCGTGGAAGTGCAGCCCGGTGGTGGGCTCGTCCAGGATGTAGAGGGTGTTGCCAGTGTCGCGCTTGGACAGCTCCCGTGACAGCTTCACCCGCTGGGCCTCGCCGCCGGACAGGGTGGTGGCGTTCTGTCCCAGCTGGATGTAGGAGAGACCCACGTCCATGAGGGTTTGCAGCTTGCGCTTGAGCGCGGGCACCGGGGAGAAGAACGCCAGGGCCTCCTCCACCGTCATGCCCAGCACCTGGTTGATGCCCTTGCCCTTGTACCGGATCTCCAGAGTCTCCCGGTTGTAGCGCCTGCCCTTGCAGTGGTCGCACTGCACGTAGATGTCGGGCAGAAAATGCATTTCCACCTTGATGACGCCGTCGCCCCGGCAGGCCTCGCAGCGCCCGCCCTTCACGTTGAAGCTGAAGCGCCCGGGGCTGTAGCCCCGGGAGCGGGCCTCCGGGGTGGCGGCGAACAGCTCCCGGATGGGGGTGAACAGGCCGGTGTAGGTGGCGGGATTGGAGCGGGGGGTGCGGCCGATGGGGCTCTGGTCGATGTCCACCACCTTGTCGAACTGCTCCAGCCCCTCGATGCCGTCGCAGGGGGCGGGGTGGCGGTGGCCCGCGGCGTTGAGCCGCATGGCGGCGATGGGATAGAGGGTGTCGTTGATCAGGGTGGACTTGCCCGAGCCGGACACCCCGGTGATGCAGGTGAACAGCCCCACCGGGATGTCCGCGTCGATCTCTTTCAGGTTGTTGCCGCAGGCGCCGCGGATGCGCAGCATCCTGGCCGGATCGGGGGGGGTGCGTTCCGGCGGGATCCCGATGCTGCGCCGTCCCGAGAGATATTGCCCGGTGAGGGACTCCGGCGTCTTGGCGATATCCTCCGCGCTGCCCTGGGCGATGATGCGCCCGCCGTGGACCCCGGCCCCCGGGCCGATGTCCACCACATGATCGGCGCTGCGGATGGCCTCCTCGTCGTGCTCCACCACGATGACCGTGTTGCCCAGGTCCCGCAGGTAGGTGAGGGTGCGGAGCAGGCGGCCGTTGTCCCGCTGATGCAGGCCGATGGAGGGCTCGTCCAGCACATACATGACCCCCACCAGCCCGGCCCCTATCTGGCTGGCCAGGCGGATGCGCTGGGCCTCGCCGCCGGACAGGGTCTCGGCGCTGCGCTCCAGGGTGAGGTAGTCCAGGCCCACGTTGACCAGGAAGCGCAGGCGCTGGCCGATCTCCTTGACCACCTTGGCGGCGATTTTGCCGCGCCTGCCCGGCAGGGCCAGGCCGTCGAAGAACGCCAGGGCCCGGCCCACCGGCAGGGCGGTGATGGCGGGGAGGTTGTGGTCCGCCACGAAGACGTGGCGGG
>DRKS01000073.1 GCA_011051655.1 Sedimenticola sp.
ATCGTTCAAGATGCGAAGCCAGATTGTTCCAAAAACCAAATAGGACAGAGTATAAATTAACCGCCATCACCTTATGAGGCTAAGTACATTGAATTTCATAAATTTCTCAATTAACCGGGTCCGCCTGGTGAGAAATGCGGGTTAGCCGCTGATGCTGTGGGTCTCCAGGGGGTATCCCCGGTCCTTGTAGAAGCGGAAGCGGACGCGGCCGGCGTTGCGGGTTTCCGCGTCCTGGTCGATGGGCTCGGCCAGCCGCTCGAAGCGGCTGAAAAAGTCCGGAACCAGGGGGTGGAGGTTGATCAGGACGTCGTGCTCCTCCTCCGCATCCGCTCCGCTGCCGATGAGCACCGGGGTCAGGGCGGGGTCCGCCTGGCCCAGCAGCCCGTGGGGGACGAAGCTGCCGTCGCGGAAGGTCCACAGCAGGCGGTCTATGTGTCGCGCCTCGGCGTCGGAGCCGGTGTGCAGGAAGACCCGGCGGCCCTGCCGGTAGGCCTTGTCCGCCAGGCGGCAGGCCAGGGTGTAGCGGTTGCCGCGGGACCCTTCGGACAGGATGTAGAAGCCTACCCTGGTCATGGGGTCAGCCGGCAGCGTTTGAGCAGGAACTGGGTCAGCAGGGGCACCGGCCGGCCGGTGGCGCCTTTTTCCTTGCCGGAGTTCCAGGCCGAGCCGGCGATGTCCAGATGGGCCCATTTGAATTTCCTGGCGTAGCGGGAGAGGAAGCAGGCGGCAGTGATGGTGCCGCCGCCCTTGCCGCCGATGTTGGCCATGTCGGCGAAGTTGCTGTCGAGCTGGCTCTGGTATTCCTCCCACAGGGGCAGGCGCCAGGCCCGGTCGCCGCTGTGTGTGCCCGCGGCCAGTATTTCATCGGCCAGGGCGTCATCGCCGCTCATCAGCCCCGAGGCGTGCTTGCCCAGGGCGATGACGCAGGCCCCGGTGAGGGTGGCGATGTCGATGACGGCGGCGGGTTCGAAGCGTTCGCAGTAGGTGAGGGCGTCGCACAGGATGAGGCGGCCTTCCGCATCGGTATTCAATATCTCGATGGTCTGCCCGGACATGCTGGTGACGATGTCGCCGGGTTTGTTGGCGGCGCCGTCGGGCAGGTTCTCCGCGGCCGGCACCACGCCGATGACGTTGAGGGGCAGCTTCAGCTCCAGGCAGGCGGCCAGGGTGCCGAGGACGCTGGCTCCGCCGCACATGTCGTACTTCATCTCATCCATGGCCGGGGAGGGTTTGATGGAGATGCCGCCGGCGTCGAAGGTGAGTCCCTTGCCCACCAGCACCACTGGCTTGCTGTTCGGTTTGCCGCCGCGATATTCCATGACGATCAGCCTGGCGGGCTGGCGGCTGCCCCGGGCGACTGAAAGCAGCGCCCCCATGCCCAGCTCTTTCATTTGCTTCTCTTCCAGGATCTTGACCCGCAGCCTGCGGGACTTCCGCCCCAGGGCCCGGGCCCGGTCCGCCAGGTGGCTTGGAGTGCAGAGGTTGCCGGGAAGATTGCCCAGGTCTTTCGCCAAGTTCATGCCCAGGGCCATGGCGCGGCCGTGCTCGACGGCATGCTCGGCGGTCTTCAGGCGCCGCCGGTCTCCGACCAGCAGGGTGAGTTTCTTCAGGGGGCGCTTGGGCGGCTTCGGCTCGCTTTTGCACTGGTCGAACCGGTAGGTGCTTTCTTCCGCCCTGAGCACGGTATCCCGGATCCTGGTGTAGAGGTCGGTGTCCTTGGTTTCCAGGTCGGGCAGACAGAGCGTTGCATCCATGGCGTGGCCGTCGTTCAGGAGGGTGACGGCCCTGGCGACGGCCTTGGCGTGCCTTGCCCGGTTGAACTCCTTTTTGGTTCCGCAGCCGATCAGCAATATGCGATCGCACAGGATTCCCGGGGTCTCATACAGCATCAGCGCCTGATTTTCCTCCCCATCCATGTCGCCCTTCTTGAGGATGCGGCTGAGGGCGCCCCTGGCCGCCTTGTCCACCGCCCGGGCGGGGTCGGACAGCTTGCGTTTGGAAAATACACCCAGCACCAGGCAGGCGCTGCGTTGCTTGGACGGGTCTCCGGTCTTGACGCTGTAGTCCATTGGGAATTCCTCGATAGTTGCTAAGCGTTGACAGTTTACGGTTAACGGTTGGCGGTTAAAAGTGCTAACCCGACAAATTGAAGGACTGTCAACCGTAAACCGCAAACGGTAAACTGTGGATCGTCATGCTTTCCATTATTGACCGCTACCTGTTGCGCGAGACCCTGAAAGGGTTGTTCGCCATTCTCGCCGTCTTGCTGCTGATCCTGCTGAGCAATGCCTTCATTTCCAATCTGCGGCGGGTGGCGGTGGGGGCGCTCACCCAGGATGTGATACTGGATCTGCTGGGGCTGGAGACCCTGCGCCTGTTGGGTGTGCTGCTGCCGGCGGCGTATTTCTTCTCCATCCTTTATACCCTCGGCCGCATGTACCGCGACAATGAGGTGACCGCCTTGTCTTCCTGCGGCCTCGGCACCTTCCGGATCTACCGCTCGTTCTTCTATGCCATGCTGCCGCTGGCCGGCCTGGTCGCCTGGATGACCCTGGCGGTGATGCCCTGGGCCAACCAGTATATTGAGGAGATCCGGCACGCCCAGAAGTCCGAGGCGGATATCGCCAATATGGCGGCGGGACGCTTCAACGAGTTCAGCAAGGGCGATCTGGTGTTTTATGTGGAGGACCTGCTTCCGAGCAAGCGCATGCACAATGTCTTCGTGCAGAACCGCCAGCACGGGACCGTGGGGCTGATCACCGCCGAGGAGGGCTACCAGTACGTGGATGAGCAGACGAAGGACCGTTTCGTGGTCCTGTTGCGGGGGCAGCGCTATGAGGGGATCCCGGGAAACCCGGACTATTCCGTCAGTGATTTCGGCAAGTATGCCGTGCGGATTCTTCAGGAGGAACAGGGCCCCACGAGGCTGAGATACAAGTCCCGCCCCACGGGTTCGTTGTGGAAAACGGATAACATAAGAGACAGTGCGGAGCTTCAGTACCGCCTGGCCTTTCCGCTGGCGGTGGTGGTGTTCACCCTGGTCAGCGTGCCATTGAGCCGGTCGGCGCCGCGCCAGGGGATGTACGGACGCTTGTTCATTGCATTTCTGGTCTATTTCACCTTCTTCAATCTGCTGGGCGTGTCGGGTACCTGGATGGAGAACGGTGTCACGCCCCAATGGCTGGGGCGGTGGTGGGTCCATGTGCTGATGCTTTTGCTGGCGGCCCCCCTGGCCTTGCGCGACTCCATGTGGACCGCGGCCCTGAGGCGCTGGCTGCTGGAGAGGAGGCGCGGGGCATGAGGCTGAAGATACTGGATATCTATATCGGCCGGGCCGTCGTTGTCGGCACCCTGGCGGCCATGATGGTGCTGCTGACCCTGCTCGGCTTCCTGGCGTTGATGGACGAGCTGGGGGATGTGGGCAGGGGCCGTTACCAGACCGGGGACGCCTTTCTTTTCGTCATGATGATCCTGCCCCGCTATGCCTACGAGGTCTTCCCCGCCGCCGCCCTGCTGGGAAGCCTGATCGGCCTTGGCGGCATGGCCAGCCATTCGGAGCTGATTGCCATGCGGGCGGCCGGGGTGTCCTTCGCCCGCATCGTGCTCGCCGTGCTGAAGACCGGCGTCGCAATGATGCTGGTCGCCATCCTGGTGGGGGAACTGGTGGCGCCGGAGGCCGAGCAATACGCCCAGACCATGCGCTCCCAGGCCATGGCCAAGCAGGTCACCCTCAAGACCAAGTACGGCTTCTGGGCCCGGGACGGCGACGCCTATATCAATATCCGCAGAATCCTGCCGGGCTCCCGGCTGGAGGACATCTATATCTACGAATACGGCAAGAACAGGCGCCTGAGGTTTGCGACCCATGCCGCCTTCGCCCATCATCAGAAGGGCCAGTGGCATCTGCGGGACATCAGCCAGAGCCAGTTTACGGAGGAAGGGGTGGAGGTTCGCAGGCTGAAGCGGGCGACCTGGGATTCCATGCTGGATCCGGGGTTGCTGAGCGTAGTGTCGCTCAACCCGCATATCCTGCCCGCCTGGGGCCTGTACAAGTATATCCAGTTCATGCATGCCAACGGCCAGGAGGCCAAGGACTACGAGGTGGCCTTTTGGGGCAAGATCGTCACCCCCCTGGTGACCCTGGTCATGCTCTATCTCTCCCTGCCCTTCGTCTTCGGCCTGCTGCGCAATGTGGGCATCGGACAGCGGCTGTTTATGGGGTCCATGGTCGGCAGCGGATTTTATCTGGTGAGCAAGGCCTTTTCGTACATGGCCGTGGTTTATGACATGAACCCCCTGTTTGCCGCCTCCTTTCCGGCGCTCGTGCTCTTGTGCGCGGCGCTCTTCTTCAGCCACAGGGTCAATTGATAGAGGCGAACATCCCCGAAATTGGCTAAAATTGGTTCAAAGTGCGGCCGGGTACAAGGGACAGTCACCGTCACCGGCCTGGGAAACAGCATCGAACAAGAGGGATCTCTTATTACCAACCGGATTTTTCGATATTCGAGACAGGAGGGCTGGGATGGAGCATCGGTGTGCAATACGAAAACCCATAGCGTTGGATGTCGTCATAAGCTATCAGGCCCTGGGGTTGGTTCAGGGACGCACGATCAATATCGGCGTTGGCGGCATGTTCGTGGAGACCGGTTGTGTTGAATTGCCGGTCAATGCCCTGGTAAAGACCTCTTTTTTCCTGGAAGACGATGGATTGCAGCGGCCCTGCAATACCAGCGCCATGGTGGTGCACAGCCAGGACAGCGGCGCCGGACTGATGTTCAATGATCTCGATGACGAACTGCACGAGGTGCTGCACCGGCTGGTCGTAAATCATGGGGATGAAGAGGAAGAGGCCCGGCCCTCCATGAGTTAGGGCCTGTTAACAGGTTTTAGGCCGGCGGGGACCGACGATGTACTGCAATGGTTGAGTCCGGAATCCACGGCCGCCGGCAGATTGTTTCCTGGGCCCTTTACGACTGGGCCAATTCCGCCTTTGCCACTACCGTGATGGCCGGCTTTTTCCCGGTCTTTTTCAAGCAATACTGGTCGGGGGCCAGGGATGCCGCCGAGAGCACTTTTTTGCTGGGTGGCGCCAACTCCCTGGCCAGCATCCTGGTGGTGATCCTCGCCCCCGTGCTCGGGGCCATTGCCGATCACGGCAGCGCAAAAAAGCGTTTTTTGATGTTTTTCGCCCTGATGGGGATCGTCATGACCGGCGGGCTCTATCTGGTGGAGCAGGGAGACTGGCTGGCGGCCCTGGTGCTTTATGTCCTGGCGGTCCTCGGCTTTTCTGGCGGCAACCTGTTCTACGATGCCTTGCTGGTGGATGTGGCGGAGGAATCCGGCCTGGACCGGGTGTCGGCCTTCGGTTTCGCCCTGGGTTATCTCGGCGGCGGGCTGCTGTTCGGTTTCAATGTCCTGCTGACCCTGTTTCCCGCCTTTTTCGGCCTGCCGGATGCGGCGGCGGCAGTGCGGATCTCATTTCTCAGCGTCGCCCTCTGGTGGGCGTTGTTTTCCGTCCCGGTGATGCTGTTCGTGCACGAGACCCGCCCGCCCAGGGCGACGGGCTGGTTGGCCAGTATCCGCGGCGGACTGGCTCAACTGGCGGATACCTTTCACCGGGTGCGCCAGTTGCGCATGACCTTTCTCTTCCTGCTGGCCTATTGGCTCTATATCGATGGGGTGGACACCATTGTGCGCATGGCGGTGGACTATGGGTTGTCCCTTGGCTTTGATTCCAATGGCCTGATCGTCGCCCTGCTGATTACCCAGTTCGTGGGTTTTCCCGCCGCCATCCTGTTCGGCCGCCTGGCCCGCTGGCGGGGTCCCCGTCAGGGTATCTGGATTGCGATTTCCGTCTATTTGCTGGTTATTCTCTGGGCCTCCCAAATGGACCGGATATGGGAGTTCTATGTCCTGGCGGTGGCCATCGGCCTGGTGCAGGGAGGCATCCAGGCCCTCAGCCGTTCCTTTTATGCCCGCCTGATTCCCCGGGACAAGGCCGCGGAATTCTTTGGCTTTTACAACATGCTGGGGAAATTCGCCGCCGTGGTCGGGCCTCTGTTCATGGGTTGGGTCGGTGTGGTCACCGGAAACCCCCGCCTGTCCATTCTTTCCATCCTGGTGCTGTTCCTGCTCGGGGCGGCGGTGCTGGCGCTGGTGGACGAGAATGAGGGCCGCCGCCAGGCGCGGATGCTGGAAGAGACCTGAATCATACCCTCCGGCCTGCCGCCGGGATTTCGCCTTTCTGCCCGCCCGATCTTAGTCAATAGTCTGACGCTCCACTGTTTTGATCTTATAACTTCCTGAATATATTGAGTTAATAATTTTGATATGGGAAGGCACGGTTATTGCAAACATCTGGTTGAACCTTAATCCGGGAACTATGCAAATGAACGACGAATCGCCTGATGACGATCTGGACCTGGGAACCGAGAAGACCCCGCGCCCCTGGAAGAAGATCCTGATTATCGTGGTGGGGGTGCTGTTGCTCCTGGGAGCGGGCGGTGGCGTGACCTATTTTCTCCTGGGCCCCAGTGAAGAGGCCGGGAAGAAGGGAGAGGAGCAGGCCGGAGCCGACGTGGCGGGAGAGCCGGAGGAGGTGGTGCAGGAAGAGAAGGGACCGGCGGTCTATCACTCCCTCGCCCCGGTATTCGTTGTCAATCTCCCATCGAACGGCAGGGCCAGGCTGCTTCAGGTCGGTGTTGAGGTGATGACGCGCAGCGCCGATCTGGTGGAGTTCCTGAAGCATAACGATCCCATGGTGCGCCACAACCTGCTGAAGCTGTTCGGCTCCCGCAGGGTATCCGATCTTTCAGACCGGGCGGGCAAGGAAAAACTGCAGGCGGATGTGCTGGCGGAACTGCAAAGGATTATCGAAGAACTGAGCGGACCCGGCGAGGTCGAGGCCGTGTATTTTTCCAGCTTTGTAATGCAATAAGACCATGAGCGCAAACGATCTGCTTTCCCAGGACGAGATCGACGCCCTGTTGCATGGCGTCGACAGCGGCGATGTAGAGACGGGCACCGATGAGGTTGAGGACGGCGGCGTCCGCGGCTATGACTTCGCCAGCCAGGACCGTATCGTTCGCGGCCGTCTCCCCACCCTGGAGATGATCAATGAGCGGTTCGCCCGCTATTTTCGCAACAGTCTGTTCAATCTCCTGCGCCGTACGCCGGATATCGCCGTTTCCGGGGTGCAGATGCTCAAGTTCTCCGAATTCATGCACAGCCTGTTCGTCCCCACCAGTCTGAATATCGTGCGCGTGCCGCCGTTGCAGGGCAAAGGCCTGTGTGTGCTGGATCCCAAGCTGGTGTTTTGCGTCGTGGACAACTTCTTTGGCGGCAGCGGCCGCTTTCACACCAAGATCGAGGGCCGTGAATTCACGCCCACGGAGTTACGCGTGGTGCAGATGCTGCTGGAGCTGGCCTTCAAGGATTTACACGAGGCCTGGAAGCCGGTGCTGGATCTCGAATTCAAATACGTGGGCTCCGAGGTCAACCCCCAGTTCGCCAACATCGTCAGTCCCTCCGAGGTGGTGGTGGTGACCACATTCCATATTGATCTGGAGACGGGGAGCGGGGACCTGTACGTCACCATGCCCTATTCCATGATCGAGCCCATTCGTGAACTGCTGGATGCCGGGGTCCAGAGCGACCGGGGTGAACGGGATATCCGCTGGGCCAAGGCCCTCAAGGAGGAAATGCTGGAGGCCGAGATGGAGCTGCGCAGCACCCTGGCGCAAACCCAGCTCAGCGTGAGGGAGATTTCGAACATGAAAAAGGGGGATGTCATTCCTCTGGATATTCCCGATATCGTCGAGGTGTATGCGGAGGATGTGCCGATATTCAAGGGCCAGTTGGGCGTTTCCGAGGGGAATTACGCCATCAAGATTACAGAATGGATCAAGCGTCCGAAGCGCATCTCTTTGCTGGATCTGCAGCAATCCGCTGATAGTGAGAATTGATTATGAGTGATACAGAAAACGATCCGAATGAAGCCCTGGCCGATGAATGGGCCGCGGCGTTGGAAGAAGCGGGCGATGCCCGGGAGAACGAAGGCGCTGCCGATGCCGCCCCGGCGGCCGAGTCGGCGCAGTTTCAGGAGCTGCAGGCGGAGCCGGCCGGGGGGGATCCCAGCGAGCTGAACCTGGATTCCATCCTGGATGTACCGGTCACCATCTCCATGGAGATCGGCCGCACCCGCATCAATATCCGCAATCTTCTGCAACTCAACCAGGGCTCCGTGGTGGAGCTGGACCGGCTGGCCGGCGAGCCCATGGACGTGCTGGTCAACGGCACCCTGATCGCCCAGGGAGAAGTGGTGGTGGTGAATGAGAAGTTCGGCATTCGCCTGACCGATGTGATCAGTCCCGCCGACCGGGTGAAGAGGTTGCAATGAGGTATCCACGCCGCAGCCTTGGAGCGCCGCTCCTGATGCTGCCGCCGGCGCTGGGCGCGGCGGAGGCGGACGGCAAGGCCGCCAGGCTGGCGGAGCTTCCCATCGACAGCGGCAGTCTCGTGAATACCGCTATTGGCCTGGTATTGGTGCTGGCCCTCATTGTAGGGCTGGCCTGGGTGCTGCGGCGCTTCGGCGGGCTGCCCAGTATCGGCAAGGGGGTGGTGAGCATCCTTGGCGGTGTTTCGCTGGGGCCCCGCGAGCGTGCGGTATTGCTCCAGGTGGGCCGTACGCGCCTGCTGGTGGGTGTCGCCCCGGGGCAGGTCCGGGCCCTGCATGTATTGTCCGAGGACGAGTGGGAAGACGCCGGTGAGGACGACGCCGATCGGTTTGGACAGCGCCTGGAGGCCGTGATGAAGGAGCGGCGGCCATGAGATTCCTCTGGCTGGCGCTGCTGTTGATGCCGGTGCTTGGCCAGGCGGCGCCGGGCATGGAGGCCATAACCGTGTCGCCGGCGGACGGTGGCGGTCAGACCTACTCCCTGACCATCCAGGTCCTGCTGTTCATGACGGCCCTGAGCCTGCTGCCCGGCGCCCTCATGATGATGACCTCCTTCGCCCGTATCGTCATCGTGCTGGCCATACTGCGCCAGGCCCTGGGCACCGCCCAGACCCCATCCAACCAGATCATGCTCGGACTCGCCCTGTTTCTCACTTTCTTCATCATGACCCCGGTTTTCGATGAGGTGAACCAGGTGGCGCTGAAGCCGTACCTGAATGACGAAATCACCAGCACCCAGGCCCTGGAGCAGGCGCAGAAACCAATGCGTGAATTCATGCTCGCCCAGACCCGGGATGACGATCTGATACTGTTTGCGAATATAGCGGGGCGGGACGATATCCGGTCTCCGGAGGAGACGCCCTTTTCCCTGTTGATGCCCGCGTTCGCCACCAGTGAACTCAAGACCGCCTTCCAAATCGGCTTTCTGCTCTTCATCCCCTTCCTGATTATCGATCTCGTGGTGGCCAGCGTGCTCATGTCCATGGGCATGATGATGCTCTCGCCGCTGATTATCTCCCTGCCGTTCAAGATCATGCTGTTCGTGCTGGTCGACGGCTGGGCCCTGGTGCTGGGAACCCTGGCATCCAGTTTTTATGTATAGCTGTTAGCGATTAGCAATTAGCGATTAGCAATTAGCGATTAGCTAACAGCTAACAGCTAACCGCTAACCGCTAATCGCTAACAGCTAACAGCTAACAGCTAACAAAGGAGTACCGGAATGACGCCAGACACCGTTATCAATATTGGCCAGCAGGCGCTTGAGGTGACGACCTTGCTGGCCGCCCCGATCCTGCTGTCCGCCCTGGCTATCGGCTTGCTGATCGCCATGTTTCAGGCCGCCACCCAGATCAATGAAATGACTCTGAGTTTCGTGCCCAAGCTCATGATCGTGGTGGTGGTGCTGATGATGACCGGGCCCTGGATGCTGCGGGTGATCACCGGGTTTACCGAGAGGCTGGTGGAGAGCATTCCGACATTGATTGGGTAGGATTGAGGACTGCGCGGCCATGACCTTCACCGAAACGGCTCTAAGCACCTGGCTGGCCGGCTTCCTCTGGCCCCTGATGCGTATCGGTGCGATGTTCGCGGCGGCGCCCGTCTTCGGCTCTCGCCAGATTCCCATGCGCTGGCGCGCCATGCTGGCGGTGATGATCACCTGGATCGTAGCGCCCGTTCTGCCTCCGCCCCCGGTGGTGGAGACCTTCAGTCACGAGGCGCTGCTGATCGCGCTGCAGCAGATCGCCATCGGTGTGCTGATCGGCTTTATTCTGCAAATGGTGTTTTCCGCCCTGGTGTTTGGCGGCCAGATCGTGGCCTACAGCATGGGGCTTGGTTTCGCCTCCATGATGGACCCGCAAAACGGTGTTCAGGTGCCGGTGGTGTCCCAGTATTACCTCATCCTGGCGACCCTGGCCTTTCTGCTGCTGAACGGCCATCTGATTCTTATCGAGGTCGTCGTCGACAGCTTCCGGACCTTGCCCGTCGCCGCGGACGGGCTGACGCGAAACGGCCTCTGGGACATCGCATCCTGGGGGGGGCGTATTTTCGCCGCCGGCCTGCTGATGGCCCTGCCCGCCGTCACCGCCCTGCTGCTGGTGAACCTGGGCATGGGCATCGTCGCCCGCGCCGCCCCCCAGCTCAATATCTTCGCCGTGGGGTTTCCCATGGCGATGCTGATCGGCTTTCTGCTCATGTGGGTGACCCTGCCCGATGTCATGGCCAACTTCGGTGAATTGGCGAACGAGGGTTTCCGGCTGGTCATGCAACAACTGCTCATCGGGAGATAGGCCATGGCTGAGAATCAGGACGGCCAGGAGAAAACAGAACAACCCACGGCGAAACGGCTGGACGATGCCCGCAAGAAGGGGCAGGTCGCCCGCTCCCGGGAGCTCAACACCATGGCGGTGACCCTGGTGGGGGCCATAGCCCTGATCAGCATGAGCGGGCATTTCGGCGCCGGGCTGCGGGAGGTGATGACCAACAACCTGTCGGTGGCCCGGGCGGATCTGTTCGAACCCCTGGCCATGATCCGGCACCTGGCGGATGGGATGCGGGACGCCCTCTGGATGCTGGCGCCCTTTTTTCTCATTCTCATGGCGGTGGCGGTGCTCGCCTCCGTGGCCCTGGGAGGGTTCTCCTTCAGCACGGAGGCGCTGGCCCCCAAGTTCGAAAAGCTCAATCCCCTCAAGGGCATGAAGCGTATCTTCTCCCTCAAGGGGCTGGTGGAGCTGGTGAAGGCCCTGCTCAAGTTCCTGCTCATCGCCGGTGTGACCGGCCTGGTGCTGTGGCTCTCGGTGGAGGATTTCATCGGCCTGAGCCGCATGGAGATCGGCCCGGCGCTGGCGGAGGTGGGCGCGCTGGTCGGCGGGTCCTGCATCATCCTGGCCTCGACGCTCATCCTGATCGCCCTGATGGACGTGCCCTTCCAACTGTGGGACCACAAGCGCCAGATGCGCATGACCCGGCAGGAGGTGCGCGAGGAAATGAAGGAGACCGACGGCCGGCCCGAGGTCAAGAGCCGCATCCGTTCCCTGCAGCGCGAGATGGCCATGCGCCGCATGATGGACGAGGTGCCCAAGGCTGACGTCGTCGTCACCAACCCCACCCACTATGCCGTGGCGCTGCGCTATGACCAGGACAGCATGTCCGCCCCCAAGGTGGTGGCCAAGGGCAAGGAACTGGTGGCGGCCAATATCCGCAACATCGCCGCGGAGAACGATGTGCCCCTGGTGGAATCCCCCATGCTGGCCCGTGCCCTCTATTTCAGCACCGAGCTGGGCGACGCCATCCCCGCCGGGCTCTATCTGGCCGTGGCCAAGCTGCTGGCCTATGTCTTCCAGCTTCGGGTCTATTGGACGGACGGCGGTGAAAAACCGCGGCCGCCGGAGGATTTGCCGGTGCCGGATGAGTACCAAGTACCGGCTGACGAGAACTGAAAACTGAGAACCGAAAACCGAGAACTTCAGACCAATGAATGCAGTAGCCGTATTTGACAATGTAAAGCAGTTCGGCGCCCGCGGGCTGGGCGCCCCCATCGTGCTGATGATGATCCTGGCGATGGTGGTGTTGCCCCTGCCGCCCATCGCCCTGGATGTTTTCTTCACCTTCAATATCACCCTGTCGCTGGTGGTGCTGCTGGTGGTTGTCTATACCCTGAGGCCCCTGGATTTCGGCGTCTTCCCCGGGCTGCTGCTGGTGGCGACCCTGCTGCGCCTGGCCCTGAACGTGGCCTCCACCCGGGTGGTGCTGCTGGAGGGTCATCAGGGGGGGGATGCGGCCGGCAAGGTGATCGAGGCCTTCGGCTCCTTCGTCATCGGCGGCAACTATGCCGTGGGCCTGGTGGTGTTCTTCATCCTGGTGATCATCAACTTCGTGGTGGTCACCAAGGGCGCCGGGCGGGTCTCGGAGGTGAGCGCCCGCTTCACCCTGGACGCCATGCCCGGCAAGCAGATGGCCATCGACGCCGACCTGAACTCCGGCCTCATCGACCAGGAGGAGGCCAGGGCGAGGCGTGAATACGTGGCCAAGGAGGCGGATTTCTACGGCGCCATGGACGGCGCCAGCAAGTTCGTGCGCGGGGACGCCGTGGCCGGCATCCTGATCCTGTTCATCAACATCCTGGGCGGCCTGGGCATCGGTGTCCTGCAGCATGGCCTGGATTTCTCCACCGCCATGCGTTTTTATGTCCTGCTGACCATCGGCGACGGCCTGGTGGCCCAGATTCCCTCCCTGCTGCTCTCCACCGCCACCGCCATTATCGTGACCCGGGTGGCCGGCACCCAGGACATGGGCGGGCAGGTGGTGAGCCAGTTGTTCAACGAACCCAAGGCCCTGGGGGTGGCGGCGGGGGTCCTGGGGATCATGGGCGTCATCCCCGGCATGCCGAACGTGGCCTTCCTGACGCTGGCGGGCGCGGCCGGCGGCGGCGCCTGGCTGATCGCCAAGCGCCGGCGTGCGGAGGCCGAGCAGCCGGTGGCGCCGCCGCCGGAGGAGGCGGCGCCGGTGCAGAAGGAGCTTACCTGGGATGATGTGCAGCCGGTGGACATCATCGGCCTGGAGGTGGGTTACCGGCTGATTCCCCTGGTGGACCGCAGCCAGGGCGGCCAGCTCATGAACCGCATCAAGGGGGTGCGCAAGAAGCTTTCCCAGGAGCTGGGATTCCTCATCCAGCCGGTGCATATCCGTGACAACCTAGACCTGGCGCCCAACGCCTACCGCATCTCCCTGCACGGGGTCGCCATCGGCGAGGCGGAGATCCACCCGGACCGGGATCTCGCCATCAACCCGGGCCAGGTGTTCGGGAGCCTGCAGGGCATCCCGGGCAAGGATCCCTCTTTCGGCCTGGACGCGGTCTGGATCGAGCCCGGCCAGCGGGACCACGCCCAGACCCTGGGCTACACGGTGGTGGACGCCAGCACCGTGGTGGCGACCCATTTGAGTGAAATCCTCCAGGGCCACGCCCATGAGCTGCTGGGCCACGAGGAGGTGCAGCAGTTGCTGGACACCCTGGCCCGGAGCGCGCCCAAGCTGGTGGAGGATCTGGTGCCCAAGACCCTCTCCCTGGGGCAGGTGTTGCGGGTGCTGCAGAACCTGCTGGCGGAGAGGATCCCGATTCGGGATATCCGCACAATCGCCGAAACATTGGCGGAGCACGCCCCCAAGAGTCAAGACCCCGGCGTTCTCACGGCCATGGCGCGGATCGCCCTGTCGCGCTCCATTGTGCAGCAACTCGTTGGCCCCGCTGAAGAAATTCCGGTCGCCGTGCTGGATCCGGGTTTGGAACAGATATTGCAAAAGACTCTGCAGGCCTCAGAGGACGGGGCGGCGGGTTTCGAGCCGGGACTGGTGGAGCGGTTGCAGCAGGCCCTCACCGAGACCGCCAACCACCAGGAGACGGCGGGACAGGAAAGCATCCTGCTGGTGGCGGCGCCGATCCGGCCATGGATGGCCCAGTTTGTCAAGCAGAGTGCCCTGAATATGAATGTTTTGTCTTACAACGAGATTCCCGGCAACCGCCAGATCAAGGTGGTTGCGACCATAGGCAAGGCCAGTGGGGAAGAGTGAGTTAGTCAAGGTGCAGTGGTTAGGTCACCGGCTGGGCCAACAGCTGGTGACCCTCTTTTTTCGGGGAATCCCAGGCCATGAAGATTAACCGGTTTTTTGCGGCGGATATGCGTCAGGCCATCCGCCAGGTGCGTGAGGCCCTGGGGCCTGATGCCGTTATCCTTTCAAACAAGACGGTTGATGGCGGCGTGGAGCTGGTGGCCGCCATCGATTATGACGAGTCCGCCGTCAGGGCGGCCGTGGAGAAGACCCATTCCCGGGAGGAGGCCCAGGCCCGGCCTGACGGCGTCACGCCCATCCGGGCCAAACAGGCGCAGGAGCGGCAAGGCGGGAAGGCCCGGGAGCCCGCCCGCGTGGAGTGGAGCCAGGACCCGATACTGGTGGAAATGCGCCAGGAAATGCAGGCCATGCGCCGCATGATGGAGAACGAATTGTCCGAGCTGACCTGGCGGGACATGGGTGAGCGCCGGCCCCAGGTTCAGGAGTTGCTGCGGCGCTTGATGGGGCTGGAGTTGAGCCCCGACATCTGCCGCGAGCTGGTGGCCCGGGTGGATGATACCGGTAACCTCGACCGGGCCTGGCGCAAGGTGCTGCATCATTTGGCCGGCGAACTGCCGGTGGCGGGCGAGCAACTGCTGGACCAGGGGGGCGTGGTGGCCATCATCGGCCCCACGGGTGTCGGCAAGACCACCACCGTGGCCAAGCTGGCCGCCCGCTTCTGCCTGCGCCACGGCTCCCGTCATGTCGCCCTCGTCACCACGGACAGTTTCCGCATCGGCGCCAGGGAGCAGCTCAATACCTATGGGCGCATCCTGGACGTGCCGGTGCGCTCCGCCGGCACGGTGGAGGAACTCAACAATGCCCTCAACGCCTTCTGCGACCGGCGCCTGATCCTGGTGGATACCGCCGGCATGAGCCAGCGTGACGTGCGGCTCAGCGAGCAGCTCTCCATGCTCAGCGCCGGCAACCAGCCGGTGCGCAGTTTCCTGGCCCTCCCGGCCACCACCCAGCAGGCGGCCCTGGAGCAAGCCATCAAGGCGTTTTCCGCCGTGCAGCTGGATGCCTGCATTCTGACCAAGATCGATGAGGCGGCCTCGCTGGGCGGCGTTTTTTCCGCCGTTATCCACAGCGGCCTGCCCATGGCGTTCACCACGGACGGCCAGAAGGTGCCCGAGGACCTGCAACTGGCCCGGCCCCATTCCCTGGTCGGCCGGGCGGTGGCCCTGACCCAGGGGGCGGAAGAGAGGCAGGACGATGAATATCTGGCCCTGGCGTTGGGAGGTGCGAGAGCTCATGCTCATGTCTGATGTTATAACTGACCAGGCCTCCGGCCTGCGGCGCATGGTGAACGCCCGTCCGGTGCGGGTGATTGCGGTGACCGGCGGCAAGGGGGGGGTCGGCAAGACCAACGTCTCCATCAATCTGGCGGTGGCCATGGCGGAACTGGGCAAGCGGGTCATGCTGCTGGACGCAGACCTGGGGCTGGCGAATATCGACGTCTCCCTGGGATTGCATCCGGAGTACGACCTGTCCCATGTGCTGCGGGGCGAACGCTCCCTGGAAGAGGTGGTGCTGGAGGGTCCCGCCGGGGTGCGGGTGGTGCCTGCCGCCTCCGGCGTGCAGCAGATGGCGGAGCTGAGCACCGCCGAGCACGCCGGCCTGATTCGCGCCTTCAGTGATCTCGGCAACGATCTGGAGGTGCTGGTGGTGGATACCGCGGCCGGCATCTCGGATACGGTGATCAGCTTCAGCCGGGCCGCCCAGGAGGTGGTGGTGGTGGTGTGCGACGAGCCGGCCTCCATCACCGACGCCTATGCCCTGATCAAGCTGCTGAACCGGGAATACGGCGTCAACCACTTCCGGGTCCTGGCGAACATGGCCCGCGGCACCCGGGAGGGGCGGGAGCTTTACAAGAAACTGTACCGGGTCACGGAGCGCTACCTGGATGTCATGCTCAACTTCATGGGCAGCATTCCTTATGACGAAAGCCTGCGCAAAGCGGTCAAGGGCCAAAGGCCGGTGGTGTGCGCCTACCCCCGCAGCCCCGCATCGCGGGCATTCAAGAATCTGGCGAAGAAGGCCGATAACTGGCCTGTACCGGCGGGTGCCAGCGGGCATCTCCAGTTCTTTGTCGAGCGGCTGATCCAATATGCAAGTCACAACGGGGAGGCGGGACGGTGAACGGTCTGGCAGCTTATTCAGTTATGCAAGAGCAAGAGCAGAATTACGATGAACTGGTTAACCGGCATGCGCCGCTGGTCAAGCGTATCGCCTATCACCTGATGAACCGGCTTCCGCCCAACGTCCAGGCGGACGACCTGATCCAGGCGGGCATGATCGGGCTGCTGGAGGCCGGCCGGAACTATGACCCCAGCCAGGGCGCCAGCTTCGAGACCTATGCGGGCATCCGCATCCGCGGCGCCATGCTGGATGAGATCCGCCGCAGCGACTGGACGCCGCGGTCGGTGCACCGCAAGGCGCGGGTGGTGGCGGATGCCATGCGGGAGATTGAAAACGAACAGGGCCGGGACGCCCGTGACGTGGAGGTGGCCGAGGCGCTGGGTATTTCCCTGAAGGAATACCACGCCATCCTGCAGGATGCCTCGGGCTGCCGGATCTTCAGCCTGGATGAGCTGAACTCCGTGGGCGACGTCACGCGGGGCGAAGTCGGCGGCGTGCACGCCGGTCCCTTCGAAGGGCTGCAGAAAGACGCCTTCAAGGGGGCCCTGGCGGATGCCATCGCCGGCCTGCCGGAGCGGGAACGGCTGGTGATGGTGCTCTATTACGATGAAGAACTGAATCTGAGAGAAATAGGCCAGATATTGGGCGTCAGCGAATCCAGGGTCTGCCAGATCCACAGCCAGGCGGCGCTGCGGTTGCGCTCCCGCCTGGAGGAGTGGCTGGTGGATTCCAGAGAAGACTGATGGCCGGAAATTTTTGCTGAGTTTGGAGGTTGTTGTGGATAAGAACATGAAGATTCTGATTGTGGATGATTTCTCCACAATGCGGCGGATTATCAAGAACCTGCTGCGGGATCTCGGGTTCAACAATACGCATGAGGCGGATGACGGCCTGACGGCGTTGCCCATGCTGCAAAACGGTGATTTTGATTTTCTGGTCAGTGACTGGAACATGCCGGGCATGACCGGCATCGACCTGCTGAAGGCGGTGCGCGCAGACCCCAAGCTGTGCAACCTCCCCGTACTGATGGTCACCGCCGAAACCAAGCGGGAGCAGATTATCCTCGCGGCCGAGGCGGGCGTGAACGGCTATGTGGTGAAGCCGTTCACAGCCGGCACCCTGGAAGAGAAGATCAACAAAATATTCGAGCGCATAGCAGCCTGAACCAAGGGGGAAGCGCATGGATAAATGCACCGAAAGGGACGAGCGTTTGGCCCAGGCGCGGGCATTGGTCGCCTCTCTCGAAGGCGGAGACGATGTTGAGGCCGACCGCATAATCCAGAATTTCCGGCCCCGGGTGGATGATGCCCTTTTCCAGGAGGTGGGGCGCCTGACCCGTGAACTGCACGAGGCGATTATCGGTTTTGTGCTGGACGACGACCTGGTGCAGGTCACCCGGCACGAGATACCGGACGCCGCCGAACGGCTGCAGTACGTCATTGACATGACGGAGCAGGCCGCCAACACGACCCTCAAGGCGGTGGAGGAAAGCATACCGGTTTCGGAAGAGCTGGCGGACGTCTCCAACAGGCTGGCCGGTGAATGGGACCGCTTCCGCGACCGCAAACTGGAACTGGCGGATTTCCGCGCCTTGAGCACGGATATCGGTGATTTTCTGGCCCTTTCCAGCGGGCATTCAAAGAAACTGCACGACAGCCTGACCGAGATCCTGATGGCCCAGAGCTACCAGGACCTGACGGGGCAGATCATCCGCCGGGTCATCGGCCTGGTGAGGGATGTGGAGGAGAAGCTCGTCCGCCTGGTGGCCATTTCCGGGGCGTCCCGCAAGCCGGTGGAGAAAAAGGCCGTGGAGCTGGAGGGTCCGGCGGTGCCCAACATCGAGCAGGGGGACATGATAGACAACCAGAATGACGTGGATGATTTGTTATCCAGCCTGGGGTTTTGAGCATGAGTCTTGATACCGACGACGAGATCCTGCAGGACTTTCTGGTCGAGGCAGGGGAGATACTCGAGGAACTGAATGAAGAACTGGTCGACCTGGAACAGCGGCCGGACGACTTCGACTTGCTGAATTCCGTTTTCCGGGGATTCCACACCATAAAGGGCGGCGCCGGCTTCCTTGGAATCGAGGCCCTGGTGGGGGTCTGCCACCGGGCGGAGGACGTATTCAATGTGCTGCGCCAGGGGGAGCGGAGCGTCGACGCGGAGCTGATGGATGCGGTTTTGCAGGTGCTCGATACCGTAAACGGCATGTTCGAGGTCATAAATGGAGGTGAAGAGCCCGAGCCCGCGGATCCGGATCTGCTGGAGAAGCTCAGGCTGTTGGCATTGCCGACGGATGAGAATACGGCAACCGGACAGGAAGAGGCCGCCGCGGAAGAGATGCCTGCCGAAGAGACGGCCCCCGTGGAGGATGAGCCGGCCGTTGTGCCACAGGCGGCGGAGGCCGGTTCCGATGATGAAATAACCGAAGACGAATTCGAGGCCCTGCTGGACCAGTTGCACGGCGAAGGCCGGCACGGCGGCGTTCCCGCCAAACCCCCGGCGGCGGAGACTCCCTCCGCCGAAGAGCCCGCGCCGGCGGGGACCGATGACATCACCGAGGAAGAGTTCGAGGCCCTGCTGGACCAGCTGCACGGCAAAGGCAAACATGGTGGGGTGCCGGCCGGTGCAGCCCGGCCACCGGCTCCAAAACAGCCGGCCCCGGAGCCGGCCGGCGAACCGGCGCCGGCGCCCGACGAGGCCGTCCCGGCCCCGGCGCAGCAGGCGGCCACCCCGGCCAGGCCGGCAGCCACCCCGGCAAAGGCCGCCGGTGCCAAGGCCGCGGCGAAAAAACGGGCCAGCGGCGAAACCACGGTGCGGGTCGATACCAGCAGGCTGGATGAAATCATGAACATGGTGGGTGAGCTCGTGCTGGTGCGTAACCGGCTCGCCACCCTCAGGGCCGATCTGGGCGATGGGGCGGTCGCCAATGCGGTCAGCAACCTGGATGTGGTCACGTCCGATTTGCAATTGGCGGTGATGAAGACGCGCATGCAGCCCATCAAAAAGGTGTTCGGGCGCTTTCCCCGGGTGGTGCGTGATCTGGCCCGCAGCCTGAACAAAGAGATCGACCTGGAGATGCACGGCGAGGAGACGGATCTCGACAAGAACCTGGTGGAGGCCCTGGCCGATCCGCTGGTGCATCTGGTGCGCAACGCCGTGGATCACGGTATCGAGCTGCCGGACGAAAGAGAGAGAGTGGGCAAGGACCGCAAGGGCAAGGTCGTCCTTTCAGCCTCCCAGGAAGGGGATCACATCCTGTTGTCCATCACGGACGACGGCAAGGGCATGGACCCCGATGTCTTGCGCAGCAAGGCGGTGGAGAAGGGCATCATGGACGAGGAATCCGCCGCCCGCCTGGATGACAGGGATTGCTACAACCTGATTTTTCATCCCGGCTTTTCCACCAAGACCGAGATCTCGGACGTCTCCGGGCGGGGCGTGGGCATGGATGTGGTGAAAACCCGTATCGCCCAGATGAACGGCACGGTGGAAATCGATTCGGAGCTGGGCAAGGGCAGCACCATTATCGTCAAGCTGCCCCTGACCCTTGCCATCCTGCCCACCCTGATGGTGGTGTTGGGCCGGCAGCCCTTCGCGTTGCCCCTCTCCAATGTGGTGGAGATCTTCAACATGGACGAGGCCCGCACCAATGTGGTGGACGGCCAGTTGACCATCCGGGTGCGCGAGCGGGCCCTGCCCCTGTTCAATCTGCACAACTGGCTGGTGACGGACGCCAGCGCGCCCCGGGCCGAGGATGGCGGCCACGTGGTGGTGGTCAATGCCGGGGGTGTCCAGGTCGGCCTGCTGGTGGATTATCTGGTGGGCCAGGAAGAGGTTGTGATCAAGCCCCTCGGCGCCCTGCTGCAGGGGCTGGAGGGCATGGCCGGGGCCACCATTACCGGTGACGGCAAGATTGCGCTCATACTGGATGTGCCGGGGCTGATGCGCAAGTATGCGCGCAGGTTTTGATTCGGGGGGCCGGTGATGGGGAATCAGCGCCCAGGCATCCCGGACAGGGGGCCAGCCCCCGGAACCGACATCCCATGAACGCCAAGATACGCGTGCTGGTGGTCGATGATTCCGCTTTTTTCCGCCGGCGCGTCATTGCGATGCTCGGTTGGGCCGGGGATATCGAGGTCGTGGGGGAGGCGGCCGACGGTCTCGGCGCCCTCAGGCAGGCGCGCCGGCTGCGCCCGGACGTCATTACCATGGATGTGGAAATGCCGGTCATGGATGGCATCAGCGCCCTGAAGCGCATCATGGCGGAGATTCCCACGCCGGTCCTGATGCTCTCCGCCCTGACCCGGGAGGGGGCCGCCGCCACCCTGGATGCCTTGGACGCCGGGGCCCTGGATTTTCTGTGCAAAGAGTCTGTGAAGCTGGCCGCCGACCAGGATGCCGGCATCCTGGCCGAGCGGGTGCGCGCCCTGGGCAGGGGAATGAAGAGGCGTCCGCCGCCGGCCTCCGGCCCCGCCGCTGAACCTGGCGCCCCGGCCAGGCCGGCGACGCCTGATCATTGCGAGCTGGTGGTGATCGGGGCGTCCACCGGCGGCCCTGTTGCGCTGCAGCGCATACTGACCAGTCTGCCCCGGGATTTCCCTCTTCCTCTGCTGCTGGTGGTGCACATGCCCGCCAATTTCACGCCGGCCTTCGCGGAGCGGCTCGACCGCCAGGCGCACATCAGGATCAGGGAAGCGGTGGATGGCGATCGCCTGCAGCCGGGGCTTGCCCTGCTGGCGCCGGGGGGGAAACAGATGACGCTGCGGCGCCGTGGAAGCGGCTCTGTGGTGTGCATTTCGGAGCCCGAACCCGGGCAGACCTACCGGCCCAGCGTGGATGTCACCTTTGAATCGGCGGCCCGGCGCTATCCCGACGGCGTGCTGGCCATAGTGCTGACGGGCATGGGCGCCGACGGCATGGAAGGGGCGCGCATGCTCAAGTCCGGCGGTTCCGCGGTATGGACCCAGAACGAGGCCAGTTGCGTCGTGTTCGGCATGCCCCAGGCGGTGGAAAAGGCGGGGCTGTCGGACCGGGTGCTGCCCCTGGATCAGATCGGCGCGGCCCTGAGCAAGGTGGTCTGAAGTGGATCTGCTGAGCGTCATCGGCGTCATCCTCGCCTTCGGCGCCATCCTCGGGGGCAATGCGCTGGAGGGGGGGCACCTGGAGTCCCTGGTCAATGGCCCGGCGCTGGTCATCGTGGTCGGCGGCACCGTTGGCGCCATCCTGCTGCAGACGCCCGTCCGGGATTTCCTGCATGCCCTGAGCCTGGCCGGAAGCGTGTTCCATTTGCCGAAATACGAAATCGAGACCTCCATCGAGAAAATCATTGGCTGGAGCCATGTGGCCCGCAAGGAGGGGCTGCTGGGGCTCGAGGCCGCGGCGGAAAAAGAGCCGGACCGTTTTATACGCAAGGGGATGCAACTGCTGGTGGACGGCAGCGAGCCCGAGGTCATTCGCTCCACCCTGGAGGTGGAGATCGACAACCAGGAGCATCATGACTTGGCGGCGGCCAAGGTGTTCGAGGGCATGGGCGGCTATTCGCCCACCATCGGGATCATCGGCGCGGTCATGGGCCTGATTCATGTCATGCAGAACCTGGCGGATCCGAGCAGGCTGGGCGACGGCATCGCCACCGCCTTTGTGGCGACCATCTACGGCGTGGGCCTGGCCAACCTGTTCCTGCTGCCGTTCGGCAACAAACTGAAGTCCCATGCCATAACCCGCAGCCAGTACCGGGAGATGATCCTCGAAGGCATCGTCTCCATCGCGGAGGGTGAGAACCCGCGCAATATCGAGCTGAAGCTGCATGGTTATCTGAGATGACCGGTTAAAGACATGCGACGCAAAAGACGCCGGGAAGAGCCGGAACAACACGAGCGCTGGTTGGTGTCCTACGCCGACTTCATTACGCTGCTGTTTGCGTTTTTCGTCGTCATGTATTCCATTTCCTCGGTCAACGAAGGCAAATACAGGGTGTTGTCGAATACGCTGGTGGAGTCCTTTCAGGACCGGGCAAAGAGCATGGATCCGATACAGGTCGGGGAGCCCGTCCGCACCCTCGTGCCGCCACCGCCGGGCCTGGTTGAAGAATCGCCGCCCGGGGTACTTCCAGGCACCGCGGAGTCGCCCCAAGAGCCGGAGCGCCAGGCGGAGGAGGAGCTTCCGTTGGCGGCCGTCGCCGCCAGGCTCGAGGCCGCCATGGCGCCCTTCATCGATCAGGACCTGGTGGAGGTGACGCAGAACGAGCACGGGGTCGAGGTGGAAATCAAGAGCAAGCTGTTGTTTCAAAGCGGCAGCGCCCGCATTTCCCACCGGGCCCTGCGGGTGCTGCGTGATATCGCCGCCATCCTCAGGCCCCTGCCGAACGCCATCAATGTGGAGGGGCATACGGACAACGTGCCCATCAAGACCCCGGCGTTCCCTTCCAACTGGGAGCTGTCCGCCTCCCGCGCCGCCAGCGTGGTACATATATTCAGCCGGCTCGGCATCGAGCCGCAACGGCTGGCCGCCATCGGCTATGCGGAACACAGGCCCGTTTCCGATAACACGACGGCGGCCGGGCGGCAGAAAAACCGGCGGGTCTCCCTCCTGATCATGGCCGACAACCGGCGGCGGGGGAGCCGCAACGCCATGGCGCCCCCGCCCCAAGGGACCCCATGAAGGTCTGGACGGTCGCCAATCAGAAAGGGGGCGTGGGCAAGACCACCACGGCCGTCAGCCTGGGTGGCCTGCTGGCGGCCTGGGGATTCGAGACTTTGCTGGTGGACATAGATCCGCACGGCTCCCTGACCAGCTATTTCCGCTACGATCCGGATGCCATCGAGGAAAGCGCTTTTTCACTCTTCAAGGCCGCGGCGAAGAAAGAGCGGCTGGATCCGGCCTCCCTGATTTGCGAGACGGGGTCGGAGGGGTTGCATCTTCTGCCGGCCTCCGTGGCCCTCGCCACCCTGGACCGGCAGGCCGGCAAGCTGGACGGGCTGGGGCTGGTGTTGAAAAACGCCCTGGACCGGCTGTCGGACCGGTTTGACTATGTCCTGATCGATTGTCCACCCATGCTGGGCGTGCTGATGGTCAACGCCCTGGCGGCCTGTGAGCGCCTGATCATTCCGGTGCAGACGGAATTTCTCGCCCTCAAGGGGCTCGAGCGGATGCTGAATACCCTGAAGATGATCCTGAGGGCGCGCAAGACGGACCTGTCCTATATCGTTGTCCCGACCTTCTTCGATATGCGGACCCGGGCTTCCAAGGATAGCCTGCGGACCTTGCGGGAGACCTGGCCCGACTGCATGTGGGACGGCGTTATTCCGGTGGACACCAGGTTTCGCGAGGCGAGCCGGGCGGGGATTCCGCCGGCCTTCTTTGATCCGCGCGCCCGCGGCCTGAAGGCCTATGAGCAGTTGCTGGAGACGCTGCAGCGGGCGGATGCGCCCCACTCCCTGGCCGGAGCCGCCGGATGAACCCCGGACACAAAAACCCCAATGTCCGGCTGAGCGAGCCCGACCAGGAGGTCGCCTCCTATTTGCAGGTGCTGCTGAATGAAGTGGAGGAATACCGGGAGCCCGTTGAAAGCGCCGCGCCCGCCCCGTGCCCGCAAGAGGCGCCGGCCGGGGTTCAAGTGCCCGAAGTCCCCGATGCGGACCAGCCCCTTGTGCCGGAAGAGTCCCGGGAACCCGGGCCGGTCATCCCCGCCTGGGCCCGGGAGCCGTTCCAGTGCCTGCTGTTCGAGATCGAGGGACTGCGGTTTGCGGTGCCCTTGTCCGAACTGAACAGTATCGCCGAATGGAAAGAGGAACTGACCTGCCTGCCGGGCCAGCCGCAGTGGCACCATGGGATACTGGAGCACAGGGGCCGCAAGGTGGGGGTGGTGAATACCGCCAGGCTGCTGATGCCGGAAAGGGCGGCGGCGGATGACTTGGCGGACACCCCCAGCCATGTGCTCGTTTTTGGCGGTGACGCATGGGGCCTGATGTGTCACAGGCTGCTCAGCCCCGTCATGCTCGAGCCCGGGGATGTGCGCTGGTCTTCCCGGCGCGGGAACCGGCGCTGGATGGCGGGTGTGCTGCCGGACCAGTTGTGCGTTCTGTTGGATCTGGATGTCCTGCGGGAGATGCTTTCCCCGGCCGCCCGATCAGGCACGAATGATGCATGAGTATTTATGCCGGCCCGCTTCGGTGTCCGGAATTTGACGCTAATTGAATAAAGAGGATTGAGGTGCAGTCATGACAAACGCCCTGGCCGAGAGTTATGCCAATGACCCGGTGATTCAACTGGTCACCTTCAGGCTTCAAGATGAGATCTACGGCATCAATGTAATGCGGGTCCAGGAGGTGCTGCGGGTTGGCGAGATCGCCCCGGTTCCCGGTGCGCCTGGTTATGTGCTGGGAATCATCAATCTGCGGGGTAACGTGGTCACCGTTACCGATGCCCGCACCCGTTTCGGTCTGCCGACCAGCGAGATCGGCGATGCGAGCCGCATTATCGTTATCGAGTCGGACAAGCAGGTGGTGGGTATTCTGGTGGACAGCGTGGCGGAGGTGGTGGAGCTGCGTTTGTCCGAGGTGGATACGGCGCCGAATGTGGGCAATGAAGAGAGCTCGCGCTATATTCAGGGCGTGGCCAGCCGCGATGATGAATTGCTGATCGTCGTGGACATCGACAAGCTGCTCACGGAGGATGACTGGGCGGGAGCCGCCATGTTCTGATCGGGGGTCCCCCCCGCGGGCGGGGCCTGGATCCAACCTGCACATGAGGGCCGAACATGCCTGATATTGGTGAGACTTATCCGGTCAATCCGATCTGGCCTACCAAGCCGGGCAAGGGGCCAGAGCGGCGCAAACGCCCCAAGCCGGCGGCCGAACGTGAGAAAAAGCGGCGCGATGAACAGGAGCGGGAAGGGCCTGATGATCGCCCCCATATAGATGATTATGCTTGATACGATAGAGATAGATTGGCTTGTCCTGGCGGCCGCGGCTTCTGTTGTTGTAGTGGGCCTGCTGCTGGCGCTGATGTTCCTGCTGGCGCGCCAGCAGGCCCGCCTGGTCCAGGCCCAGAAGCAGATAGAGTCCCTCTCCGCCAACCTGGCCGCCCTCTGCGCCGGTGCCGCCGGGGCGGACAAGCGCATCAACCGGCTGGAGCAGCACAGCCGTGATCTCAGGTCCCGCCAGGACAGCCTTGCAAGCCAGGGGCGGGACGAAGGCGCCTATGGCGAGGCCATCCAGATGGTCCGCCAGGGGGCAACGGTCTCCCGTCTGGTGGAGGAACTGGACCTCGGCCGCAACGAGGCCGAACTGATCGTCATGCTGCACGGCATGAAAAAGGCCGGCTGACCGCCGCCTTCCCCTGTCTTTTCTTTGTGGCCCGGCCCGTTACCGGTAAGATCCCGGGCCATGGAAAAGCATTCTATGACCGGGCCGCTGCGGCGGGCCATGCCCTATTTCCGGGATAGCGCCCGCCTGTTCGAGGCCCTGAGGGATCTGCCCTGGGCGGTGTTTCTCGACAGCGGCAGGCCCCACGGCAGCCAGGGCCGCTATGACATCCTGGCGGCCGATCCCATGGCCGCGTTGGTGACCCGCGGTCTCCAGACGGAGATCCGTGACCGGCGGGCCGGCCGCCTTTCCGCGAAGGATCCGTTTCACCTGGTGCGCCAGGCGCTGCAACCCAGGACCCGAGGCTTTCCGGATATCCCCTTCTGCGGCGGCGCCATCGGCTATTTCGGCTATGATCTGGCCCGGCGCCTGGAGCGTCTGCCCGAGTCCGCCCGGGATGCGGAGCATCTGCCGGAAATGGCCGTCGGCATCTATGACTGGGCCCTGGTGGTGGACCACCAGGCGCAGCAGAGCTGGCTGGTGGGGCAGGGGCGGGATGCGGCGACACGGGAGAAGTGGGACCATCTTGTCAGGCTGTTCAGCGAGCCGGGCGAGCCGGCGGCGCGGCCGGCCTTGCGGGTGCTGGGCCATGTCCGCAGCAATATGACCCGGGCCCAGTATGCAGAGGGATTCGCCCGGATTGAACGCTATATCCGGGATGGTGACTGCTACCAGGTCAACTTCGCCCAGCGCTTCGCCGCGCCGGTGGAGGGGGATGGCTGGTCTGCCTACCGGGCCCTGCGCCAATCCAATCCCGCGCCCTATGCCGCCTATCTCAGCCTGCCGTTCGCCCAGGTGCTGAGTTGTTCCCCCGAGGACTTTCTGCGGGTGCGCGGGGATAAGGTCCTGACCAGGCCCATCAAGGGCACTTGTCCGCGGGGGGCGGACCCGGATGAGGACCGGATGCTTGCGCAAACCCTGGGCACCAGCAGCAAGGACCGGGCGGAGAACCTCATGATCGTGGATCTCCTGCGCAATGATCTGGGCAAGAGCTGCGTTGCGGGCAGCATCCGGGTCCCGCAGATGTTCCGGGTGGAGTCCTTCCCCACGGTGCATCATCTGGTCAGCACCGTAACCGGGAGGCTGGCGCCGGGCGAGGACGCCCTCACGCTGCTGCGCGGCTGTTTTCCCGGGGGGTCCATCACCGGGGCGCCGAAGCTGAGGGCCATGGAGATCATCGAGGAGCTGGAGCCCCACCGCCGCGGCATCTACTGTGGCGCCATCGGTTACCTGGGCTTCGATGGCGATATGGATCTGAATATCGCCATCCGCACCCTGGTGTGCTCCGATGGAATCATGCGCTTCTGGGCCGGCGGCGGCATCGTCGCCGACTCGGTGATGGACCAGGAGTATCAGGAAACCTTTCACAAGGCCGCCGCCATGCTGCGGCTGTTTCATTAGGGCCTTGGACCATGTCGCTTTCGGCTTGGCTGTCGGTGTAGAATGCGCCGTTTCAGACTGAGACACAGGCCGAGCTGAATCTTGTCACAGGTCCTTGCCATTGCCGCCGGAGGCGCCGTGGGCGCCTTGCTGCGCTACTGGGTATCCACGGGCGTCTATACCCTGGTGGGGCGCGGTTTTCCCCATGGCACCCTGGCGGTCAACCTGCTGGGCTCGCTTTTGATGGGATTGCTGTATGTGCTGCTGCTGGAAAGGGTGACCGCCGGTCCGGAGCTGCGGGCAGGCCTGTTGATCGGCCTGCTGGGGGCCTTCACCACCTTTTCCACCTTCTCTATCGAGACCCTCAACCTCATCGAGCAGGCCGACTATTTCAAGGCCGGGCTGAATATCCTGCTCAGCGTGACGGCCTGTATCGGCGCCGCCTGGCTGGGGCTGATTATCGGGAGACAATTATGACCACGGAAATCACCATGGTGCGCATCTACCTCACCGAGGGGCGGCATCAGTTCCAGAAGCTGATGGAGGTCCTGCACGACGAGGAAAAGGTGCGCGGCGTCACGGCCTTCCGCGGGATCGCCGGCTTCGGCCAGTCCGGCCGCATCCACTCGTCGAGCCTCATCGACATGTCTCTGGATCTCCCCCTGGTGCTGGAGTTCTTCGACAGCCCGGACAAGGTGAAACGCGTGCTGGCGCATCTCAATACCCTGGTTGAACCGGGCCACATCGTGAGCTGGCCCGCCCAAGTGAACAGTGGTGAATAAATAATGTTGGATCCCCGCCTGCTCAGAAATGAACTGGACACTGTCGCCCGGCAGCTCGCCCGCCGCGGCATGCGGCTGGACGTGGAGCGCATTGCCGGCCTGGAGGCCCGCCGCAAGGAACTGCAAGTGGCGGCCCAGGAGCTGCAGAATGAGCGCAACAGCCGCTCCAGGCAGATCGGCAAGGCCAAGGCGGCGGGGGAGGACATCCGGCCCCTGCTGGCGGAGGTATCCGATCTGGGCGACCGCCTGAAGGCCGCCCAGGACGAGCTGCAAGCGGTGCAGCGGGAGCTGCGTGATATCAGCCTGGGCCTGCCGAATCTCCCCCACCCGGATGTGCCCGACGGGCGGGATGAAGAAGACAACCGGGAGGAGCGCCGCTGGGGGGAGCCGCAGCGGTTTGATTTCGAGCCCAAGGACCATGTGGACCTCGGCGTCGCCAAGGGCTGGCTGGATTTCGAGGCTGCGGCCAGGATCGCCGGCTCCAGGTTCGTCACCCTGCACGGGCCCCTGGCGCGGCTTCAGCGCGCCCTGACCCAGTTCATGCTGGACCTGCACAGCGGTGAACACGGCTACACCGAGACCTATGTCCCCTTCCTGGTCAATGCCGACAGCCTGCAAGGCACCGGCCAGTTGCCCAAGTTCGAGGAGGACCTGTTCGCCCTCAAGGGGGAGCATGCCTATTACCTGATCCCCACCGCCGAGGTGCCGGTCACCAACCTGGTGCGTGATGAGATCATCGAAGATGCCGACATGCCGAAACGCTGGGTGGCCCACACCCCCTGCTTCCGCAGCGAGGCGGGCTCTTATGGGAAAGACACCAGGGGCATGATCCGCCAGCACCAGTTCGAGAAAGTGGAGATGGTGCAGATCGTGCGGCCGGATGAATCCGAAGAGGCCCTGGAGCGCCTCACCGGCCATGCCGAAACGGTCCTGCAGAGGCTCGGGCTGCCCTACCGGGTGGTGACCCTGTGCGCCGGGGATCTGGGCTTTTCCGCGGTCAAGACCTACGATCTGGAGGTCTGGCTGCCGGGGCAGGGCAAATACCGGGAGATCTCCTCGTGCAGCAATTTCCAGGACTTCCAGGCCCGCCGCCTGCAGGCCCGCTGGCGCAACCCGGAGACCGGAAAGCCGGAGCTGGTCCATACCCTGAACGGCTCCGGGCTGGCCGTGGGCCGCACCCTCGTGGCCGTGATGGAGAACTGCCAGGATGCGAAAGGCAATATCCAGGTGCCGGAGGCGCTAAGGCCGTACATGGGCGGAATGGAAGTGCTTGAATGAGCGGTTTACAGTTAACGGTTTTAGCGCACCATCATCACCAGCAGTATCACGAATCCCACTACCGCCAATATCGGGAGTATCGCCGCCTGCCAGTCGCCTTTTTCGGCCTTTGGGCCATGCTCGAGCCAATACTTGGCGCGGGGGAACATAAACACCAGCATCATCCCGATGGCGATGGCCGCGGCGATTTTCATCCACAGTTCCATGCTTTTCTCCACAAGCCAAAAGCCCCGGCGCCAGGCCGGGGCTTTCAATGTTATCGCTGATTCGGCCTGGTCTGTTCAATCATCGCCGGACAGGGCGCCGAGGATGTGCAGCAGGCTGATGAAGAGGTTGAAGATGCTCAGGTAGAGTCCGTAGGTGGCGAAGATGTAGTTGGTTTCGCCGCCGTTGATCATGCGGCTGGTATCGAACAGGATAAAGCCGCTCATGAGCAGGATGATGCCCCCGGACATGGCCAATGCAAGCGCCGGCAACTCCAGGAAGATGTTGGCCAGCATGCCGATAAACACCACCATCATGCCCACAAACAGGAAGCCTCCCATAAAGCTGAAATCGCGCTTGGTGGTGAGGGCGTAGCCGGACAGGCCAAGAAAGATGATGCCGGTGCCGCCAAAGGCGGTGGCGATGATCTGAGGCCCCTTGGGCAGGGCGAGATAATAAGTCAGCAGGGGGCCGAGGCCAAAGCCCAAAAGCCCCGTGATCAGGAAGATCACGCCGATTCCCGCGGATGAGTTGGCGGTGCGTGGCAGCACGAACATGCCGAGCAGCATGGCGCCGATGACGCATATAAGGTATGTCCCGGGCGGGGTTTGGATCATCACGGAGGCGGCGGCCATCAAGGCGCTGAAGACCAGGGTGGCCGACAAGAGCATATAGGTGTTCTTGATCAGCTTGTTGGTCGCCAGGGTCGATCCGGCCGGCCGGGCGACGGAAAAATCAAGACGGTTCATGAGGTTATACTCTCCTTCGTTGAAAGATGCAGTAATCAAAAAGAAGCCTTCTTACATAAAGAAGGCCGGAACTGACCTGCAAGCATACGCAAGTAATTGGAAAGTTCAACCCATGAAAGGTTCCGGGGCACACCAGTATCTACTGGCCGGATCCCGGTGAAATCATGTATGCTTCGCCTCCATTCAATGAATTCCCGGAGAGGTGGCAGAGCGGTTGAATGCGGCGGTCTTGAAAACCGTTGAGGGTTTGTAGCCCTCCGTGGGTTCGAATCCCACCCTCTCCGCCAAAATCAGAAAGGCCCCACCGTTTTTTGGTGGGGCCTTTCTGATTTTTATGGGCAGGGCAGCCATGATGAGACCCCATAGGTTCGACGGATCGGCAGGGAAGCCGGTCCGGACGCCGGCCCAAGCCGGCGCCCCGCAGGGGTGAGGCGCAGGGAAGCGCCGAATCAATCCCACCCTCTCCGCCAAAATCAGAAAGGCCCCACCGTTTTTTGGTGGGGCCTTTCTGATTTTTACGGACAGGGCGCCCCTGGCGACCCCCCACCCCCCGGCAAAACGGCGGAAAGGCGCCTGCCTCCCTCCAAATGCCATTCAGAATACCTCTTTTTCATCCGCCCAGGCCCTACAAATATCCCGGTATCATCATTCTGGCGGCTGCTATACTTTTGGCCGTGGCATTTATCTGATCTGCTTTACCGGCAACAGGCCGATCCTGAAATCCAGGCCGGTTGTTTTTGTTGATGAGCGGCGGGCAGGCTGCTCAAGCGGAGGATAAGCCCAGGCGCGGCCATGTCTTTGTGGTTTCCGGCGGGGCATGGATGGATGGCGCGGTCGATCACGGACTTATCAGCATAAAACAAAAACAATCAGTATTTGGCGTGGGTGGAATGCGGCAATGGGATCGAGTTTGCGTATACCTTGGGGCTGTGCCGCCCCGGTTTTTCTGATGCTCAAGGCACAGGCGCTGCTGGCGGCTCCGGGTTGTGAAATACCCGCTGCCCGCATGGTTTCCGTTGAGGGAATCATTGAATCGAGACCCCCCGCCGGCACGGCCTGGCAGCGGGTGGAGCTGAATACCCCTGTCTGCGCGGGAGATCTGGTCCGCACCGGGCCCAACAGCCGGGGCGGCCTTCTGGTGGCCGGCAGTGACACCATGATCCGCCTGGATCAAAACACCACCTTCCAGGTCGTCACCCCGCCTCAGGAAAAAAGGCGCTCCCTCATCGATATCATCACCGGTGCCTTGCACTTCATCAGCCGCGTCCGCCACAGCCTTGAGGTGCGCACTCCCTTTATGAACGCCGCCGTGGAGGGTACCGAGTTCATGGTCCGGGTCGGGCCGGAGCAGGCCTCGGTGGTTCTGTTCGAGGGTGTCGTCCTGGCCAGTAACGATGCGGGCAGCGTGAGGCTCGCCGCGAAACAGGCCGCCGTCGCCGAAAAGGGCCGCCCCCCCCGCCTGACCACCCTGGTGCGGCCCCTGGATGCCGTTCAGTGGACCCTGCACTTCCAGCACCTCCTCTCCGCCTTCTCCGATGATGCCCGGGATCCACTGGGCAAGGCGCTGCAACAGGCCCGCCGGGCCCTGGGCCGGGGCGACATCGAGGGGGCCTTTGACCGGCTGAACCGGATTTCACCAGCCGAGCGGGACGAGCGCTACCATAGTCTTCGCGCCGGCCTGCTGCTGGCGGTGGGCCGGGTGAATGAGGCCCGCCAGGCGCTGCAGCGGGCCCTGCGGCTGGATGAGGGTAACAGCGCGGCCCTGGCCCTCCAGGCCATTATCGCCGTGGCCGGGGCCGACAGGCAGCGGGCCCTCGAGCTGGCCTCCGGGGCGGTGGCGCGCAATCCCAGGTCCGCCCTGGCCCGAATCGCCCTCTCTTATGCCCGCCAGGCGGATTTCGATCTACAAGGGGCCAAGGCCTGCGTCCGCAACGCCCTGGCCCTGGCCCCGGATAACCCCTTCATCCAGGCCCGGCTGGCGGAGCTGTATCTCATGGTGGGGGACCTCGATGCCGCCGTCACCACCGCCCGGGCGGCGGTTGCGCTGGATCCGGACATCGCCCTGACCCGGCGGGTGCTGGGCTTTGCCTATCTCACCAAGGCCGAAACCGGCCAGGCCAGGGCCGCCTTCCAGCGGGCCATCGAGCTGGATCAGGCCGATCCGCTCTCCCGCCTGGGGCTCGGCCTGGCCATGATCCGCGAGGGCCGGCTGGCAGCGGGCCGCCGCGAACTGGAGATCGCCACCGTGCTGGATCCCGGCAACGCCCTGGTCCGCAGCTACATGGGCAAGGCCTACTACGAGGAGCGCCGCGACCGCCTGGCCGCCACCCAATACGATATGGCCAAGGAGCGCGATCCCCGGGATCCCACCCCCTGGTACTACCAGGCCCTGCTCCTGCACCAGCAGGGGCGCACGGTGGAGGCCCTGCTCAACCTGCAGGCCTCCGCCGCGCGCAACGACAACAGGGCCGTCTACCGCTCCCGGCTGCTGCTGGACCAGGACCAGGCGGCCCGCAGCGCCGGCCTGGGGCAGATCTACCGGGATCTGAATTTCGAGCAACTCGCCCTGATCGAGGGCTGGAAGACCCTGGAGACGAACCCGGAGAATCACTCCGGCCACCGGCTGCTGGCGGACACCTATGCCTACTTGCCCAAGCACGAAACCGCCAGGGTGAGTGAGCTGCTCCAGGCCCAGTTGCTGCAGCCGGTCAACATCACCCCCATCCAGCCCACCATGGCGGAGACCTCCCTCTATGTGCCGGATGGCCTGGGACCATCGAACCTGGCCTTCAATGAATATGCCACCTTGTTCAACCGGGACGGGGTGCGGCTCCAGGTCAGCGCCAGCGGCGGCAGCGATGATATGCTGGGGGAGGAGGTGCTCGTCTCCGGGGTGCAGGGGGACGTCTCTTTCAGTCTGGGCCAGTATCACTTCAATACCGACGGCTTCCGGGACAATAACGATCTGGAGCAGGATATCTGGCTGGCTTTTGTCCAGGCCAACCTGTCGGATAAGACCAGTGTTCAGTTTGAGGCCCGCCGTTCCAGCAGCGAGTATGGTGATCCCCGCATTCATTTCTATCCGGAAGACGATGCGCGGCTGGGCTGGAGAAACGATGAGGACCGGGAACTGGTGCGCCTGGGTTTGCACCACCGGTTCAATCCCCGCTCTGAGCTCATCGCCTCGGTGATTCACACCCAAGTGAATGACGATGTCGATGATGCTTTCAACACAGGGACGTCTTATGTTTCAGTCGATGGAAATACCGATGGAGAGACCTGGAACGCGGAGGTGCGCCAGTTCCAGCGTTGGGATGCGGTGCGTGTTACCGCCGGCCTGGGCTATTTGGATAGGAAGCAGCATACCGATTCGACCATTGCAGTCTCCCCGGTCTTTCCGCCCGCCACCATCGTGACCCGGAGCACGGTGGATAATGATGTCCGCCATGCCAAAGCATACCTCTATTCCTGGATTGATCTTGGGCGGGCGCTGACCCTGAATGCCGGCTTGAGCTATGACGATTACGATGAAGTATATTCAAACAAACAGCAGTTCAATCCAAAACTGGGCCTGAGCTGGCGGGCCACGCCGCGGACTACTGTCAGGGCCGCCGCCTTTCGCACCATCAGCCGTCCAACCTCGATCAGCCAGACCATCGAGCCCACCGAGGTGGCCGGTTTCAACCAGTTCTTCAGCGGTGACGGCCAAGGGGGAGAAAGGGCCTGGCGCTATGGCGTGGCCATGGATCACCGCTTTGCAGAAACCCTGAGCGGAGGTGTTGAACTGTCACGCCGCGAGCGCATAGTGCCAAGCCTCAATTTAAATACATTACTGGTAACGGAAAGCCATGTTGATGATGAGCTGGGGCGCGCCTATCTTTATTGGTCGCCGACTGATCGGACGGCCGTGGCCCTGGAGTATTTTTATGAAAGAACCTTTCGCAGTGCGAACACGGCAGAAACGACTACCCACCGTTTCCCGATGGCTGTTTCTTATTTTCACCCGTCGGGGCTTGGAGGTTCGCTGCGGCCTACCTTCGTGAGGCAATACGGCATGTTTGACACGGCCGTGGGTAATGACAGGGAGCGCTTCTGGAACCTGGATCTCTCCATTGATTATCGCCTGCCCAGGCATCGGGGCCAGGTTTCACTGGAGGTGCGCAATCTGTTGGATGAGGAGTTCGGTTACTTTGACAATGGTGATCCAAACAACTTCCTTTTCATGGCCGATCAGACGATTTATCTGAAAGGGTCGTTGAATTTTCGCTAGGCCTGCCGACCCTGACCATGACAAAGCCTCATTCAGAGCCCCACAGCGCGTTCGTATCAAGGCGCGATTCGCAGGTAACGGCCCGGAATGGATTTTGCCGGGCTGGTTTAAAGGGAACATGGATGTAGTTTAATTAACAATATGCAGTACCAACAAAAGAGGAAATAAAATGGCAAAGCCTGAGAAGATACGAATTACTTTAAATGAAAAGAACAAGGTGGAGACCGTCGAGGTTCAACTGAAAGGAAAGTGGGTGAAGGCCTCGCCCAGCGAATGCAAGGGCTCTGTAGCTAAAGACACTGATGCTGTGATACGTGTCGGGCAGGTGGCCGAACCCAACTCTTGCGTCCAGGACGACCGGTGTCCGGCTCCCTCCAACCTCTGCTCGATTTGGATTGATGGCTGTTACACTTATTCCTGCTAGTTGATCAATCAAATAATGGACGAGTTGCATGGATATTAATAAAGGGCATTAACCCGGGAGTTTATACAAGGGCGCCTCATTTTGGTGAAGCGCCCTTTTTTAATGCCTGTTCCTGTGTCTTCTGTACGGGAATGCATGTGAATCCGCAGGCCGCTTTTATGCGCAGGCAGGTTCGTGTTACCTTCGGCCAGTTTTTGGAGAAGGCGTTGCCAACCGACTGAGCTGCCGTGTCCCGTTTTAAATCCCCTTTTTTGATTGCGCTGCTGAATGGGCTGTTGGGGGCCTTGTTGTTCCTCAGTCCCTGGGCTGCGCAGTTGGAGGAGGATTTCGGGCTGGGCTGGCTGTTTCTGGCCCGGGGTCCCCGCCCGGCGCCGGAGCAGGTGGCGCTGGTGACCATGGACACGGAGTCCATGAAGGCATTGGGGCTGGAGCGGTTGCATCGGAAATGGCCCCGCCGCCTGCATGCCAGGCTGATCGAGCGGCTCTCGGCGGCGGGGGCCGCCGTCATCTCCTTCGATGTCTTTTTCCGCGAACGGCGGGATGCCGCCGGTGACCAGGCCCTGGCCGAGGCCATGCGCAAGGCCGGCAATGTGCTGCTGTTCCAGCAGGTGCAAAAGGATGCACTGGCGGTCGCTGGCGGGAAGGGCGCTACCGTTTTTGCCGAGCGGCTGTTGAATCCCGCGCCTCCGTTCGCCGATGCCGCCACCGCCCTGGCGCCGTTCACCTTGCCGGGGGTGCCGGTGAAGGTGAGCCAGTTCTGGAAGTTCAAGCCGGAGGCCGGTGATGTCCCCACGCTGCCGGCCATGGCCTTTCAGTACTATGCCCTCGGGGTCTATGAGGCGCTGCATGAGCTGCCGCCCTTGCAAGGCAGGTCCTTTCCCAAGACCTCCGGGGCCATGTTGCGGGAGCCGGGGCTGAGCGCATATATGCGGCGGATGCGGACGATATTCATGCAGCAGGAGGATCTGGGGCCGCGCCTGCGCCAGTCCCTGTCGATGCAGGAGCTGCCCCGGCGCCGGTTGTTGTCCTCCCTCATCGCCCTTTACGAAGGGCCCCACAGCCAATACCTGAATTACTATGGCCCCCCCCGGACCCTCCGCAGCATCCCTTATCACCGGGTGCTGAGGATGCCGGCTGCGGAACTGGAGGCGCGGTTCGGGGGCAAGGCGGTTTTCGTCGGGGTGTCGGAGGCCTTCCAGTGGGATCAGAAGGATACCTTTTACACGGTCTATTCGGACAGCGAGACGGGGCATAACATCAGCGGGGTGGAGATCGCCGCCACCGCCTTCGGCAATCTTTTGCAGGGGACCTGGCTGGAGCCGTTGGGGACGGGGTATGGCCTGACCCTGGTGTTCCTCTGGGGCGGCCTGGTCGGATTTCTTTGCCGTTCGCTGCCGGCAGGGTGGGCGGTCTTCGCCGTCGTGGCGATGGCGCCGCTCTATCTGCTGGCGGCCCATGGGAGCTTTGCAGGAGCCGGCCTGTGGCTGCCCCTGGTCGTGCCGGTGTTTGCGCAGACCCTGCCGGTGCTCTTTTTCACCCTGTTGCTGGGTTATCGGGAGGCCCATGGCGAGCGGACCAGGATAGCCGCCGCGCTGGGGCGCTACCTGCCGGAGCAGGCGGTCAAAGACCTCGCCGAATCCGTGCACCGCACCGGCGGGCCGGCAAAGATGGTGCATGGCGTCTGCATGGCCACGGACGCGGAACAATACACCCGGCTGTCGGAGCAACTCGGCCCCCGTGAACTGCGGGAGCTGATGAACGCCTATTATGAAATCATCTTCGATGTGATTCACAGGCGGGGAGGTTTCGTTTCGGATGTGGTGGGGGATTCCGTTCTGGCCCTGTGGGTCGCTTCGCAGTCCCAGGCCGGACAGCGTGCGCAGGCCTGCCATGCCGCCCTGGATGTGTTGGCGGCGGTGAGCGAATTCAACCGCTCACGGGATGCTCTCAGGCTGCCCACCCGAATCGGACTGCATTACGGCGAGGTCTGCATCGGTGACGTGGGGGCCGGCCGGCATTTCGAATACCGGGCCATCGGCGATGTGGTGAATACCGCGACCCGCATCGAGGGTGCGAACAAGTTTTTTGGCACGCGTCTGCTAATATCTGAGGAAGGGCTGGAAGGCGTTGGCGATATGATGACAAGGGAGCTGGGGCTGTTTCGCCTGGCCGGCAAATCCAGAGAGGTCCGGTTGTTTGAACTCATGGGACGGGAACCGGGCTGTTCTGAATGCCATCCGGGGTTTGTCACGGAGTTTGGGCGGGGGTTGGCCGCCTTCCGGCGTCATGAATGGGAGGCGGCTTTTCAAAGGTTCTCCAATGCCGTGCGGATGCAGCCGGATGACGGGCCCTCGCGGTTTTATCTGGAACTCAGTGACAAATACAGACATACCCCTCCCGGGGCCTACTGGGACGGTGTTGTGGATCTGGCGATAAAGTAACAGCAGGTGGCGTGGCCATGACACCCGACGGCAAAATAGAACTGTTAAGGCAAATCCCCCTCTTCTCCGGCCTGGACGAGGCGGAGCTGCATACCCTGTTCGAGCACAGCTTCGTCCGGGCCTATCCCAAGAACACCATCATCATCCACGAGGGGGATGAAAGCAGCTCGCTCTATGTGATCGTCTCGGGAAAGGTGAAGGTTTTTCTCAGGGACGGCGGCAGGGACGGAAAGGAGGTCATCCTCAACTTCCAGGAAGCCGGCGAGTATTTTGGCGAATTGGCGCTGCTGGATCATGTTCAGAGGTCCGCATCCGTGATTACCATGGAGCCCAGCCAGTTCATCGTTATCACGCGGGCGGATTTCATGCGCTGTATCTCCATGCACCCGGAGATCGCCCTGCGGGTCATGCGGGACATGATCGCCCGGTTGCGCGAACTCACGGACAAGGTGGAGATTCTGGCGCTGATGGATGTCTATGGCCGGCTTGCCCGCACCCTGATGAGACTTGCCCGGGAGGAGGACGGAAAGCGGATCATCTCCCGGGCGCCATCGCGCAAGGACCTGGCCAATATGGTGGGCTCCTCCCGTGAAACGGTCACGCGCATTCTCAAGGACCTCGAGAAGGGCGGGTATATCGAAATTACCGGCAGAACCATTGTCATCCCGGGTGATCTGCCGCCGGCCTGGTGACCCTTGTCAAAGAAAATGCGGCTTTTCTCGTGCCCTTCCATGAGAATTGTCCGTATCCCGTGAAAGTGTGACTTTCATCACGCTTTTTCATTGAAGCAGCTCTCTTCTACAGTATCGAATCCACTGTTATCGTTATTGGTACAGGATGTCGGTTACAGGAAGTTATCTCAGGTGGTGTAAGGATGCGGCGCAGGGAAGTGCGCAGGGAGGTGCTCAAGGAGGCGTACAGGGAAGCGGACAGGGAAGCGCACAAGGATGTTGTCATGCCCCGTGAAAGTATCATGGAAGTGGAAGCATGGATGCTTCCCATTTTCGGATGCGCATCCCGGCCCCGGGGACTGCGTGAAGGAATGCCTGATCAGAAACGGTTGATATCGCCCGCATAAAACCATCACGCCGGTCTTCTCATTATGTTATTTTGCCATTATTTCAGGTATAACCGTGCATGGCTGGAGAAAGCCCTTCGTTGCCGCCAGGCCATGGCCGCCGGCCGGTTTTGCATGGGGGGACAACGATGATCAGAGTAATGCTTGTCGACGATCATGAGCTGGTTCGGACCGGTTTCCGGCGTATTCTCGAAGAATCAGACGATATAGAGGTGGTCGGCGAGGCGTCGACGGGGGAAGAGGCGGTATCGTTGGTGCGCAAGATTTCCCCCGATCTGGTATTGATGGACATCAATATGCCGGGTATCGGCGGCATCGAGGCCACCCGGCGGGTGATGCGGGTCAATCCCCGTGTCAAGGTCATCGCGGTGACGGTTCACTCCGACAGCCCCTTTCCCAGCAGGCTGCACGAGGCCGGCGCCCTGGGCTACCTGACCAAGGGCTGCCCCGCAGAAGAGCTGTTCAAGGCGATCCGCATCGTGGCCTCCGGCAAGCCCTATGTCTCCAATGAGGTCTCGCAAAAGCTGGCCCTTGCCAAAATGGCCGGCAATGATGCGGACTCACCCTTCGGCAAGATTTCCCAGCGGGAGATGCAGGTGTTGATGATGATCATTCAGGGCACCAAGACCCAGGATATTTCGGACGCCCTTTGCCTGAGCCCGAAGACCGTCAGCACCTACCGTCACCGCCTGTATGAAAAGCTGGACGTTGAAACGGATGTGGAATTGACCCACCTGGCCATACGCCACGGTCTGGTGGAAGGCCAGATCTCATAGTACTCTGTCCAGGTGATATCCGTATCCTCCACGTTTGACCCGGATTGCCGGGCCTGTCCCCGTCTTGCCGGTTTCCTCGATCAGGTAAAGACCGATTACCCCGGCTATCATGCCCGGCCGGTAGAGCCGTTTGGCGCTGCCGACGCCCGGTTGTTGATCGTGGGCCTGGCCCCCGGGATGCACGGGGCCAATGCCACGGGCCGCCCCTTTACCGGGGATTATGCCGGCATTCTGCTGTATGAGACCCTGTATGAATACGGCTTCAGCACCTCGCCGCAATCGCTTTCCAGGGATGACGGCCTTGAGCTCATCGGCTGTCGCATCACCAATGCCGTAAAGTGCCTGCCGCCGCAGAACAAGCCGGTGGGGGCGGAGATCAATACCTGTAACGCCTATCTCAGCAACGAGTTGGCGGCGCTGCCGGAGGGGGCCCTGGTGCTCGCCCTGGGCTCCATCGCCCATAATGCGGTGGTCAAGGCGTTGGGCCTGAGGCAGAGGGCCTTTCCCTTCAGCCACAACCGGTTGCATGAGCTGAATGACGGCCTGCGGCTGCTGGATTCCTACCATTGCAGCCGCTACAACACCCAGACCAGGCGGCTGACGCCGGAGATGTTTCACGCGGTGTTCGCACGCGCCAGGGAATTGGTGGAGGATATTTAGGGCGTTGCCGCGGGGGACTTCGATGTTTTCGAAGTGCCGTATAATCCCTCTATGAAATCCGAAATCCCGGCTGCGGAATTCGATCCCAAGGCCTTTCTCAAGACCCTGACCGGCCGCCCCGGCGTCTATCGCATGTTGGACGGGGAGGGAAGGCTGCTCTATGTGGGCAAGGCGCGCAATCTGAGGCGGCGCGTCAGCAGCTATTTTTCGCGCTCGCTGAATACGCGGCTTCAGAACATGGTCTCCCGGATCAGGAATATCGAGGTTACGGTCACCCACACCGAGGCCGAGGCGCTGATCCTGGAAAACACCCTCATCAAATCCCTCAAGCCCCGCTACAACGTGCTGCTGCGGGATGACAAGAGCTATCCCTACATCTATCTCGCCAGCGACCAGGCCTTTCCCCGCCTGAGTTGGCACCGGGGTGCCAAAAGCGGCAAGGGGCGCTACTTCGGGCCCTATCCCAACATCGGCTCCATGCGGGACAACCTGCGCCTGCTGCAGAAGCTGTTCCCGGTGCGCCAGTGCGAGGACAGCTTTTTCCGCAACCGCTCCAGGCCCTGCCTCCAGCACCAGATCAAGCGTTGCACCGCCCCCTGCGTGGGCCTGATCAGCGAGGAGGATTACGCCCGGGACGTGCGGGATGCAATGCTCTTTCTGGAGGGGCGGGCCGGCCAGGTGGTGGATGACCTGGTGCGGCGCATGGAGGAGGCCTCGGCCCGCCTGGAGTTCGAGCAGGCCGCCCGCTACCGGGACCAGATCGCCGCCCTGCGGCGCATCCAGGAGCGCCAGTACGTCAGCGGGGAGCGGGGGGACCTGGATATCATCGCCTGCGCGGTCCGGGGGGGCGTCGCCTGTGTCCAGCTCTTTTTCATCCGGGCGGGGCGCAACCTGGGCAACAAGGTCTTTTTTCCCAGGACGCCCGAGGGGGCGGAGGAGGGGGCCATTCTGTCCGCCTTCATGGCCCAGCACTATATCGGCGGGACGGCGCCGCCGGGGATCATCGTCAGCGCCATGCCGGGGGATGCCCCGCTGCTGGAGGAGGTGCTGGGGGAACAGGCCGGCCGGCGGGTGAGGATCTTCGGCCGGGTGCGGGGGGAGCGGGCCCGCTGGCTGCGGATGGCGCGGCAGAATGCGCGGCTGGCGCTGGATTCCAGGCTGGCGGGCAGGGCGGGCATGCGGGCCCGGCTGGAGGCCCTGCGGGAGGCGCTGGGGCTGGACGAGACCCCCGCCCGCATGGAGTGCTTCGACATCAGCCACACGGGAGGCGAGCAGACCGTGGCCTCCTGCGTGGTGTTCGATGACCAGGGGGCGGTGAAACCGGATTACCGGCGCTTCAACATCGAGGACATCCGCCCGGGGGACGACTATGCCGCCATGGCCCAGGCCCTGGACCGGCGCTACAGGCGTCTGCAGGCGGGGGAGGGCCGGCTGCCCGATATCCTCTTTATCGACGGCGGCAGGGGCCAGTTGTCGGCGGCGGCCCCGGTATTGGAAGAGTTGGGGGTCCAGGGGGTCGTCCTGGTGGGGGTGGCCAAGGGCGCGGACCGCAGGCCCGGCCTGGAGCGGCTGTTCTTGTCCGGCCGGCGGGCCCCCATTATACTGCCTGCCAACTCACCCGCCCTGCACCTGGTCCAGCAGATCCGTGATGAGGCCCATCGCTTCGCCATCAGCGGCCACCGGCAGCGCCGCGGGCGCGGCCGCACCGCCTCGGTGCTGGAAGAGATCGCCGGAATCGGCCCCAAGCGCCGCCAGCGGCTGCTGAAGCAGTTTGGCGGCCTGCGGGAGGTGGCGCGGGCGGGTGTCGATGATCTTTCCCGGGTGGAAGGCATCAGCCGGCGGTTGGCGCAAGAGATCTACGAGGCCTTTCACGGGGACGGATGATTTACAGCATTCCCAACATCATAACGCTGCTGCGTATCGCCTTGATCCCGGTCTTCGTGGGGATTTTCTATCTGCCCTGGGGCTGGTCGAGCCTGGCCTGCGCCGCCGTATTCGGCCTGGCCGCCGGGACGGACTGGCTGGACGGCTACCTGGCCCGGCGCCTGGAGCAGACCTCCCCCCTGGGCGCCTTCCTCGATCCGGTGGCGGACAAGCTCATGGTGGCGGCGGCGCTGATTCTCCTGGTGGAGGCCGATCCCACCCCCGCCCTGGCGATACCGGTGGTCATCATCATCGGCCGCGAGATCACGGTCTCGGCCCTGCGGGAATGGATGGCCGAGCTGGGGGAACGCGCCACCGTGGCGGTCTCGGCCATCGGCAAGGTCAAGACCGTGACCCAGATGATCGCCATTACGCTGCTGATCTACCGGGATGATCTCTGGGTCGTCCCCACCTACACCACCGGTTATGTGCTGCTCTATGTGGCGGCCGTCCTGACCCTCTGGTCCATGGTCGTCTATTTGCGCGCGGCCTGGCCCAGCCTCAATGGAGAGAAGGACCCGGCCAAAGATGAGGCTCCCGCGCCCGAGCCGGATGCCATGTAGCCTTTGCCCGGCCATGGGCGAGATTCGTTCCAATATTTTTTACAGGAGTTTCTTCAGCCGGTAGAGGGCGTCCAGGGCCTGGCGGGGGCTGAGGTCGTCGGGGTCGAGCCGTTCCAGGGCCTCGACGGCGGGGTGTTTATCGGGGGGGGGCGCCGCCGGGAACAGGGACATCTGCTCCGCCTGCCGGTCGGTGTGCTGCCGGGCGGCGTCTTCCAGCTCCCGCAGGCGCCCCCGGGCGCGGTCGATGATCTCCCGGGGCACCCCGGCCAGGGCCGCCACCTGCAGGCCGTAGCTCTGGTTGGCCGGCCCCTCCCGCACGGCGTGGAGAAAGACGATGGCGTCGCCGTGCTCCACCGCATCCAGGTGGACGTTGGCGATGCGGGGGTATTCCTCGGGCAATGTGGTCAGCTCGAAATAGTGGGTGGCGAACAGGGTGAAGGCGCGAACGCGGGTGGCCAGCTCCACGGCGCAGGACCAGGCCAGGGACAGGCCGTCGAAGGTGCTGGTGCCGCGGCCGATCTCGTCCATCAGCACCAGGCTGCGGTCGGTGGCGTTGTGCAGGATGTTGGCGGTCTCCTCCATCTCCACCATGAAGGTGGAGCGCCCCCCCGCCAGGTCGTCCGAGGCGCCGATGCGGGAGAAGATGCGGTCGATGGGGCCGATCCTGGCGCTGGCCGCCGGCACATAGCTGCCGGCGCAGGCCATGAGCACGATCAGTGCGATCTGGCGCATGTAGGTGGATTTGCCGCCCATGTTGGGGCCGGTGATGATGAGGATGCGGCGCCGGTCGTCGAGGCGCACGCCGTTGGCCACGAAGGGGCTGTCGCTCAGTTGCTCCACCACCGGGTGGCGGCCCTCCTCGATCACCAGCCCCGGCTCGTCCGTCAGCTGTGGGGGGCGCAGGTCCAGCCGCTGTGCCCGCTCCGCCAGGTTGCACAGCACATCCAGGGCGGCCAGGGCCCCGGCGCACTGCTGCAGGGCCGGGATGCGGGACTGCAGCCGTTCCAGCAGGTCCTCGTACAGGGCCTTCTCCCGGGCCAGGGAGCGTTCGCGGGCGCTGAGCACCTCGTCCTCGAACTTTTTCAGCTCCGGGGTGATGAAGCGTTCCGCCCCCTTCAGGGTCTGGCGGCGGATGTAGTCCGCCGGGGCCCGGTCCGACTGGCCGCGGCTGATCTCGATGTAGTAGCCGTGGACCCGGTTGTAGCTCACCTTGAGATTATTGATGCCGGTGCGCTGGCGTTCCCGGGTCTCCAGGTCCAGCAGGTACTGGTCGGCGTTGCGGGAGAGGCCGCGCAGCTCGTCCAGCTCGGCGTCGTAGCCCTCGGCCAGCACGCCGCCGTCGCGGATCAGCATGGGCGGGTTTTCGATAATGGCACGGCGCAGCAGCTCCACGACGCCGGGATGGGTGTCCGCCTCCCGGGCCAGGCGGGCCAGCAGGGGGGAGCCGAGCGGCTCCAGCAGGCCCTGGAGCGCGGGCAGGCGGGCCAGGGAGTCGCGCAGCACCGCCAAGTCCCGGGGCCGGGCGGATTTCAGCGCCACCCGGGCCAGGATGCGTTCGATGTCGCCAATGCCCCGGAGTTCGTCCTGCAGCCCCGCATGGGCCTGCCGTTCCAGCAGTTCGCCGATGGCGTCATGGCGTTCCCGCACCGCCTGGATGTCGCGCAGGGGACGGTTGATCCAGCGCCGCAGCATGCGGCTGCCCATGGCGGTGGCGGTGTGGTCCAGGATGCCCGCCAGGCTGTGCCGCGGCTGCCCGGAGAGGGAGCGGTCCAGCTCCAGGTTCCGCCGGGTGGCGGCGTCGATGATGATGGCGTCGTCCCGGCGTTCCGTGACCAGGCCGCGGATGTGGGGCAGGGCGCTCTGCTGGGTGTCCGCCACGTATTGCAACAGGCAGCCCGCGGCCGAGACGGCCAGGGGCTGGTCCGCGCAACCGAAACCGCCCAGGTCGCGGGTGCCGAACTGCTGGCTCAGCAGCCGCCGGGCGCTGTCCTGATCGAAATGCCAGGCCGGGCGGCGGGTAATGCCGGGCCCGGCGGCGATCCCGGCGGGCAGGTTGTTTTCCTCCGCAATCAGCAGCTCCGCCGGGCGCAGCCGCTCCAGCTCGCCGGTGAGGGCCTCGGCGCCCGTCAACTGCTGCACCGTGAAACGGCCGCCGGCCAGATCCAGCACCGCCAGGCCGTAGTCTCCGTTCGCCTCATGCAGGGCTGCCAGCAGATTGTCCCGGCGCTCCTCCAGCAGCGCCTCGTCGGTGACCGTGCCGGGGGTGACGATACGCACCACCCTGCGTTCCACCGGCCCCTTGCTGGTCGCCGGATCCCCGATCTGTTCGCAGATGGCGACGGATTCCCCCAGCTTCACCAGCTTCGCCAGATAGGCCTCGGCCGAATGGTGGGGCACCCCCGCCATGGGAATGGGTTGGCCGGCGGACTTGCCCCGCTTGGTCAGGGTGATGTCCAGCAGCCGGGCGGCCCGCTCCGCATCCTCGTAGAACAGCTCGTAGAAATCCCCCATGCGGTAGAACACCAGCATGTGCGGGTACTCGGCCTTGATGCGCAGGTACTGCTGCATCATGGGGGTGTGTTGCGGGGCCTTGGTCATGGGGATGGCTGGCGGTTTTTCAGGGCGCACAGTTTAGCTGAATCCAGCGGGGGCGTCAGGCGGGTGGGGGCGTTGTATCTTGCCCGCCGATGATCGATACTCTGGCGCATGGAGACAGACAGAGATCTCGACGCCATCGCCATGCGGGTGGGCGAGCGCTTGTTCGCGGCGGGCGTCGTCCTGGTCACGGCGGAATCCTGCACCGGCGGCTGGGTGGCCAAGGTGCTGACGGATATCCCCGGCAGCAGCACCTGGTTCGAGCGCGGCTTCGTCACCTACACCAACGAGGCCAAGCAGGAGATGCTGGGGGTGCGGGAGGAGACGCTGGAGGCCTTCGGCGCGGTCAGTGAAGAGACGGTGCGGGAAATGGCCGCGGGCGCCCTCGAACGCAGCCACGGCACCCTGGCCCTGGCCATCAGCGGCATCGCCGGACCGGGGGGCGCCACGCCGGACAAGCCGCGGGGCACTGTCTGTTTCGCCTGGGCGGGCAAGGGCGGCGGCGTCTGGTCCTGCCGCCAGCATTTCGAGGGGGACCGGGAGGCGGTGCGCCGCCAGGCCGTGGCCCTGACCTTGAACGAGGTGCTGGAATACCTTGCCTGAGCAACGGTTGTTCTTCGCCCTCTGGCCGGCCCCGGACCTGGTCCCGGAAATCATCCGTATAAAGCAGGGCCTGCCGCCCCACGGCGGCCGTCCGCCTCATCCCGATGATCTGCATATGACCCTGGTCTTTCTCGGCGCCGCCGGGCCGGAAAGGCTGCCCTGCGTGGAGCGGGCCGCGGATGCGGTGGAGGCCGGGCCCTTCAGCCTTGAGCTGGACCGGATCGGCTACTGGCTCCGGCCCCGCATTCTATGGTTGGGGAGCTCGGAGACCCCCGGGCCCCTGGCCGGGCTGGTGGGGCAACTCCAGGCCGGCCTGGCGGATTGCGGCTTCAGGCCGGAAAGGCGCCCCTTCAAACCCCATGTCACGCTGGCGCGCAAGGCCAGGCCCGTCCCGCCGGCGGCCCTGGAAAGCCCCCTGCAATGGCCGGTGCGGGAATTCGTGCTGGCCGGGTCCGGCCTGGCGGACGACCCTCCCCGCTACCGGGTGCTGAGACGCTGGGCCCTGGATGAGTCCCCGTGATTTGCAACGGAGCGCCGGACGGGCGGTTCCCCCCATGCGGCCTCATGACGCGGGCCTGCGGGTATGTGATAATCAGCGCTTTCATCTAATCAGGGGCGGGCGCATGGAAAAGGTCCGCCGCCGTTTTCCGGAGGGGACTGTATGGACGAGAATCGTAAAAAGGCCTTGAGCGCGGCCCTGAGCCAGATCGAGAAGCAGTTTGGCAAGGGTTCCGTGATGCGCATGGGGGATGTGGGCGCCGTGCGCAACGTGGATGTGGTCTCCACCGGCTCCCTGGGTCTGGACATCGCTCTCGGCATTGGCGGCGTGCCCCGCGGGCGGGTGATCGAGATCTTCGGTCCCGAGTCCTCGGGCAAGACCACCCTGACGCTGCACGTGGTGGCCGAGGCCCAGAAGCTGGGCGGCACGGCCGCCTTCGTGGACGCCGAGCACGCCCTGGATCCGGGCTATGCGGAAAAGCTCGGCGTAAACATGAACGAGCTGCTGGTCTCCCAGCCGGATACCGGCGAGCAGGCGCTGGAGATTACCGACATGCTGGTGCGTTCCGGCGCCGTGGATGTGGTGGTGGTGGATTCGGTGGCCGCCCTGACGCCCAAGGCGGAGATCGAGGGCGAGATGGGCGACTCCCACATGGGGCTCCAGGCCCGGCTCATGTCCCAGGCCCTGCGCAAGCTCACCGGCAACATCAAACGCTCCAACTGCATGGTCATTTTCATTAACCAGATCCGCATGAAAATCGGCGTCATGTTCGGCAATCCGGAGACCACCACCGGCGGTAACGCCCTCAAGTTCTATTCCTCCGTGCGCCTGGACATCCGCCGCACCGGCGCCATCAAGAAGGGCGACGAAGTGGTGGGCAACGAGACCCGGGTCAAGGTGGTCAAGAACAAGGTTGCCCCACCCTTCAAGCAGGCCAATTTCGAAATCCTCTACGGCGAGGGCATCTCCCGGGAAGGGGAGTTGATTGAGCTTGGAGTTAGGCACGACCTGATCAACAAGTCCGGCGCCTGGTACAGCTACAACGGGGACCGCATCGGCCAGGGCAAGGAGAATGTGCGTAACTTCCTGAAGGAGAATGCGGACATCGCGGCCGAGATCGAAGCGGCCATCCGGGCGGCGGCCTTTCCCAAGACGCCGGTGGAGGAGGCCGGGGGCGCGGAGGTGGAGGCCTGAGCACAGCCGCGGATCCGTCCCGGATCGAACAGGCCTCCCTGCGCCTGCTGGCCGCCCGCGAGCACTCCAGGGCCGAGCTGCGGCGCAAGCTGTGCGCCAAGTCGTTCGATGGCGAGGCGGTGGACCAGGTCCTGGACAGGCTGGTCCGGCAGCGCCTGCTGAGTGACGAGCGTTTTGCCGGCCAATACCTGTCGTCGCGCCAGCGGCGGGGTTACGGGCCGGTGCGCATCCGCGCCGAGCTGCGGGAGCGGGGGGTCGACGAGGGGCTGATCGAGACCTGCCTGGGCGATCCCGAAGTGGCCTGGCTGACCTCCCTGCGGCAGGCCCATGACAAAAAATTTGGTGCGCAACCCCCGGCCGATTTAAAGGAAAAGGCCCGGAGGGTGCGATTTCTTGAATACCGGGGTTTCAGCGGGGAGCAGATACGCGGCTTTTTCCGGGATACCTTTAACTTGTAACTTGCACCTTGTAACTGATGGTATGAAGAGCAGTGCTGAACTGAGACAGGCCTTTCTGGATTTTTTCGCCGGGCGGGGCCACGAAATCGTGCCCAGCAGTTCCCTGGTGCCCCATGACGATCCCACCCTGCTGTTCACCAACGCCGGGATGGTCCAGTTCAAGGATGTCTTTCTGGGCCGGGACAAGCGCCCCTATACGCGGGCGGCCAGCTCCCAGCGCTGCGTGCGCGCCGGCGGCAAGCACAACGACCTGGAAAACGTGGGCTACACCGCCCGCCACCATACCTTCTTCGAAATGCTGGGCAACTTCAGCTTCGGCGACTATTTCAAGCGCGAAGCGATTCAGTACGCCTGGGATTTTCTGACCAAAGAACTGGCCCTGCCGCCGGAGAGACTCTGGATCACCGTCTACCGGGAGGACCAAGAGGCGGCGGACATCTGGCTCAGGGAGATCGGCGTCGATCCCGCCCGCTTCACCCGTATCGGCGACAAGCCCGGCGGCGGGAGGTACGAAAGCGACAACTTCTGGGCCATGGGGGATACCGGCCCCTGCGGCCCCTGCTCCGAGATCTTCTACGACCATGGCCCGGAGATTCCGGGCGGCCCCCCCGGCACCCCGGAAGAGGACGGGGACCGCTACATTGAGATCTGGAACCTGGTGTTCATGCAGTACAACCGGGACGCGGACGGCAACATGACCCCCCTGCCCCGGCCGTCGGTGGATACCGGCATGGGGCTGGAGCGCCTGGCCGCGGTGCTGCAGGGCGTGCACAACAACTACGACATCGACCTGTTCCGCCATCTCATTGAGGCCGCCGCCCGGCTGGCCGGCGCCGACGATCTCGAAAATACGTCGTTGAGGGTCATTGCCGATCACATCCGCGCCTGCGCCTTCCTGGTCACCGACGGCGTGGTGCCCTCCAACGAGGGGCGCGGCTACGTGCTGCGCCGCATCATCCGCCGCGCCATTCGCCACGGCCACAAGCTGGGCCTGCGCGAGCCCTTCTTCTGCAAGCTGGTGGGCCCCCTGTGCGAGGTGATGGGCGACGCCTGTCCCGAGCTGGTGGAGGCCCGGCCGCGGGTGGAACGCACCCTCAGACAGGAAGAGGTGCGCTTCGCCGAGACCCTCGACCACGGCATGGCCCTGCTGGAGGAGGCCATCGCCGGCCTCGAGGGCGACACCATTCCCGGCGAGACCGTGTTCAAGCTCTACGACACCTACGGCTTCCCCGTGGACCTGACCGCCGACATCGCCCGCGAACGCGGCCTGAGTATCGACATGGCCGGCTTCGAGCGCGAAATGGAGGCCCAGCGGGCACGCGCCCGGGCCGCCAGCCAGTTCGGCGCGGACCAGTCGGTGCAGATGGCCCTGGAGGGCGAGACCGATTTCACTGGCTACGAGCGGCTGGAGGACGAGGCCACCGTTATCGCCCTCTACCGGGATGGCGAGCCCGTGGACGCCCTGGAGAAGGGGGAGGAAGGCATGGTGATCCTGGATCGCACGCCCTTTTACGCCGAGTCCGGCGGCCAGGTAGGCGACCGGGGGCTGTTGACGGCGGACGGCGATACTGTCTTCCGCGTCGCCGATACCCGCAAGCAGGGCGGTGACGTATACGGCCATATCGGCAGGCTGGAGGCCGGCGTTCTGCATATGGGAGACAGGGTCTGCGCCCGGGTTGACGAAGACGCCCGGCGGGCCACGGCGATTCATCATTCCGCCACCCACCTGCTGCACGCCGCCCTCCGCCGGGTGCTGGGGGAGCACGTGACCCAGAAGGGCTCCCTGGTGGAGCAAAACCGGCTGCGTTTCGACTTCTCCCATTCCGAGCCTCTGAGCCGTGAGCAACTGCAGGCCATCGAGGACATGGTCAATGCCCAGATTCGGGAGAATCATGTGGTGGAGACCCGCCTCATGTCCCTGGAGGACGCCAGGGCCTCGGGCGCCATGGCCCTGTTCGGGGAGAAATACGGCGACCAGGTGCGGGTGCTGCGCATGGGGGATTTTTCCACGGAGCTGTGCGGCGGCACCCATGCGAAGGCGTCAGGGGACATCGGCCTGTTCAAGATCACGGCCGAGACCGGCATCGCCTCCGGCGTGCGCCGTATCGAAGGGGTGGCGGGGGAACGCGCCATCGAATGGGTGAAGGCGGGCGAACAGCGGCTCCAGCGGATCGCGGAGATGCTGAAGGCAGGCCGGAACGACCTGGATGACAAGGTGGCCCAACTGGTCGAGCGCAACCGTGGCCTGGAGAAGGAGCTGGAGCAGCTCAAGGGCCGGCTTGCCAGCGCCGCCGGCACTGACCTGGCGGGGGCCGCCGTGGATGTCGGGGGTGTGAAGGTGCTGGCGGCGAAGCTGGACGGCGCCGATCCGAAGTCGCTGCGCGACACCCTGGATCAGCTCAAGAACAAGCTGGGGTCCGCGGTGATCGTATTGGCCGCGGTGAAAGACGGCAAGGTCAGCCTGGTGGCCGGGGTGACCCCGGACCAGACCGGCCGCATGAAGGCGGGTGACCTGATCCGGGCGGTGGCGGAAAAGATTGGCGGCAAGGGAGGCGGCCGCCCCGACATGGCCCAGGCCGGCGGCAACCGGCCGGAGGCCCTGGCGGAGGCCCTGGCGCTGGTCGAAGACTGGGTGCGGGAGAGAGTCGCCTGAACCCTTTGATCCCGGGGCGAATTAGTGTTTAATCTGCGCCCTTTGAAATAACATCGGTGTTTCCCCGAAAAGCTTTGCAGGCATGGCGTTAATCGTCCAAAAATATGGCGGCACCTCCGTTGGCAGCATAGAGCGCATCGAGGCCGTTGCCGACAAGGTCAAGAAGGCCCGCGACGCCGGCGACGACATCATCGTGGTCGTGTCGGCCATGTCGGGGGAGACCAACCGGCTGGTCTCCCTGGCGCACGCAATCCAGGAACGCCCCAACCCCCGGGAACTGGACGTGCTGCTCTCCACCGGGGAACAGGTCACCATCGCCCTGCTCAGCATGGCGCTGGAAGAACGCGGTTGCCCCGCCCGCTCCTATACCGGCGGCCAGGTGCATATCCTGACCGACGGCGCCCACAACAAGGCCCGGATCCAGGATATCGACGATGCCCGGGTGCGCGCGGACCTGGAGGCGGGCCGGGTGGTGGTGATTGCGGGATTCCAGGGGGTGGACGAAAACGGCAACATCACAACCCTGGGGCGGGGCGGCTCCGATACCACCGCCGTCGCCATGGCCGCCGCCCTGAAGGCGGATGAATGCCAGATCTTTACCGACGTGGACGGCGTCTACACCACCGACCCCCGGGTAGAGCCCCATGCGCGGCGGCTGGAGCGCATCACCTTCGAGGAAATGCTGGAAATGGCCAGCCTGGGATCCAAGGTGTTGCAGATCCGCGCGGTTGAATTCGCAGGCAAATACAATGTGCCCCTTCGCGTTCTCTCGAGCTTCGAAGAAGGCGAGGGCACCCTGATCAGCTTTGAGGACGAGGGTATGGAAGAAGCGAAAATCTCCGGCATCGCGTTCAACCGTGACGAGGCGAAACTGACCATCCTGGGCGTGCCCGACCAGCCCGGTGTGGCGCACAAGATCCTCGGCCCCATCGCCAACGCCAATATCGAAGTGGACATGATCGTGCAGAACATCGCCGAGGACACCACTACCGATTTTACGTTCACCGTCCACCGCAACGACTATAAAAAGGCGCTGGATATCCTTCGGAATACCGCTGCGGAACTCAAGGCGAGAGAAGTGAGCGGCGACGATGCCATCGTAAAGATCTCCCTGGTGGGCGTGGGCATGCGTTCGCATGCGGGTATCGCAAGCGCCATGTTCGAGGCGCTGGCCAAAGAGGGGATCAATATCCGCATGATCTCCACCTCGGAAATCAAGATTTCCGTGGTGGTGGATGAAAAGTACCTTGAGCTTGGCGTGCGCGCCCTGCACGAGGCCTTTGGGCTGTCGGAATAGCCAATATTTCGTCGTTTGATCGCGCTCAGGAGGTAAATTCCCTTTGGAAAACACAAAGGGGCTGGTAGAATCGGACGCTGCCTTGCGCTGTCGATGTTATCGTTAAGTCAAGAGGCTTGGTTGGTGGCGTTCACTCCCGTAAGGGGCGGACAGGAAGTCAGGGCCCCGAATTGGATGGTCGCTGTGTTACATTCAAGAATAAGGCAGGGAGATATTTAAAGATGTTGATTCTAACTCGCCGCGTAGGCGAAACACTGATGATTGGCGATGAGGTGACCGTGACGGTGCTTGGTGTAAAGGGAAACCAAGTGCGGATCGGGGTAAACGCACCTCGAGACATAACAGTGCACCGCGAGGAAATCTACGAGCGGATCAAACGGGAACAAGCCCAGCAGCAAGCTGAGGGTGGAGAAGAATAGTCTGTGTCCAGGCGGGGTTTGCGCAAGCACCCCGCTCATACCACGGGTTTTGATCTAAGGAGAGATGACCGAACGGCTGACATTGCTCCGGGTGATTATGCCAGCCGTAAGCCGGCCCCTGGGGGCCATGGGGAAGTCTGGAGCAATCGCCCTCTGCAATGGGCCTGTGGCCCATGCAGGGGGCGCGTAAGAATAGTTGCTGGAGAGATGGCCGAGTGGCTGAAGGCGCTCCCCTGCTAAGGGAGTATGGGTTAAAAGCCCATCGAGGGTTCGAATCCCTCTCTCTCCGCCATCTTCTTTAAAAGGGGTTGGTTTTCAGCCCCTTTTAAAGAAGATTCGCTGTCGAAGAGATATAGGGATGAGAACCCGAAAAGAGGGTTCGACGCAATCGCCGGGAGCGATTGTGAACGTGCGGAGCACGGCCCCGAAGGGGCGCAGGGTAGGATGCCCGGAGTAATCCCTCTCTCTCCGCCATATTGGGGCAGCCTCGAGTTTCTGTTCACGAGTAGCGAGTCCAATCAAAAAGGCCTTGAAAAATCAGCTGTTGACCGGCTATAGTCGCATCCCTTGCTTCAGGTGATGGATGCGGATTTACCAATAACGCGCACATCAGAAATCACAGTTATAAGCGCCCGTAGCTCAGCTGGATAGAGTACCTGGCTACGAACCAGGTGGTCGGAGGTTCGAATCCTTCCGGGCGCGCCACCCATGAAAAAGCCCGCGTAAGCGGGCTTTTTCATGGGTGG
>DRKS01000074.1 GCA_011051655.1 Sedimenticola sp.
AGACCCGTTCCTTGGATGCCAACCGGGAAGGCATCCGGCTCGAAGCCAGGGACATCGATCTCCACCCGGGCCAAATGGTGCGGATGAACATACCACCCCAGAAACAGTCCGCAATAAAGCCCTGCCATACCCGCGCCCTGGTAATCCATACCAGTCCTGGCTGTATCGGCCTGATGCTGGACGATGATCCCTGTATCAGGGGTCTGCTGGAGTAGCTTCCGTCCCCCAGCCTTCCGACGCCTGCCCCAGGCGCTGCATGAGGACGGGCAGATTCCGGCTGTGGGTGATCAACAGCACCTCGTCTCCCGGCTCGAGCACGGTATCCTCTCCGGCAAGGGAAAATTTTCCGTCGCGGTAGAAACAGACGACACCGGTCTCCTTGGGTAAACCAAGATCATGGACGGGACCGGCTTCCTTGTCGCGCGCCACGAAGGAAAACACCCGCGCCTCGCCCTTGATCATGGAGGAGAGCTCCAACAGGTCGCGCCCGTCGAACATGTCGGCGAGATAACGCCCGATGGTACCCGCCGGGATAATGGTGTCCTCCAGCCCGAGCTCGATGCAGATGTGCTCGTATTCCGGGTCCTCTATCTTGGTGACCACGCGCCCGAAGCCCAGAGAGCGCCCCACCAGGCTGGCGATGATGTTGCTCTGGTCATTGGCGGTCAGGCAAAACAGCATATCGGTTTCATCCGGGGCCGCCTCCCGCAGGATCGCCGGTTTGCTGCCGTCCCCGTGCAGAAAACCGCAATCCAATTCCTCGCTCAGCGCCTCGATGCAATCTTTGTCGCGCTCGATGATGATAACCTCGTGCCCACGGTTCAGCAGAAAGCGGGCCGTCATAACCGCCAGGGAGGATGCGCCTATGAATACCGCTCTCACAGTGACTTCGCCCTCTTTCCGAACCAGGTTCCCGGGTACAATAGCACCAGCAGCGCCAGCACTTCCAGCCGGCCGGCCAGCATGTTCAGGCATAACACGCCCTTCAGGAAGGGGTGCAGTTCAGGGCCGGTGATCCCCGTCGAAAGCCCCACGGTGGCCGTCGCCGACACCACCTCGAACAAGGCATCCAGGGCATCGTGACCGAAGGCCACGAACAGCACCCAGGATACGAGCACAACCGCGACAAACAGCATAATCACCAGCAGCGCCCGCAGCAGGGCATCGCTCTCGAGCCGCCGGCCACCCAGCCAGGGTTCGATGACGGCATGACGGGGCGCGCCGGTGCGCCGCAGCCAGATCTGCAACAGGCGCAGCAGGATGAGCAGACGCAGGAGCTTCAGACCACCGGCGGTGGAGCCGACGCTCCCGCCAATGAGCATGGACGGAATCAGCACCAGTTTCGCCACCGGATCCAGTTCAGTCACGGCCAGGGTGGAGAAGCCGGTGGTGGACTGGGCGGAGAGGCCGAGCAGCAGGCCCTGAATGCCAACCTCCTCCCACGGCAGACCCATGCCCCAGAGCATGATCAGGGTCAGCAGTACGCTGACGCCGGCACTCATGACCAGCAGCGCACGCAGTTCCAGATCACCGCCCAGATTGCGCCAGCCATTATGGCTGGCGCGATAGTATGCGGGAACGGTAATGGCGCCCAAAAACGCGACCAGCATAACGGCCAGTGGGGCGCAGCCGGAATCCAGGCCGGACAGGCTGTCGTCAAAAGGGGAAAAACCACCCGTCGACACAGCCGAAAGGGCCAGCGCGAGGGCATGAAATCCATCTCCGACGAAGGCCAGGATCACTCCAAACCCGGCCGCCGTGAGCACCAGGTAGACCAACAGTGCACGGCGGGCATGCATATGGGTGGTGCTGACCAGATCGGGGGCGGCGGTTTGTGGGTCGATCAGCCGTCTGGCGCTGACGGCATGCCCCATCAGTAACGCCACCGACAGCACCACGATGCCGAGTCCGCCGTACCACTGCATCCAGGCGCGGCTGAACAGGAAGGTCCCGGCCCGCTCTTCCACGCCGGGAAGGGTGGAAAGGCCGGTGGTGGTGACGCCGGATACGGCTTCGAACAGGGCATCCTGCAGGGAGATGCCGCCACTCATCAGGGGATAGCTCATCAGCAGCGGCGCAAGGACAAAGGCCAGGGCGGTGATGACGAGCCCCTCATTGACCTGGATGCGGGCCGGGGAAGGCAGCCGCGCCAGCGGCAGTCCCACTGCGACGAGAACTGTAAAGACGACCAGGTAGCGGGCACTGAATGCGTACTCGCCGAACAATAGCGAGACCATCAGGGGGGGAACGGTCAACAACGCCAGCACCAAGCCAATCTGGCCCGAATACTTCGCCACGACAGCGATACGGACCGCATAGCTCAGCGCTGTGACGCGTTCATCCAATGTCATGAATGAACGCCGGTCGGAAACAAACAGCAGCGGGGGCCGGGATTCATTGCAGGCGGGGCAATCGCGGCAAATCAATCACCTGTCCGCGGGATCGGCACGGTGTCCGGCCCGCGGCGGCCCGCGGATTCAGCCCGTCTTTTCGAGGGCTTCGGCGATCTTCATGAGCACCGCCTTTTTCTCCTTGAGTTGCTCGCGGAAGTCATAGTTATCGGTATCGCTGATTTCATAACGCAGGTCCGACAGGTAGCTTTCCAGTGTCGCTGCGAGAACCTCCTTTTCTTTATCGTTCAACTCCAGATGGATCATACGTCCCCCTTCTAACTTGGTTCTTAAGAATCAATAGTCTAATGCGCATCGGCCGGGCTGTCATCCGGCTACAGATAGGGCGCCATCACCAGGCTGACGATGGCCATCAGTTTGATCAGGATGTTGAGGGACGGACCGGATGTATCCTTGAAAGGATCACCTATGGTGTCGCCAACGATACAGGCGTTGTGGGCGGGAGATCCCTTGCCGCCCAGATGGCCTTTTTCCACATATTTCTTGGCATTGTCCCAGGCGGCCCCCGCATTGGCCATGAGCAGGGCGAGCAGCACGCCGCTCAGCAGCGCCCCGCCGAGCATTCCACCCAATGCATGCGCACCGACGCCAAAGCCGATCAGCGGCGGCGCCACGACAGCCATCAGGCCCGGGCCCACCATGCGTCTCAGGGCGGCGGTGGTGGCGATGGTCATGCAACGGGCGTTGTCGGGTTTCGCCCGGCCTTCGCGCAGACCCGGGATTTCGCGGAACTGGCGCCGGATCTCTTCCACCATCTCCGAGGCCGCCTCACCGACGGCGGTCATGGTCATGGCGCTGAACAGAAACGGCAGCAGCCCGCCGACGAAAAGCCCGATGAGCACCTGCGGCTCTGTGATGTGCAGGTCAAAGTCCGGGATATGCAGGCTGACCGTCTGCACATAGGCGCTGATCATGGCCAGTGCGGTAAGGGCGGCCGCGCCGATGGCGAAGCCCTTGCCGATGGCGGCCGTGGTGTTGCCCAGCTCGTCCAGGGTGTCCGTGATGGCGCGCGTCTCCTCCCCCAGCCCCGCCATCTCCGCAATGCCGCCGGCGTTGTCGGCGACGGGGCCATAGGCGTCGACGGCCATGACCATGCCGACAGTGGACAACATGCTCACCGCCGCAACCGCAACGCCGTAAAGCCCCGCCAACTGGGTGGACACGTAGATGATGGCCCCCAGCGCGAGCAGGGGCACGGCCATGGATTGCATCCCGACGGCCAGGCCATTGATGATGACCGTGGCGGGGCCCGTCTTGCCGGCCCGGGCGATGCGGCGCACGGGAGCGCCTTTGGTGAAGAACTCGGTGGCAAGCCCGATAATGATCCCACCCAGAATGCCCGCCAGCACCACCCACCACAGGCTGATGTCGATGGACAGCCATGCGACCGCCAGCCGGGCCGCCGCGATGGACAGCACGCTGGCGCCGACGAGTCCCAACCGCAATGCCAGCTCGGGGGAACTGCGGCTGAGCAGGCGCACCACGACGATGCCCAGGGCGGAGGCCAGCAGCCCGCCGGTGGAGATCGCCAACGGCAGAAACAGCAGTGCCGGCCGCCCCCCCAGCACATCGGCTGCGGCCAGTCCCATGGTGGAGGCAATGGCGATGCCGGCGATGATGGCGCCGCAATAGGACTCGAAAATATCGGCCCCCATGCCCGCCACGTCACCCACGTTATCCCCCACGTTGTCGGCGATGACCCCGGGATTGCGCGGATCATCCTCGGGGATGCCCTCTTCGATCTTCCCCACCAGATCGGCGCCGACATCGGCGGTCTTGGTGTAAATGCCGCCGCCGACACGTGCGAACAGCGCCACCGAGGAAGCGCCCATGCCGAAGCCGTTCAGCACCCGCAAAGACTCTGCATCGGCGCCCAGCATGAGATAGAGCGCACCGAGCCCCAGCAGCCCCAATGAGGCGACGGCGATACCCATCACCGATCCGCTGGCGAACGCCACCGCCAGCGCCGCCGGCGCGCCATGATCGTGGGCCGCAAGGGCGGTGCGCACATTGGCCTTTGTCGCCGTATAGATACCGATGAAACCGGCCGCCGCGGAGCAGAAGGCGCCGAACAGAAACGCCAGGGCCGTCTGCCAGCCGACCAAGAGGATGAGCACGGTGAACACCACCGCCACGAACAGCACCAGGTAGAAATATTCCCGGCGCATGAAAACCATGGCCCCGGAGTGGATGGCCTCGGCTATCTCGACCGCCTTGCCATGTCCCACCGGCCAACGCCGGACCGAGAGGTAGAGCCTCCAGGCAAGCGCCAATCCAGCGATAGCCGAAAGCAGGGGGAGCCAAGTGATTTCCATACGGTTGCACCCGGACCGATCACTCCAGAATGGAGCAAAGATCCGCTGGTTGTTTTATCGTGGCCGAAGGCCGCGCCCACGCCGCGGCGCCATGCGCCAGCCCCCTTGGCGCGCGGCCACCCCGCGCTCCAAGGAAATATGCAGATTCTATTCGGTGGCGCGTACCGCCAGTACGTCGCAAGGCGCCCTCTGCAACACGCCGTCCGCCGTGGACCCTAACAGGGCTCCAACCCCATGCCAGCCATGGCTGGCCACCACGATCAGATCCATCTGCCGGTCCCTGGCGAAGCGGGCGATCTCATACTTGGCGGCATGTTCACTGATGAGAACCTCCTGGGCGATATCGACATCCCCTCCCAAACGCGCGGCCTGCGCAGCCAGCCGCTCGCGCGCGCGGCCCTCGCGATAATGGGCCGGGTCGACATTTTCAGGGGCGATCTCTTCATTCGATCGATCTTCCGGAAAATATTCCACCACATGCAGCAGGGTGAGCCGGGCACCGTAGCTCCTGGCCAGGCTCGACGCGCGATCGGCCGCAGCCTCACTGGTTGGGGAAAAATCGGTTGCGCATAAGATATTCCGGTAGCCGTTCATTGTTACTCTCCTGCAATGCCGCTGTCAGCGGCGAAAAAGACATTTCGAGTATACCCGGCAGGCCGTATGATTCAATTGGCCTTCCGGCCTCCTCCACATGCAGTCTCCGTCCGGGCAGAGGCTGCGGCGCGACAAAAGGGCAGGAGATGAGGGCACGCCACACCGGTGACGTGACGTTTATTGACAGAAGCGTTACCGCCTCGACGGGCGGCTCAGGCCGACTGCTTGTATGCCCAGTCCAGCCATCCTTCCAGTTTGCCATCCTCGTCGTTTATGGCCAGGCACAAGACCTGCCTTACTGGCAGGTCATGCAGCTTATCGGCGCCGGGCCTGTCATCCAACCTGAATGAAAAAACAGCATCCCAGTCTTCTTTCTCCCTTGCCACTGTCAGGTAAATTCCAAAAACAGCGCCTCTCTTATGCTTGTGTTCCCAATCATTCAGGCCGGCCCAGTCAATCTCTTCAAGGGCCTCTTCCATGAGCTCGTCCGGTTCAAACCGGAAAATGCATTCCTTTCCCTCCAGCCAATGTCCCGTAATCCACGGCTTTATCCAGACCTTGTCTCCCTCATTTTCCTCGAGCTCGCTGATGTTGTGACGATAATGATCATGCTTGTGCCATCCCGCCAGGTCATAATCCGACATCGGAACCAGAAAATGTTTATACGCAACACCCAGTGCTTTTATTGCCAGATAGTCAGCAGCCTCAATACCTTTCTCTTCATGCTCAAAGGCCTTTGATGTCCAGTCGAAATCATATCGTTTCATTTTTTTTACTCCTCTCGGTCAAAGCAGTGGCAAACTTGCATCAGGGTTGGTTTCAGAACGGTATTTTTCCGTAGCGGCCGCCAGACATGAATCCCCGATAATTCTTTACCAGACTCGAAGTAAGGTATATCACTGCAAGCGCAGCCAAGCATTTTTTTATTGATTGTATCTGGATGCTTGCGGGGCCTAAGTATTACACATCCCTTCTGATAAGCAAAAATCCGGCATTTCGCGGATTCATGCAGAGGCGGCGCGGAATTCAAAGACGGGGGGAGGAGAAAATGGAGGCTGAGCCCGGAATCGAACCGAGGTCCACGGCTTTGCAGGCCGCTGCATAACCACTCTGCCACTCAGCCAGGAGGGACGCCTTAAGGCAAAAAACCCCGGCATGCCTGCTCGGGGTTTTTGAATTTTGGAGCGGGAAACGAGACTCGAACTCGCGACCCCAACCTTGGCAAGGTTGTGCTCTACCAACTGAGCTATTCCCGCAAATGATCAACTCTTTCCTGGCCATCCATGGCGCCACAACTGCGCATCTGTACACACCTGCCCATCCTTCCATGGCTGGGCGTTCGCTGAACTGCGAATGTCCACTGGACATTCGGTTTCAGCTCACCCAACTGAGCTATTCCCGCAAATGATCAACTCTTTCCTGGCCATCCATGGCGCCACAACTGCGCATCTGTATACACCTGCCCATCCTTCCATGGCTGGGCGTTCGCCAAACTGCGAATGTCCACTGGACATTCGGTTTCAGCTCACCCAACTGAGCTATTCCCGCAAACAATCAACTCTTTCCTGGCCATCCATGGCGCCACAACTGCGCATCTGTACACACCTGCCCATCCTTCCATGGCTGGGCGTTCGCCAAACTGCGAATGTCCACTGGACATTCGGTTTCAGCTCACCCAACTGAGCTATTCCCGCTTCAGGAGCCGGCTATTGTAATCGCCTGACTTCTGGAGTCAACCCTGACCCGGGACCGGGCCGGCGGCCGGGTGCAGGGTCAGAGGATGCCTTCGAACAGGATGCTGGAGAGATAGCGCTCACCGGAATCCGGCAGGATGGCCACGATGGTCTTGCCCTCGAATTCCGGCTGCCGGGCCAGCCTGGCGGCCACGGCGGCGGCCGCGCCGCAGGAGATGCCGGAGAGGATGCCCTCTTCGGTGGCCAGGCGGCGGGCGAACTCCACCGCCTCTTCGTTCTCCACCTGCTCCACCCGGTCCACCATGTCCAGGTCCAGGGTGTCGGGAATGAATCCGGCGCCGATGCCCTGGATCTTGTGGGGCCCCGGCTTGAGTTCCTCGCCGGCGAGGGTCTGGCTGATGACCGGGCTGGCGGCAGGTTCCACGGCGACGGACAGGATATCCTTGCCGCAGGTGTTCTTGATATAGCGGGATACGCCGGTGATGGTGCCGCCGGTGCCGACGCCGGAGACCAGTACGTCGATCCGGCCATCGGTGGCGTCCCAGATCTCGGGGCCGGTGGTGGACTCATGGATGTCCGGATTGGCCGGGTTCTTGAACTGCTGGGGCATGAAGTAATGGCCCGGCCTGCTGGCGGCGATCTCTTCGGCCTTGGCGATGGCGCCGGGCATGCCCTTGGCGCCCTCGGTCAACACCAGCTCGGCGCCCAGGGCCTTGAGCACCTTGCGCCGCTCCAGGCTCATGGTGTCGGGCATGGTCAGCGTGACCTTGTATCCCCGCGAGGCGCAGACGAAGGCCAGGGCGATGCCGGTGTTGCCGCTGGTGGGCTCGACCACTTCCATGCCCGGCTTCAGCAGCCCCTGTTTTTCGCCCTCCCAGACCATGGATGCGCCGATGCGGCACTTCACGGAATAGGCGGGGTTGCGGCCCTCGATCTTGGCCAGCACCAGGGCGCGGTCCGCGTCGACCACCTTGTTCAGCTTGACCAGGGGGGTGTTGCCGATGGAGAGCGAGTTGTCTTCGAAGTATTTCATGCTGTTTTCCTTACCCGATGGGTTCATAAAGGGACTCAGGGGATCGATGGTCGGACTTTTTCGGGTCAAATACAACCGTTCGACGATGCGGTTTTTCTATCCGGGCCTGTAGCGGGTGATGAGCCCCAGGGCGTCGGCGGCCGCCGGCAGCCTCAGGCGCACCCGGTAGCCGCTGCCGGGGGCCTCATGCAGGGGATTGCCGTCGGCATCCTCCAGGGCCTCCAGGATGAAGGGATGATTGCCCGAGGGAGTCAGCAGCTCCAGCCGGTCGCCCACGGCGAATTTGTTCTTGACCTTGATGAAGGCCAGCCCGCCGGGTGCCGCCGGTCCCAGCACCTCGCCCACGAAGATCTGGCGCTCGCTCCCGGAGCTGTTTTGGCGGTAGTTCTGCAACTGCCGGCTCTCGTGGCGCTGGTAGAAGCCGTCCGTGTAGCCCCGGTTGGCCAGATTCTCCAGCTCCGCCATGAGCCGGGGCCGGAAGGGACGGCCCGCCACCGCGTCGTCGATGGCCTGGCGGTAGACCCGGGTGGTGCGGGCGGTGTAATAGTGGGACTTGGTGCGGCCCTCGATCTTCAGGCTGTCCACCCCGATGCGCACCAGCCGCTCCACATGCTCCACGGCACGCAGGTCCCTGGAGTTCATGATATAGGTGCCGTGCTCGTCCTCCTCGATGGGCATCATCTCCCCCGGCCGCTCCCGCTCTTCCAGGAAAAACCCCCGGTCGGCATCCGGATGCCGTGCCTGGCCGGTATCGGATTCCACCAGTTTGTACTCCCAGCGGCAGGAGTTGGTGCAGGCCCCCTGGTTGGCGTCCCGGTGGTTGAAGTAGCCCGAGAGCAGGCAGCGCCCGGAATAGGCGATGCACAGCGCCCCGTGCACGAACACCTCCAGCTCCATGCCGGGGCACTGCTGGCGGATCTCCTCCACCTCGTCCAGGGACAGTTCCCGCGACAGGATCACCCGCTTCAACCCAACCCCCCGCCAGAAGCGCACCGCCGCCGCATTCACCGTATTCGCCTGCACCGACAGGTGCACCGGCAGCTCGGGCCAGCGCTCCCGCACCAGCATGATCAGGCCGGGGTCCGCCATGATCAGGGCGTCCGGCCCCATGGCGACCACCGGCTCCAGGTCCGCCAGGAAGGTCTTCAGCTTGGCCCCGTGGGGCATCAGATTGCAGGTCAGATAGAAACGCCTGCCCCGGGCATGGGCCTCTTCGATACCCAGGCGCAGATTGTCCTCCCGAAAGTCATTGTTGCGCACCCGCAGGCTGTAGCGCGGCAGGCCGGCATAGACCGCGTCCGCCCCATAGGCGAAGGCGTAGCGCATGTTCTTCAGGGTGCCGGCGGGGGCGAGGAGTTCGGGGGCGTTCATTCAGGCATCATCCGGCTCGAATCGGGGCGGCCAATTCTACCCTGCCCGCGCCGCCATACGAAGGCCCCTTGTCTTTGCCCGGGGCATGCCTTATAAAATGCCAAGAATGCATCTGCATGACCACAGCGCCGGCGGCCGCCGCCCCTTTCGGGATTTCATGAAGCAACGGACCCTGTTGCTGCTTTCCCTGGGACTCGCCGCTCTGCTGTCCGGATGCGCCGCCCCCACCACCCACCGCACCAAGGTGGACGACGCCCTCATAGAGATCGAGGCCAGGAAGCAGCGGGAGATCGCCTTCGACACCATGCTGTCCGGGCGCCAGCGCCTCACTGCCATCGCCCACCCCCTGCTCAAGGCGGCCGCCCCCCTGTGCGGCGAGGAGACCCACCTTTCCCTCGGCGCCGTCTTTACCAATAAATATCTCTTTGCGGAGGAGTTCAGGGATATCGCCGTCGTCAAACTGGGCGTTGGAGAGCCCCTCCAGATCCTGCAGGTAATCGGGGGATCGGCGGCACAACGGGCCGGGCTCATGGCGGGCGACATCATCGTATCGCTCAATGGCCAATCCGTCCCCACCGGCGAGGACGCCCTCAAGCGATTCGCCGACATCCTGGAGGAGTCATTGAAGGAAGGCGCCCCGGCCCGCATCCGGGTGGTCCGCGGCGACGACAGGCTTTCATTCCAGGCCACCCCCGAGCGGATATGCAGCTACGCCGTGATGCTCGGGCCGGGGGACGAGGTCAACGCCTATGCGGACGGCCAGCGCATCGTGATCGCCGGTGGAATGCTGCGTTTCGCCCGCTCCGACAATGAACTCGCCCTGGTGGTGGCCCATGAGCTGGCCCACAACGCCATGGGCCACATCAAGGCAAAGATGCAGAACTACATGCTCGGCTCCCTGCTGGACATCCTTGCGGCGGCGGCCGGCGTCAACACCCAGGGCGTCTTCGGCAACATGGCCGCCCAGGCCTATTCCCAGGAGTTCGAGGCCGAGGCGGACTATGTGGGGCTCTACATCATGGCCCGCGCCGGGCTGGAGACAGCCGGCGCCGCGAATTTCTGGCGCCGCATGGCGGCCATCCACCCCGGCAGCATCGGCCGCAATCATGCGGCCACCCATCCGGCCACCGCCGAGCGATTTCTGGCCATTGAAAAGACCGTCGCCGAAATCGAAAACAAAAAGGCCGCCGGCCTGCCCCTGGAGCCCCGCTACAAGGCGGACAAGAAGCCCGGCGGGGACGGCCCATGACCCCTCACCACCATGCCTGAAGGCCCGGAAATCCGCCGCGCCGCCGACAGCGTCGGGGCCGCCATCAAAAACCGGATCGCCGTCGAGGTCCGTTTCGGCCTTCCCCGGTTGAAGCCCCGCGAGGCGGAATTGAGGGGAGAGCGCGTCCGGGAGGTGGAAAGCCGGGGCAAGGCCATGCTGATCCGCTTCGCCAACGGCCTGAACATCTACAGCCACAACCAGCTCTACGGGCGTTGGCATACCGGACCGGCCTATGAATTTCCGGACAGCCGGCGGCAGTTGCGGCTGGCCATCCATAACAGGGAGCACTCCGCCCTGCTCTACAGCGCGTCGGACATCGCCGTGCTGGAGGATGAGGCGTTGGCGGAACACCCCTTTCTGCGCCGCCTGGGGCCGGACGTGCTGGCCGCCGGCCTGTCTGAACACCAGGTCATCGAACGGCTGCTCCGGCCCGAACACCGCCGCCGCCAGCTCGGCGGACTGCTCACCGATCAGTCGTTCCTTGCCGGCCTCGGCAATTACCTGCGCTGTGAAATCCTGTTCGTGGCGGGGCTGTCCCCCAGGGCAAGACCGCAGGACTGCGATCCCGAAAGGCTGGAGCGGCTTGCCGGCGCCATCCTGCGGCTGCCGCGCCAGTCCTACCAGACCGGCGGCATCACCAATGACCGGCAACGGGCCGGGGAATTATTGGCCCAAGGGGCCAGCTTCGAGGAGGCCCGGTTTTTCGTTTTCCGGCGCAAGGGCAAACCCTGCTACCGCTGCGGCGGCGCCATAGAGAGGGTCATGGCGAACGGTCAGCCCTGCTATTTCTGCCCCCGCTGCCAGGCCCCTTAACCCGCATTTCTCACCAGGCGGACCCGGTTAATTGAGAAATTTATGAAATTCAATGTACTTAGTCTCATAAGGTGATGGCGGTTAATTTATACTCTGTCCTATTTGGTTTTTGGAACAATCTGGCTTCGCATCTTGAACGATCAGCCTTGAATCATAGCTACGGCTATGCTTCGGCGGCCGATCGTCCAACCTGCTTCGCCAGCTTGCC
>DRKS01000075.1 GCA_011051655.1 Sedimenticola sp.
CCCGGCGATGTCGGAGAGCCAAAAAATACGCAAATCCCCATCCTGGCAAGCGCGTTGGCACGAGGAAGGGGCTCTCGGGGCGTCTCGGCCACATCCCGGCGCTAAAAAATGTCGAAGTCTAATAATCGGTGAGCGATGCGGGCTAAAGTCACTCCGCAGCGCGGCGAACGCCCGGCCAGGGAAGGCCGGGCCGGGGCCGATTCAAACCGCCAATGCAGCGCCAGGGACGGCAAGCGCAGAGTAAAATCAAAGCGCCGGATGCAGCCCAAGGCGACCGGAGTGACCTAAAGTCACTCCGCAGCGCGGCGAACGCATGTTTAAGCCACCGTTAATCAATGACGCCGCCTCCAGTTAATGGCATATCGCACCGTAGGAGCGGCGCCTCGCCGCGATGAATCGGCCCTGGCATTATCGCGGCGAGGCGCCGCTCCTACCACCTCTTCACGCCAGGCTTCGTGGGATCGATTCCGCCGGGGTCAAAGTCAGCGTTTCCATCCTGCTAATTGGGCTATGCTGAGTTCAATGGATCCCAAAGCATGAATGATAAGAGTTGCTAGAATAAGTTTGTGCTTGGCGAAGACATCATCAGTTATCTCATTGCCTTCGGGACGGCGGTATTGCTGCTGTGGTTTCTGCGCCGGGTGGCCTTTCGTATAGACCTGCTGGATCAGCCGGATGAGCGCAAGGACCACCATGGCGCCGTGCCGCTCATCGGCGGGCTGGCCATGTTTCTGGCCTTCAGTTTTGCGGCGCTGACGCTGGCTGCGCCCATTGCGCATCTCAGAAGCTTCTTTATGGCGTCGGCCCTGCTGGTGGTGGTCGGCGTCTCGGATGACCTGCATGAACTCTCTTCCGGCGCCCGCTTCCTCGCCCAGATTGCCGCGGCCCTGCTGATGGCGCTGCACGGCGGTGTCGTGCTCCGCGACCTCGGGGCCATCGGGCCGCAAGGGGGCATGGCGGTATTGGGTGACTGGTCCGTGCCCTTGACGGTATTCGCCACGGTCGGCGTCATCAACGCCCTCAACATGTCCGATGGCATCGATGGCCTGGCGGGTTCTCTGAGCCTGATGACGGCGCTTTCATTGGCGCTCATCGCCTGGATTGGGGGCGATGTTGGCGCGGTGCGTATCCTGTTGCTGCTGGCCGCGGTCATTGTGGCCTTCCTGTTGTTCAACCTGAGGTCCGGCCGGAGGCGCGCCCTGGTCTTCATGGGGGACGCCGGCAGCATGTTCCTCGGCTTTGTGCTGGCCTGGTTTTTCATCCATCTGTCCCAGGGCGGGGAGCGCCTCATGACACCGGCCACGGCGCTGTGGATCTTCGCCGTGCCGCTCATCGATACCGTCAGCCAGATGCTGCGGCGGATATTGAAAGGACGCTCCCCCTTTTCGGCGGATCGAGGCCATTTCCACCACATCCTCATGCTGGCCGGATTCAGCCCGAGGCAGACCCTGGGGATCATCCTTGCGGTAACGGCCGTCACCACGCTCATCGGCCTGGGGGGGCTCTACGGTGGTGTCCCAGAGGCTGTGATGTTCTACGGATTTCTCGGGCTTTTCGCGCTCTATTTCCTAACGATCATGCGGGCCTGGAAGCTGAGGCGGTTCATCCGGCGCTCGATCTCCCGGAGGAAGAAGGTTCCGGACCAGCGTTTCGAGGGCGATCGCAGGCGGCCGGGAGCCGGTAGCTGTAAAAACAGGGATGACCGGCGTGGCGCCATACCCGATCGGCGTGTCGGGGTGGCGGATCGGCGGATGCCGCGCAATTCAGAAGAATGATCCCAATGAGACAGTGCTATTGGGCCGTCAAATCGAATCTGGGTTTTGGCCGCTATTTGTGCGTGCCGTCATTGGGGCATACCCCGGCATCCTCCATCAACATGCCGCACATGGAATCCAGCCTTTCAAATCCAGAGGGATATTCGACCAGCTTTATCGGAATATCTTCAACCAGCCGGGACATCATCCGTAATCTATGTTCTTCCAGACCAAGCGCGGCTGGCGCGTCACCTATGAGACTATGTTTTAACAGTTGGATAATGGCTTCGCTTGGGGCCAATGTTCTTATTGTTATATTGCGACTGCTTGGGCCTCTGCTGAGCAGATAGAGTGATGATAGCGCGGTAGGGTGTTCACAGATGCTCAAGTGATTTTGCGTGGTTATGTTAATCCGGCGTTTCTCGAATTTTTCATGGACCCTTGGCAGTTCCTCGAACTGTCGCCCGTTCATCAATGCATGAGCCGTGCCTGGCCATAGACGCAGAGAGTGGGATCCCGGATAGACTCGCCACCCCTTTGCGTGACGATAAAGAGGCAGCATGTCGTCGGCGACGAGGGACATTCCATATTGCATTAGGCGAAGTGTGGTGGTTGATTTTCCCGTCTGGCTGGAGGCAATGAGACCGATCGTATGATGGTCGTCGGATAAGAGGCTGGCATGGAGGCATGGTGTTCCTTTTAGTTCCAGCCAGAATGCCAATCCTATTCCATGCAGATAATGTTCAAAACCGGTTCCCCCAGTGTGCCAATAGACCTTCACTGAATTTCCGCCGGGGTAAAGAAAAAAACCTTTTCCCTGGCATTCTATCTCCAATGCGAGACAGTCTTTTGTTAGACGATAAAGATTGTAGGCCGTTCGATAACGGGCGCCTGTATCTTGATAGGTCCAGATGGGGGTTGTTGAAATGTGGGGGGGAGCATCCAGTTGCTCCACTATGAGGGTTGAATGTGAATACCGGGCCTTATGTCCGGTGGCGGTTTCACTTCCAGGAACAAGGTCGACACCATACAGCGTATCGATATTTGAATCCTCGGTTAAAGTCTTTCAAGTATTGTGCGCGAATGTCTTGGAAGCTAAATCAAACCGGCAATACCGGATGTGATTTTGCCGCTTGACTCTCGTCGGCTTTGCTGCCGGCGCCGCCCGCCGTTATATCCGCGAGCTTTCCTGCACGGACCAGTTTAGGCGCTTGATAGGAGAGCTTGCCGACTTCCTTCCGCTCATTGCTTTCGAAGGTGCTCATTAGATTTTCCTCCTGGCGGGGAGCAAGTTTTAATGGAGTCACCGATGTGTCCATTTGCAACCAGCCAGTTTGCTGCAACCATAGGGTATTGTAGGTCATAGGGAACACAAGGATCAAGGTTGGCAAATGCAGCCTCGAATTCATTAATTAGTAATTTATCGTCTATCAGGCCTTTTTGATGCAGCTTTGAATCAATCAGAGTTGCATAGATAGCATCTTTCCTCGTTTTCATTGCCTTGCCGAAGTATACGTCGAAGAAAGTCTTTTCTTTCCTCCATCGCACGGAATCCGGAAGCAGGCCGTCAGTGGCTTGCCGCAGCAGCCACTTTGGGTATTCGCCCCTGGTCCACAGGTCCGGGGGAATGGCGAATGCGAATTCAACGATACGGCGATCGAAAAAAGGGTGGCGAACCTCTATGCCATAGGGGGATGAAGAGTGAAGGTGGCTTCTGGCGATGCCTGGTGTTCTGCTTTCGGTCAGGGTGTGGTACATGCTGCGGCGCATTGGATCCCGGAATGGTGAGGCCGGGGGCTTGCGCCGGGCCAAGTTTAATCGTTCGGCCGTTGACGCCGGAAACCACTCCGGGATGAACCGCTTTGGGGAAGGGCGCAATATTGCCCGGATTGCGGATTTTAATTTCTGTGGGATCAGGGGGCTGACGAACAGGCTGAAGAGCGTATGTAACAGCGGCAGCTTTTTTTTGCGGCAATAGTCGATTACTTCCCGGATGGCGGCGATGTCGCCTCGCGAAAGTCGATTGGCATATGCAAAGCCGTTTCCCCAGGTTACTTCATCCCCGCCGTTGCCGGTCAGCAGTACGCGGACACCGATTTTACTTGCGGCCTTTGCCTGATGGGCCATAACCGGATTGATGATGAGGGCCGGATGCTCAGGGGTAGGCCGGTAGCTGAAGGGGTAGCGATTTGCGCCGGCTTCGGTCATATCGATATCGATGCATTCGAGATCGAGATGCCTGACAACCGCCCGAACATAGGGCGATTCGTCACAGGAGGGCTCTCCCGAATAGTGATGAAAGAAACTCACCATACGTTTGCCGCCGGCTTTTAAGTTGCGACTGGCGATCGCGGTGATTGTTGTCGAGTCCATGCCGCCGCTTAGTTCGGTAGCATAGACGGTGCTGTTGCTCCTGAGCCGCGCCAAAACACTTTGTTGGAGCAGGTGGGTAAGGTGCTCAGTATATTCATCGATCCGGTTGTAACGGATGCGAAATGCCGGATCAAGATTCCAGTAACGGCTGATGATGCCATGCCCGTTGCACCAACTGAGTGCATGGGCGGCGGGTATACGATGGATATCCTGAAACATGGACTGGTCCGGAAGCGGGTTGCCCAGAATCCAGGAGGCCAGCGCTGTCTCATCGAGTCTCGGTGTTATCGCCGGGTGCTGAAGGATCTGCTGTGCATCTGTTGCAATACAGAGGACCCCGTTCCCTGCCGAATAGTGGAGCGCCCGCAGGCCGAAGGGATCCACGGCGGCAAAAAAGAGATTTTGATGCCGGTCCCGGACTACGAATGCAAAATCACCGAGCAGTCTGGCGGGGCATCTGTTTCCCCACTTCATATAGGCGGCGAGTATCAGATCGCCATCGGTCAGGGTTTCGTGGCGGCTCAGTTCTTCTTTCAATGCCTGTTGCAACTCCTCCCGGTTGTCGATTCTGGCATCGGCTATCAGGGCGTAACGGCCACAGGGGGAGGAGAGCGGGAAGGACTCCCGTTCTGATTCAGGGGTGCAGTTAAGGGCGAGATGAACGAAGCCCGTGCCGTCAAGCAGATGGATTGATTTTCCGTCCGGGCCCAAATGTGCGCAGGGGCGGGCCATGGTATCGAGTATTTCCCGGGAGACGGGGGCTGAGTCCGTGTGATGGACGACGGCGAGTGCGCTCATGGATTGCCTGCGGTGGTGGGTGATGTTGCTTGCATGCTCCGGTGGTGGCTATCAGGCATGCCGGCCCACGCATAGTGTAGCATTGACGCGGTTATGGCCGCCTGAGAACAACGGCCCCTGGTTGCAGCTATAACATTGAGGCGCTTTGTGAAAACCGGGGTATATTGGCCTGAGGGATATTGGCCAGAGCGGCCGTAAACTAAGCTGACACTTGTTCTGTTGCTCAAATAATTGGCTAACTTTTTGAAATACTGTTATTTTTGCCCTGTGTTGGCAAGGGGGCAGGGACTCTTGTTCCTTTTTTAGCGGCCTGTAGTGTCAGTTTTTTTTACACCCTGCACAAGGCAGGAAATGCCTGTTTGCGTAACTCATTGTATTTAAAGCTAAAAAAATAGATGGAATGAGAATTGCAAGATATAACATCAGATACACAAATGATTTTTGGATGTGCGCAATGACATTTAACAGAGTGGTTTTGGCGATTACGGGGTTACTGTTTCTGGAGCAGGTTCATGCAACAGCTATCCCAAGCCCGCCGACAGTTTCTTTTGATGATTCTGCCTCCACCTCCATCATAGGTGTAACGAACTTTGTCGTTACCGGTGCGGATATGACCGGTATGAGCGTTGATGTCGCGGGTGTTGGCATTAATGAATCTACATCTTGGGCGGCGACGGGGGTGGGCACGGGCGGTGCTAGCGGTACCGGCTGGAGCCTGACAGAGTCAAATGACACCTTTGGTGGGAAATGGGAGTTATCCATTGATTTAGGTGCCAATGTTCTGATACAGACGATAACGTTTGATGGATTACCGGGGGATATCGTGTTTGATATGTATCATACGGACCCCTTTGATGATTCCTTTACGGCTGAGGGTACCCCTGGCTCTGGGGCGGGCCTGACATATTCAGACTTTGGCGGTACTAGCTATGATGTAAAGTTTCAGAATCAGCTTTATGTGGGGGCAAATGCAGCGGTTGGTGATATCTGGGGGACCATGGTCATCGACTTTGGAGATGGTATAAACAAGGGTGAAATCACTTTCTATCAGGATACGGATAGAATCGGAGTCAACGTTCCCGAGCCGGGATCCATTGCGCTTCTGGGTGGAGGGCTTATGATGATGGGATTTATGCGCCGTCGCCGGAAGATGGCCGAGTCAGTGTAGAATAAAGCCAGGGGTTGAAAAACAAAGGCGGCCGAACGGCCGCCTTTTTTTTGCTGAAGGGAAAGCGGTGCAAGTGGCGACTCGATGTTCGGTCTATCCTTACAAATTTTGCTCCTCGTGCCCTCTGTTTCTTCGCTAAACCGATTCGACCGATGGTCCCTCTATTCTTTGCAGCAGTTCTTCGGTAAGCACCGGTAGCAATGCGTATTGCGATGCAACAGCGGGTGCATCGTTGATTACGATTCCACCGCATTCAACCCAGGCGTGGGCGTTGATTTTGGTGTTGTCCTTGTTGACGCCGATGCGCAGTACGGAGGCGATGCCTCTTCGCCCCAACAGTCTTTTCAGGCCCAGGCTGCGCCGCAGGCAGGTTGGCTTGCGTGGGTGGTGGTTGGCGGCCGCATCAAGGAGCCGGACCAGGCGGTTGATGTCATGGCTGCTGCCGGGGGCCGTATCGGAGCCGGTGTCCCGGGGGGTGCCCAGCCAGGATTTCCACCACCGGTAGGGGAGGAAGCTGACGACAAAGTCAATCCAGGAAAGGGTCAGCCAGGCCTCCGCCAGTATCCCCCAGTCCCCCGTGGAAAGGGAGCGGGCGCGCTGGAGCTTATGCTTCATCCCGGGTGGCCAGTCCCTGCTCTCTCATCTCTTCCAGCAGGTTGTTAAGATCGGAATAGGCCTGGTCGAAGGCCACGTCGTACTCTTCGGTGATCTTGGCGGCGACCGCCTCGGGGTCGGGTTCTTCCTGGAAGAGCCGGATCATGCGGGTTCCGACGCCATCCAGCGTAAAGTACTCGCCGCTGTCCAGGTTGAGAATGACGGTTTCATCTCCCACCTCCTGCAACAGGGCCTGCGGTTTGATCTTGTAGGTCGCCATGAGGCTATTTTGGCACAATTTGACAACTGACAACTGACAACTGACAACTGACAACTAATAACTACGCCCCATGCACCTGGCCGTTTTCCAGGTGTATGATCCGGTCCGCCAGGGCCAGGCTGGCCGGGCGGTGGGTGATGAGGATGAGGGTGCGCTGGTGCAGCAGGTGGTGGCACTCCCGGATAAATTCCTTTTCCCCCTCCGGGTCGAACATGGCCGTGGCCTCGTCCAGGATCAGGATAGGCGGGTTTTTCAGCAGCGCCCGGGCCAGGGCGATGCGTTGCCTTTGGCCCCCCGACAGCCGTATTCCCTGGTCGCCGATGAGGGTGTCGAAGCCCTCCGGCAACCGTTCGATGAACCCGAGGGCGCGGGCCGCCCTGGCCGCGGCGATGATCCGGTCGGAACCGGCATCGGGATCGCCATAGCCGATATTGTCCGCCACCGAGCTGTTGAACAGCAGCACATGCTGGGGGACCAGGCCGATGCGGCGGCGCAGGCTTGGGAGGGAGACCCCGCGGATGTCGGTGCCGTCGATCAGGATGCGCCCCTGTTGGGGGTCGGCGAAGCGCATCAGCAGGTGGGCGAGGGTGCTCTTGCCGGCGCCGTTGGCCCCGGTCACCGCCACCGTCTCGCCGGCGCGGATGTCCAGGTCCAGCCCCCGGAGAATGTCCTTCTGGCCGGGGTAGTGGAAATGGATGTTCTCGAAGCGGATATCGCCTTTGACCGGCGCCATCCCGGGATGGTTTTCGTCCGCGGGCTCCGGCTCGGTGGCGAAGACCTCGATGAGACGCTCGCCGGCGCCGCGGGCGTTCTGGATCTGGCCGTAGACGCCGGCCAGGCTGCCGATGGGCCTTGTCAGCAACAGGCCGTAAAGCAGCAGGCTGACCATGTCCGCCGCCGTCAGCGCGCCCGCGGCCAGGCGGCTGGCGCCCAGCCAGAGCAGCAGCACGATACCGCTGCCGGCCAGGAAGTGGATGCAGGGGGAGAGCATGGACTGGAGGCGCAGGTAGCGGGTGGTCAGGGTCAGCAGGTCCCGGTGCCGGGCCTGGTGGCGGGACGACTCCTCCGGCTCCCTGGCGAAGGCCTTGATGATGGGCAGCATGGTGAGGTTTTCCTCGACCCGGGCCAGCGTGGCCGCGTGCTCCTTGGACAGCCGGGTGGAGAGGGGGCGGATTCGGCGCCCGAGCAGTTTGATGGCCAGTACGAACAGGGGGGTCAGCAGGGCGGCCAGCGCGGCGATGCCGGGATCGATGCTGAACATCAGCACCAGTGCGCCGCAGAAGGTCAGCGCCAGCGGCAGCAGGCTGACCAGGGTGCCGGTTACGAATTGGGCGAGGATGCCGGCGTCGTGGGTCAGCAGCGACAGGACCTCGCCGCGGCGCTGGCGATGATGATAGCCGAGGGGCAGCGCCTGCAGGTGGTCGTAGAGCCGGGTGCGCAGCCGGGTGAGCATGCGCGCCCCGGTTGCCGCCATGAGGTAGCTGTTGCCGAAGCGGAACAGGCTCTGCAGGGCCAGCAGCCCCAGCCACAGCAGCAGGATGGTCTTGAAGTCCGGCCGGTGGCCGCTTCCTGCCTCCAGCAATGCGCTGGTGAATCGCCCGGCGAGCCAGGGGCCGGCCAGGGCGGTCAGGCTCTCGCCCAGCATCAGGAGACAGGCCGCCAGCAGGGTGGTCCGGTAGGGTGTGACCTGGCCGATCAGGGTCCTGAAGCCGAGTGGCGCTGTCTTTTTGTTTTCCATCCGGGGTGCATCAGCCTAGAATGATCAACCATGTAGCCATTGCATTCTAACGAGACCGGGAATGAAAAAGACAGCACTGATCACCGGCGTCACCGGGCAGGATGGGGCCTATCTGGCGGAGTTTCTGCTGGAGAAGGGCTATGAGGTCCATGGCATCAAGCGCCGCTCCTCCCTGTTCAACACTGACCGCATCGACCATCTCTATCAGGATCCCCACCAGCCGGAGCGGGATTTCATCCTGCACTACGGCGATATGACCGACTCCTCCAGCCTAGTGCGCGTCATCCAGCAGGTCCGGCCGGATGAGCTCTACAACCTGGCGGCGCAGAGCCACGTGGCGGTCTCCTTCGAGGAGCCCGAGTATACGGCCAATGCGGACGCCCTCGGTGCCCTGAGGCTGCTGGAGGCCCTGCGCATTCTCGGCCTGGAGAAAAAGACCCGCTTTTACCAGGCCTCCACCTCGGAGCTGTTCGGCAAGGTTCGGGAGACGCCGCAAAAGGAGACCACCCCCTTCTATCCGCGCTCGCCCTACGGGGTGGCCAAGCTGTATGCCTACTGGATCACGGTAAACTACCGCGAGGCCTACGGCATGTACGCCTGCAACGGCATCCTGTTCAACCATGAATCCCCCATACGCGGGGAGACCTTCGTGACCCGCAAGATCACCCGCGCCCTGGCCCGCATCAGCCTGGGCCTGCAGGAGTGCCTCTATCTGGGGAACCTGGATGCACGGCGTGACTGGGGGCACGCCAGGGACTATATCGAAATGCAGTGGCTGATGTTGCAGCAGGAGGCGCCGGAGGATTTCGTGATCGCCACCGGCATCCAGCACTCGGTGCGGGATTTCGTTGTGGCCGCGGCCGCGGAGCTGGGCATCGGCCTGGACTGGAAGGGGAGGGGGGAGCAGGAGGTCGGTGTCGTCGCCTCGGTGCGGAAGGAGGCATGCGGCCTCGAACCGGGCGCCGTCATCGTAAGGATTGACCCGCGCTACTACCGCCCGGCGGAAGTGGAGACCCTGCTCGGCGACCCCGCCAGGGCCAGGGAGAAACTCGGTTGGCAGCCGCGCATCGGCTTCAGTGAACTGGTGGCCGAAATGGCCCGCGAGGATCTCGAACTGGCGCAAAAGGATGCGCTGTGCCGGCGGGAGGGTTTTCGCACCTTTGAGCGGAATGAGTAGTCCTCGGTCCTCGATCTATGTCGCCGGCCATCGCGGCATGGTCGGCTCCGCCATTATGCGGCGCCTGCGGCAGGCCGGGCATGAAAACATAATCACCCGCAGCCATGACGAACTGGACCTGACCGATCAGCAGGCGGTGCGGGCATTCTTTGCGCAGGAGAGGCCCGACTGTGTCTTCCTCGCCGCCGCCCGTGTCGGCGGCATCCATGCGAACAACAGCTATCCGGCGGAGTTCATCTACCAGAACCTCATGATCGAGGCCAATGTCATCGACGCGGCCTGGCGGACGGGGGTGGACCGGCTGCTGTTTCTGGGCAGTTCCTGTATCTATCCCCGCCTGGCGGAGCAGCCCATGACCGAGGCCGCGTTGCTTACCGGTCCCCTGGAGCCCACCAACGAGCCCTATGCCCTGGCCAAGATCGCCGGGATCAAACTGTGCGAATCCTACAATCGCCAGTACGGCACCCATTACCGCTCGGTAATGCCCACCAATCTCTATGGCCCGGGGGACAACTTCGACCTTGAAAACAGCCACGTGATCCCGGCGCTGCTGCGTAAATTCCATGATGCAAAAATGAAAGGCGAGGCCGGCGTCGAGGTCTGGGGCAGCGGCAGCCCCCGCCGGGAGTTTCTGTATGTGGACGATATGGCCGATGCCTGCCTGTTCGTAATGGGCCTGGAGGACGAGGCCTATGAGGCCGTGACCGGGCCCATGCGATCACACCTGAACGTTGGTACGGGCGAGGATATTAGCATCCGTGAATTGGCGAAAATGATAAGCGAAGTGGTGGGTTATGAAGGGGAGATCCGGTTCGACCCGGGCAAGCCCGACGGCGCGCCCCGCAAGCTGTTGAACGTCGACCGCCTGCGCGGGCTGGGGTGGGAGGCGAAAACCGGCCTGCGGGAAGGCCTGGCCCGGACCTATGACTGGTTTGCGCGCCGGGACCGGCCGGCGCGGGGCTGCTGAGGCAGCCTCATTTACAGTACTCTTCGATCTGCTTCCGCGCGGTTTCGATTTTTTTCTGCCGCTCTTGTTCGGGCAGGCGCACATAGTTTCCATCCGGGGTCTTCCAGCGGGCGCGGGACAGTTCTATGAGTCTCTTGAGATTGCCCCGCGCCGCGGCGCAGTTGTTCTCCCGCCTCGCCTGCTCTTTCCGTTGCTTCTGCGCCTCTTCCTTTTTCAGGGCCCGGTCCTCCCGCAGGTCCTCCAGCCGCTGGCGTTGCCGGTCGAGCCTGCGCCGGGCCTCTTCCGGTGAGACTGCCGGTGGAGGCGGCGGCTTTATTTCGCTGGCCCGCCCCGATTTGGGCGGGCTCTGGGAATAGACGGTGACGCCGTTCTCGTCCACCCAGCGATAGGTTTTAGCCGCCGCCGGCCAGCCGACCAGGAGGCCGATGGCGGCAAGGGCATGGATGCTGATTCTGGTCATGGGGGTGTTTTGGAATAAAGGGACCGGGTCAGTCTTAATTATGGGCGAGCATGGGAGGATGACAAGTCGCGGTTTGAAATCGGCACCCGGGGGCGGGAGGCGCTAAGTGCTTGGATCTGGCCAATAATCGGTGATTTTTCTTTCTCCTTTCGTTTTTATCCTCTATCCTTTATTCCTTCAGGTAATTCGATATCGTAAGTTGGTGGAGTAGAAAGTGGGTATGCCAATGAATTATTCAGATTGCAGGGCGCTCCTTCATGGCTGGCGTTGGGGTATTATGGCGCTGGCGGTCGGAATCCTGGGGCTTGCGGGCTGCGATACAGCGCCCAAAAAACCGAAGAAAGAGCCTGTCGATATAGTATGGCCGGCGCCCCCGGAACAGCCCAGGATCCGTTATTTGGCGTCCTATCGGGGGCAGGTTGATTTTGCGGTCACTGATGATCTTCGGGCGAAACTGTTTGGCATAGAAGTGCAGGGGATTCACCTCGCGAAGCCGTATGGTGTGGCGGTGAACCCGGATGGCAGCAAAATGTATGTGACGGATGCCAAGGTTGGCGGGGTCGTGGTGTTTGATTTTAAGAAAAAGAAGGTTTCCATGATGCCGACTGATGCCATGGGCGCGGTAAGATCACCGGTTGAGGTGCGCGTCGACAGCCGTGGGCGTGTCTATGTGACTGATGGCTTTGGACATAAACTGAACGTCTATGCTCCAAATGGAAAAACATTGTTTTCCATCGGCGGTGCTCAGCGCATAAAACGGCCAACCGGACTGGCGTTGGATGAGGCGCGTAATCAGTTGTACGTAAGCGATACCCCCAATCACCGTGTCCTGACCTATGATCTGAATGGGAATTTCATTCGTGAGATAGGGGGGCGAGGCAATGATCCCGGCAAGTTCAACTTCCCCATCAACCTTGCGGTGGATAAGAACAACGGCCGGCTTTATGTGACAGACAGTGGCAACTTCAGGATACAGGCCTTTTCCCCGGAGGGTGAATATGTGACGGAGTTTGGCCAAATTGGTGACAGCTTTGGAAGTTTTGCCCGGCCAAAAGGGGTTGGCGTGGACAGTGAGGGCCATATTTATGTGCTGGACGCCGCCTTCAGTAATCTCCAGATTTTCAATGATGAAGGCAGGCTGCTTTTGTTTGTAGGCGCCTTGGGGCGTGGGCCGGGATTTTTCTGGCTGCCTGCGGGGATTTATATCGATTCCAGGGACCGGATTTATGTGGCGGATTCCATAAATCAGCGGATCCAGGTGTTTCAATACTTGAAAGAAGGGGAAGGAATCTCCCAGAAATCCAAGCAAGATATGCATTGAACTGCTTGAAAAAACAATTAGATAGCGACTTTCCTGGAAGAAAGCCAAGGGGAGAAAATTCTAGCGAAAACCTAAGCTGCGTGCTAAAGTAAGGGGCAAGATCAGCCTTAGTTGGCGCGTAGTAGGTTAGGTTGATGTACCTTATTCTGTTATAAACGGAGGGCTATGATGCGAAATTATCAATCTTCACTGGCTTTAGGAGGCATGGCGATTGCGCTCTCGGTGCTTGGCACGGCCCATGCGGGTATTGCGAATACCAAGCACAATCTGTCTACCTCGCATATTGGCTCATCGCGGTTTTATACGGATACGACCGAGATATGCCTTTTCTGTCATACCCCTCATATGACGGTGGCCAAGAGTGATAATATTCCATTGTGGAATCACCAGATCAGCTCTACCGTCTCCACTTACGGCACCTATACCAGCGGCTCCTTCAATGGCGCGGGAACCATACACGATGTGGGTGGCGCCACTTCCCCGGCTAACGCAACGGTAACCAATCTTTGCCTCTCATGCCATGACGGTACGACAGCGGTCAATGCCCTCTATAATGCCTCGAATCTGTCCGGCAATGTGAATCCAAGCGTTGCAGGTAATACCCCGGCTGACGGCAAACTGGGTGCAACCTGGGCCTCGAATTTGGGCACTGACCTCACCAACGATCATCCGGTCAATTTTACCTACGATAATGCATTGTTTGCGGCCGATGGGGACTTGCATGATCCGCAGGACACCGCGGGTACGGGCTTGGGCGGGCCGAAGCTGTTTAACGGTACGGTTCAGTGTGCCTCCTGCCATGATCCGCATATTGACTATAGTGGCGCCAACAGTGCACAAACGCCATTCCTGCGCGTTGCCATCACAGGCAGTACCTTGTGTCTGAAGTGCCACAACAAGTAAAAACTCACCCGTAAGGGCCTGAGGCCGATGAAGAGGGGGGGCAGCAATGCCCCCTCTTTTTTTATGTGCCGGAGAGTCTGTCCGGGGCAGGGCCGCCGGCGGGAATAACCTTGATTTCCCAGCCCTTTTCCTTTGTAAAGCCTATAAAGTACAATTCCAACGTTATGCTGTTGTAAATTGCGCATTCTCAGCCGGGATAAAAATAAAAAGCTTTATTTTTCTCAATGCTGCCGAAGGAGGAAAATTTCCGTGAAATCAGACATCGGGTGGGGCGGGGTTCGCCTGAGTGATAGGAACGGCAGCACTGAGAATAAGATTAATCTTGCGAGGGTGGTCTTGGCCCCTTTGAGCCAGATTTTCTACGGATTCCCATGAGATATGCCGGCAAACCGGTGCTTGTCGTGCTGGTGTTCCTATTTTGTGTGGTTGTTTTTTTTCCTGCGTTCGCTTCGCTTCGGGATTACGGGATCTATATGTCTGGCATAAACGGCTCTACGGCGCTGCGGCTTGAGGATAAGATACGCAAGACCAATGGCGTTAAAACAAAGGTCAGGAGATGGGTCTCGCGCACCAACGCTAGGACCAAAGGGTTTATCTGGGATCCGCGTTTTATGAATTTTGAGGGCGGCCTATCCTATTTGACCAATAAAAGTGAGACTGACAGCGGCGATGTGGACAGTTCGACCCTTGGATTCAATGTAGCAGCCACCCTTTTTCCAAGATGGCGCTACCCTTACCGGCCAATCAATCTGTTCGCCAACAGATCCATGAGTACAGTGGACGCTATTGATGGGGATACCCAGGAGATAACCAGCACGCTTTTTGGCGTGCGCTGGGGGCTTAGCCATAAGCTGTTTGGGCGGATACGCACATCTTATGATGGGCAACTGCTGGAGTCGACGGGTGGTCTGGCTGATCGGGACGAGTTGCGACAGCGCTTTAAAGTCAGAGCGAACAGGGAATTTCGCAAGGGCCAATGGGGGGAATCAAAATTAAACTATGGCTACGAATTTGAATACTGGGATGCAAAGCAGGAAAATACTTCCTTCCTGCAAAATTATTTATTTGCCCGCAATTTTACAAGATTTGGACAAAGGACAGAATTGGCGACCGATGCCAGTTTCTATCAGCGCACCAACGACACGGGAGGGTCCGGAAACAGGGATGATGATTCAATATTCTTCTCGGCATCCGCAAAGCTGGACATCAACCAAACTGATAACTTCCATCATTTCTATCGGCTGGGGATGAGCCGGAATGATTCATTTGGTGTGGTAACCACGAATTATAATGAGGCGGCGGGGCTTCGATATGATTATCGGCATACCTTTGATAAACAGTGGCATGGTTTGGTCACGTCCAATGCGACGGCCTCATTCTCACAGAGTTCGCCGGGTGATTCAGCTTCACGGGGGGATGCAAATGTTACCGGCACCCTAAATTATGGGAATACCTTTGGTGATTTTTTAGTCAACGGCAGTTACGTATTGGGGGTATCCTCGCCTGTTTGGGATAGTTACAACAGTGACCGGGGTTCCACTATCAGCCAATTGGCAACCATCCGGTACAGGCGCCAAAACAATCCCTTATATGCGGACATGGCGCGTCTGGAGCTTGCCTCGACCTATGGTTATTACGAAACCCAGATGTATTCTCTGCGTTATGAGGTAACCAGTGCGCTTACGGGCAAGGACTGGCTGGAAGGCCGCTTGAATCACAGGATACGCCGCTCGGATAACGGCGACACAACAAGCAGTATTTCGGCGCGGGGCTGGTGGAACCACCGCTTCAGCAGCGTCAGTGAGGGGCGGATACAAATAGAGAGCCTGCTCAGCTCTACGGAGGATCGGGACCAGATGCGCAATGCTTTGGAAACGAGATATCGGACCAGGCTTTTCAGGCGCCGGAATCTGTACTTCTATATGCGGTTTCGCTGGGAGCAATTTTCTGAAGATGATCAGCCCGATTCGGACAGGATGAGCGGAGCAGGAGGCTTGGTTTACGCCATTGGTAAGTTCCGGGCCACCCTGGATTATTACTACAGCAGTTTTGATAAGGGAAATGAGGCTAAAACGACGGATCAGCAAATCATGCTTGAGCTTAGACGTTCTTTTTCTCTGCGGCTGTAGCATTAGAACCCTTCACGGATTGCTAAGATTGGATTGAAAAAATGCAATATGCCAGACAGTATCTGCCCCCCTTGCTATTAGTGGTGTTGATGGCATTGGGGGCAGGGGCCCCTGCCGCAGACTGGCCAATGCTTGGCGGTGGGCCACAGCACCAGTCACACAGCAGTGATCCCGTTCCACTGAATCCGGAAGCAAAGTGGCAAGTAAAAGCCGCCCGGCGATTTTACGCCTCCCCCTTGGTGGTGGGGCAGCATGTTTATGTGGCGGCGCGAGGAAAACGCATCAAAGCGCTTGATGTCAAGGATGGATCGCTGGTATGGGAAACCTCTCTGGGAGGGACCGTCTCTGCCACGCCGGCCATATCCGGGGATATCCTTGTTGCGGGTGCAAAAGATGGCGTTGTCACCGCTCTTAACAGGGTGAGTGGCGAAATCAAATGGCAGTTGAAAACCGGCGGAAAGGTGCTTTCTCCGCCAGTCATTCTTGATGGTGTCGTCTTTGTCGGCTCCAATGATTTGTTTCTCTATGCCATTGATCTTGCTACCGGCAAGGTCCGCTGGCGCTATCTCGCCAAGGATTACAAGTACGGGGGCCTCTATGCGTCACCCGCGGTTGATGCCAAGCGGGTGTATATCGGTGGAAAAAATGGTGTTATGCATGCCATGGCCAGGGACTCGGGGCGTCCCAGCTGGAAAGCGGCGCTCGGCTCCTCGATCTATGCTGCGGCACTCATCGATGGAGACCGTCTCTATGTGGGCTCTTATGACCGGCACCTCTATGCTTTACGGACGAAAGACGGAGGAATTTTGTGGAAGGTGGAGCTGGATGATTGGCCCCAGGGGTCGCCCGTATTGTTGGATGGAGTGCTATATATCGCAAGCCGCAGTGGCATTTTGTACGGAATAGATGCTGGCAGAGGTACTGTCATGTGGCAATTGGACCTGGAGGAAGGGCTGCGCCATAGTCCTGTGCTGGGCTCTAACGGCATAGGCGTGATTGGCACGACAGGAGGCCGGTTGCTGGGAATTGACCTGAAAAAGCAGGAAATCCTGTGGGAAAGAGAGGTAGAAGGCGGGGTTTTTGGGTCAGTCGCTCTATCGGCGTATGGTCTGGTTGCCGTTACATTGGATGGGATTGTGGTTCTGATGCACTAAGGATGGCGGCGGGACCGGCCTGTGGCAGAGCGGTGCATCGGGCAACGGCAGGTATAGCGTAACAGTCTGATTTCACAGTCGAATAGGCTGTACGCCCATATCTTTTTACGATTCCCCTCGCAAATTTCCTATAGCTAGACGGATCAAAAGCTTGTATCATGCGCCGCAATTCCGCACGGCCCCTGTGGTAATGAGAGGCGGCTTTTTGATAAACGTGTGTTGATCGGCCATAAAATCAAACAGTTATGGGCTGCATCGACATAAAAGGCGGTTGTTCAAAATACGGGGAAGAATGGTGAAGGTTCGCCTTTTGGCCGCAGCACTGATCGGGCTTGCCGGATTCACTCATTCGGTAGCCGTGGCTGCTTCTGATGGCGGGCCCTACACTGCCGAGGCGTTGTTGGAAAATCCGGATAAGATCCTGTCCCTGCTGGCTGAGGGGGTGATCGAATTCGAGCAGGTTCCAAATCCCCATTGGCGGACCGATGCCTGCAATGCCTGCCATATGGGGGCGGCGGCAGCGGGGGGAAAGATGCCGCCGCTTCGGACTGAGGATATTGACGGGCTCTGTGGCAACTGTCACGACCCTTCCATGGTGGCCGAGTATATCCATGCTGTCGGCATGGAGCCGCCGGATGAGTTCCTGGACCGTATGCCGGATGATTTTTTGGCGGCGCTGGAGCGCGGGGGGCAGGTGATAACGTGCATCATGTGTCACGATCTGCCGCTTCAGTGTGAAGAGAAGCGATTCCCGCAGCAGGAGATCAACCCCTTTTTCTTTCGGGGTGGCCCCTACACAGAGCGTACGGATTTGTGTTTCAACTGCCACGATCCGGAAGATTATGAAAGGTACAACCCTCATGATCAGGTCACGGATGAAGGGGAACTGGATACGGAGCAATGCTTTTTTTGCCATAACACCACGCCGAACCGCACCGTGGTGCGCAGCATCGACGATGTCAGCTTCAATGTGGCGGAAGAGTTGGAGAAGCTCTGCACAGGATGCCATCCGTACCAGCCTCATCCGGGGGGCTCATGGTTCAGTTCCACGGGCAACAGGGAAGGCGGGGGACCAAACCATTTAAAGGTTCCGCCGGAAAAGATCCGGCGGCGTATGGAAAAAATGGTTAGAGAAACCGGTGCTGTGATGCCGCTCGAGCCTGAAACGGGCCGCATTTTCTGCGCCACTTGTCATAACCCCCATGAGCGGGGAGTGCAGTATTACCCGCGGGCCGATGTGGGCGCAGACGGTTACAAGCGTCTGCGGCGGGGAAAATTTGAAATATGCATGGCCTGTCATGATCTTTAGCGGCCGGCAAGTGTTACGACAATAAACAATGGTATTGCCCATGATTAGAATAAGGTTGATGGTGTGCGTCTTTTTGGTCGCCTTCAGTCTGCCCTCGATATCCTTGGCATTCGTGGATGACGAGGCTTGTTTGATGTGTCACAAGTACCCAAAGATGGGGCGGGTCACCGAAGAGGGGTTTCAGAAGGCATATTACGTAATGCCGGAGGTGTTTTCGAAAACCGTGCATCGCAACGTGCCCTGCCGCGATTGCCATTATTACATCAAGGAACTGCCCCATCGTCCGGTGACGGAAGGTGTGCGCTGCGACCGGGAATGCCATTCGATCAAAAATCCATCGACCGGCAAGCCCTTCAGCCATAAACCCATCTATGACACCTTCAAGAAGAGCGTCCATGGGCGCGAAAAAATCGAGACGGGCCTGGATAACGACAAACCTTATTGCATCACCTGTCACACCAACCCTCTCTACAACGAGGCGGAAGAAGCCCCACCCAAGCGCATCATCGACCGCTGCGTGGTTTGTCATGAAGATTCAAAATTCGCAAACAAATGGTACAACCACACCAGCCGCCGTATCCGGGAGGTAAGGCGCAGTTCCCAGGAAATCATTGCCCTGTGTTCCCGTTGTCACGCCGATGAAGAGATGCTGGAGCGGCATAAAGAAGCGGCCGACAAAGAAGGGAGGGAGATCGGCGCGAAGTACGTTATCGCTGCCGAATCATACAATAAAAGTTTTCATGGCAAAGTGACCAAGTATGGTAACAGCGAGGCGGCCAACTGCCTGAACTGTCACGCCTCGCCAGAAAACTACTATATGAGCGTCCATGAGTTGAGGCCTTCCCGGGACCCGCTGTCGCCTGTCAACAAGAACAATCGGGTAAAGACCTGCAGACAGTGTCACAAGACCGCCGATGAGAATTATGCGGCCATCGACCCCCATCCCACCCATGAGAAGGAACTCAACAAGTTCAATTATTACGCTGAGATAATCTATGGCATCGTGGGTGATGCCGCGCTGATAGCCCTGGTAGGCATGGCGCTGTTCGAAACCATTGGGCGCAAGCGTGACGGAATTGCCTGGGTGTTGCGCAATGGTACGACCTGGCGCCGCCGTAGCCGCCGGCGCCGTAAAAAGTAACTGAATTATTGAAGATATCGGGGCATTTATGTCCTGGTGCCGTGGTCATGAAACAACCATGACTGCAAACAAACCAAGAGGACAACACGAGACATGAAGCTGTCCAAAGATGCAACTGCGGTGCTGAGTAAGTTTCTGCGCCAATACAAGGTTCCGGTGGAAGATGTAAACGACCTGGAAGAGGTCGTTGCCATGATGCCGGATGACAGAAAAGAGATATATAAGAATGTGCAGTCAAATCCCGTGGGCGATTTGTTCCGCTATTCCATTCATATCCGCATTCAGCATTTGCTGACGTTCACCACCTTTTTGCTGCTGGCCTTTACCGGGTTGCCGATCCACTACAACGATGCCTTCTGGGCGGTGCCTTTCAATAGTGTGCTTGGCGGCGTGGAGGTGACCCGCGTAATTCACCGCACCTTGGCGACGGTGATGGTGCTGTCCATGGTCTATCACCTGATGACCATTATCGGTGGTACTCTGCAAAAAATGGCCGCGGGCAAGTTTGATGTCAGGCGCAGCATCCTGCCGTTGCTGAAGGACGCCTCCGATTTTATGGCCGACATGTCCTATTTCGCAGGCGGGCGGGAAAACCGCCCTGAAATGGACAAATTCATGTATAAGCAAAAAATCCATTATTTTGCCGCTGCCTTTGGCAACACGGTGATGGTGGTGTCGGGATCGAGCTTTCTGTTTCCGGAGTTCTGGAACAGCGTGTTGCCGGCGGCATACGCCTCTCATTTTCAGGAAATGATGCGCCTGTCTCATCCCCACGAGGCCCTGCTCGCCTTATTGGTGATTGCATTCTGGCACTGGTACAACGTGCATCTGGCGCCTGGACGATTTCCTATGCAGTGGACATTTCTTACCGGCAAACTGACCCGGGAACATCAGATCGAGGAGCACTTTTTGGAATATTTGCGTGACCTGGCCTCATTGCCGCAGGAGCGCCAGTATCTCCGCGAGAACCTGGTCAACAAGGGGCTGGTTTCCAGCACCAGGGACATGGATGCCAGGCAGAATATCGTATTTGAAGAATACCGCCGGTGGGTTGCGGACCAGGCGGCAAGAGAGGCGGAACTGGCGGAAGGCGAAGGCGTGGGCGAGCTGGTGGAAGACTCTCAAACATGATGTCCGGATTGACAAAAGGGCAAAGGCTCATTGCCTATGGCTCACTCATCTTTGTCTTGCTCTGGACCGTATTCGGGATTTTCGCCATCTGGCTCATGGTTTTCGAAGGCTGACGCGACATTGCGAGGTCTGCAGAGTCCTCGGCTAATAACAATCACACTTTAAATTCAAGGTTTCTAGGTATGGTTGAAACAGTACAACTCGATGCCATTTTTATCGTGCTGGCGGTGACGCTGTTTGTGTTCTTCTTGATTGCCGTGTTGGTTATCATAGACCACAAAGCGAAGATTCCAGGGGCGGAAACGGCGGATCTCTTCAGTGTTTCAGGGATAAGACGCAATCACCCCGTATGGGCGTGGATGGTATCGGTCTTCCTGTGGTTCATCATCTGCAGTCTCCTGGTGATTGTTTCTTACAACCTGTTGTCTCACTTTTTTGTGAAGGAAGAGTCTACAGAACGGAGTTTTCTGGAGAAGGTTGATAAGGAAGGCCAGCTTGAGCGGATCCGGCACTTCCATAACTCCCCGAAAGAGGCGGCCTATTCAAAGGGGAAACAACCGGTCTGCTTCTACTGTCATGGTGAGTTCCCCCATGCAAAAAGACCCATGGTGCGCACCTTGTTGAATATGCACACCCAGTTTGTAGGCTGCATGACCTGCCATGCGGACAATAAGAAAATTCCGGAAGAAGAGCTGACTTTCCGGTGGCTCAACTATTCCGGCATCGATGTCAAAGGTCCTCCCTATGGTACCGCCTATGATGAGGAGACCGGTGATCTGATCAAGACCGATGACCTCCATTCCAAGATCGTCGCCTATCGCAGAAAGGCCAATGGAGAGGAGGAACTGCTGGAGATCACTGAGGATGCGCCGGAGGCGGCGGAATTCATTGCCATGCGCGGTCAACTCACCACTCAGCAACAGGGAGCGGTGAAAAAGATGTTTCACACCATCGTCAACCCCATTGGCCGCTTTTGTACACGGTGTCATGTGGTGGACGAGGGTAAAGGCTATCTTCCATTCCGCGAACTTGGGTTTTCCGAAGCCAGGGCGCTCGGCCTGACCAATCTCAATATTGCCGGGCTGGTGCAAAAATATAAAAAATTCTACATGGAACTCGTATTCCTGGGTAAGGAAACCGATGAGGATACCAAGACCCTGGTGGGAGAGGAGGTCGATATCCCGGTCACGGACGAAATGAAGGACGATCCGCGTGCATGGTGGCGCAAGTCCGGTGAACAAGAGAACGCGGAAGGTGGCTGGGAGTAAGTTGCCCTGAGGATGGCCAATGCAGAGGGGGTGGATCGGAAAAATCCACCCCCTTTTCATTTGGGTGCTAGAATCGTGATATCTTTACGTTTCCAGTTACTAACCAACTTCTTGAATATCTTGGAGGTTCCCCGATTTGAGTCAGAGAAATCGGTTCCCTGGAACCAGGCTGGCAATCCTTGTCGTTTTGCTGCTGTCCGCCTGCAGCATCGCCCTTGCCAAAGAGGGTATTCCCTTGGGCAAGGCGGAACACCTGTTTGACCTGGATAAGGGGCCAGACGGCCCTTTGTCGTTGCCTTCCGATATCGCCATTGCCAAGGACAACCGCATCTATGTGGTGGATGGAGGGCATCACCGGGTGCTGGCCTATGGGCCGGAGGGCGACTATCTGTTTACGATTGGCAAGCGGGGCCGGGCCAAGGGCGAGTTTATGGGGCCGCTTGGGATCGGGGTGGATAACGCAGGGCTGGTCTATGTCGCCGATAAGGACAATCACCGGGTCCAGGTGTTCGATCGCGATGGGGCATATAAATTCGATTTTGGTATCCGGGGGAAAAACGCCAAGCCCGGAAGCCCCATTGACGTGGCGGTCAGTTCAAAGACCGGGTTGATCTTTGTCACGGAGAATACGCAACACCGGATCCTGGTGTTTGATACCGACGGCACCCTGCTGGGCGGCTGGGGCAAGGAAGGGGTCCAGCGGAAACAGTTCCGTTATCCCGGCACCCTGATCGTACGCGATGGGAATGTCTATATCGTTGATATTCTGAACACGGTGGTCAAAATCTTTGACGAGCGGGGGCAGTACCAGTACAAGGTCGGGGAGTGGGGGGTGTTGCCCGGCCAGTTTTATCGCCCAAAAGGGGTTGCGGTTGACAGCCATGGCTGGATTTACGTAACGGACAGCTACATGGATGTGGTGGAGGTTTTCAACAGCAAGTACGAGTTTACTCATGTGCTTGCTTCCGGTGACCAAAAGCACAAGTTTTTTGCGCCCGCCGGCATAGCGGTAGACAGCAGGGACAGGTTGTATGTGGCCGAAATGCTGGGGAACAAGGTCTCTGTATTCAAGCTGCGTTGATCATGCCTGCCCGTTATCTGGTTGTTGTCATTTTTCTTCTGGCGGGATTCCTGTTCCAGGTCGATGACGCCCAGGCCCGCCGTATTGCGGCAAAGCGTGAATGCTCCATTTGCCACATCATGTGGCTGGATGATTTTCAACGCACGGACGTCACCACCCTCATCCCCTATGATCCCAAGCCCGTGGTGGACACGGGAAAGCAGGACGTGGTCAGTGAAGAGCGCAACTGTTTTTCCTGTCATGACGGCTTTGTCCTCGATTCCCGCTTTGTCTGGCAGAACAAAAAGTACTCTCATCCGGTGGGTGTCAAGCCATCGGAAAAGGTCAGCCTGCCAACCGGCAATGAAGACCAAATGCGTCCCGAGGAAAATCTTTTTCCGCTCAATAACGACGGAAAGGTTTATTGCGGCACCTGCCACAGCGCCCATGGCGTCAACTGGAAACAGAAAGAGTCCCCGGTCTTTCTGCGGGCGAAGAATATCGAATCGAGCTTCTGTCTGAACTGTCACCGGAATCGGAGCACCGGCCCGAAGGGAGGGAATCATCCGATTCATAAGAAGCTGGAAAATATCCCGGCCGAATTGCTGGAGGCTGGCTCAAAGTTCGGCAAGGATGGTGCTGTGATCTGCCAGTCCTGTCACCGCATCCATGGCGGCAGGGGCGAAAAGGTGCTGGTGGCCTCGAACGAGAATTCCGCCCTCTGTGGAAAGTGCCATAGCGACCGTTATGCCAAGGACAAGACAGAATCCACCCGCATGGGCACCCACCCGGTCAATATCGTTTCAAAGACCGTTGAGATTCCCGAAGAGATAACAAAAAAAGGGGGCAAGCTGGGAAAGAATGGAGAAATCATTTGCCAGACCTGCCACCGGCCGCACCTGGCTGAAAAGGATGCCGCCATCCTGGTGAAGCGGAATGAGGATTCCGCCCTATGCCAGACCTGTCATATAAGGGAAAGGCCGGTGAAACACTCCAAGCACAATATTGCCCTGGAGGACAAAGGCGACAAGAACATCCGGGGGCAGGAGGTTGGCAAGACAGGGGTTTGCAGCGCATGTCATGTGCCCCATGGGGGGAAGGGGCCCAGAATGTGGGCCAGGACGCCTGGAAAGGGGCCGGAAATCGTCTCGAGGCTTTGTTTGAGTTGCCACAGCAAGGGTAAGATCGCGGAACACAAACAGGTCGGGCCGATCAGCCATCCGCTGGGCCGCGCATTGTCCCGCCTGGAGCAGCCGGCGCGCCTGCCCGGCTTTACCAAGGAAGGCCTGAAAAAGACGGGTGGCAAGGGCCGGGTGTCCTGCGCCAGTTGCCACAACCCCCACCAGTGGGACCCGGATGATCCTGGGAAGGCCTCGAAGCCGGGGGATCCCAGCGATGCGGGCAACCGTTTTCTGCGCATTGCCAATGATGGCCCCAGGGCCAACCTGTGCCGGGCCTGCCACAGAGAAAAGGGCGGGGTTCGTGGAACCAAGCATGATGGCGCCAACATGGATGCCCTGGCCAAGGCCGGGAATGGCGCCCCAGGGTTGTGCAAGACCTGTCATCTGGTGCATAAGGGCAAGGGGCCGCGGCTGTGGGCGCGCAAACCCATGCCTGGGGTGGATCCGGTCTCCTCCATCTGCCTGAGCTGCCATAACGAGAAGGGCCTGGGGAAGAAAAAGACTATTGGTGAACACAGCCATCCCGTGGCGGCGCCAATTGCCAATCTTGGCATCACCGCAGGGCCTGATGGATGGGCCACTGATGCGAAGAAAAATCCCGGGAAAAGTATAAAAAATCAAACCATCAAGCCATTGCCAATCTATGATGACAAGGGCCGGCGGGTCTATAAGGATGGCCGGGTGACCTGTGCAAGCTGTCATGACCCGCACCGCTGGTCGGCGGCTCCAACGCCCGTCAAGGGGGCGGCGTTGACGGCCGAGGGTGACGGGAAAACAAGCTTCCTGCGTATACCGAATGGCCGGAAAGGAGAGCTCTGCGCCAACTGCCATTTTGATAAGAGGCCGGTTGCCTTATCGAAGCACAATCTGGCGATTACGGCGCCGGCCGAGAAAAACCTGGTCGGGCAGGTGGCGAAGGATGTCGCCGTCTGTAATAACTGCCATGTCCCCCACAATGCCGGGGGGGCAAAGCTGTGGGCCAGGCAGTATGGGGCAGGCGGAGACAAGGCCGAGTCCATGTGCCGGGACTGCCATCGCAAAGGCGGCATCGCCCAGAAAAAATTGACCGGGGACATCAGTCATCCGCTGCAGGCGGACATCAAGGCCGTTGGCGGAAGAACCAGGTTGCCCCTTTTCAATAAGGATGGGGCGCGCAAGGGTGCAAAAGCAGGGGGACGGGTCAGTTGTCCTTCCTGCCACAACCCCCACCAGTGGGATCCGTTGGACCCCGCCAGCACGGCCGGCGCGGATGCAAAGGCCGAAGGCGATGCGGGCACCAGCTTTCTGCGTATTCCGGCTGCGCCGGCGGGGGATCTCTGTGCCGATTGCCATCGGGCCCAGCGTTTTATAAAGGATACCGATCACGACCTCAGGATAACGGCGCCGGATGCCAAGAATTCACATGGCCAGACGGTGCAGGAATCCGGTGTCTGTCAGCAGTGTCACAGTGTGCACAATGCGGAGCAGGCGTTGCGTCTTTGGGGGCGTAAGCCAGGCGAGGGCCAGGATCCGAATGAAAGGATGTGCCGGGGTTGCCATGGTAAAGGAAGGGTGGCGGAACGGAAGATCCCGGTAAAGAAGAACCACCCGGCCAAGGTTCAGGCCCAGAACCTGAGGCGCAGGGCGCGCCGCGGACCGGTCCGGGGATATACCCCGCTTTTTGACGATCAGGGAAGGGTCGCCAACACGGGGGTTATTTCCTGCCCCACCTGCCATAATCCGCACCGGTGGAGCCCGGTGGTCATGGAATACGGTCCCGGAGAGAATGTCGAGGGAAGCGCGCGCAACAGCTTCTTGCGTAATCGCAGTAAGTTGGCGCTCTGCTCAAACTGTCACGGCATGGATGCCTTGTTTCGGTACAAGTATTTCCATGGCGAGTCGTCGCGCAAAAAGCACCAGCTTTACCGTTGATTCGGGCCGTTCGGGGTGATACCGCCTGGCGCGGCGGACCGGGAAGGCATATGAAAACAGGAAGTAAAGGTGTGATTCTGGGAACAGATCTCCTTGAATGCCCGGCAATTTTTCAATTGGCATGCCATAATTGACCAAAGAGGTACGGTTTATTTGCCGCCGGCATCTGGCTGGCGGGATTATAGAAAATAAAATCCCGGAGGAGTGAAGGCTGGTTCCGGCGGCTGCAAAAGTTGAAAGCCTGCCGGGCTTATGGTGTATTGTGCGTTTACGAAGGCGCTGGTGGCTCACCACCCAGGATGTGGGTTGCAGCCATAACAGGGCGATCAGATCTGAATACAGATGGCATCTAGACTACACATCATCGGGGCAGGACTCCTGGGGCTTGCGGCCCAGGCGGCGGCCGCGGGTACCATCGTAGGATCAAAACACGATTTGAGCACTTCCGGCTACTACGCTGCCCTGGCTTCCGCCAGCACCTCGGATGAGATCTGCATATTCTGCCATACGCCCCACGGCTTCAATGATGATCTGGATAATGACGGCGTCCAGGACCAGAAAAGCACCACCCGGGCCCCGGCCCCCCTTTGGAACCGCCGCATCACCCCCGGCATGGGGACGTTCACGGTCTATTCCAGCCCCACTTTGAATACCACCTGTGATGCGACGCCCAGCCCCATCTCGCTGGTTTGCCTGAGTTGTCATGATGAAGGCCTCGCGGGTGCCGGCGCGGGAGGTGTGGTGGACGGGACCGATATGCATAATCTGGTCAACGATTCCAACAGGGGCAATGCGGAACCAAACTGCGGTGCCTGCCATCCGGATGGTGGTGAGTTGCCGGGGACCTGGTGGCAGATTGGCCCTGATCTGTCCAATGACCATCCCGTTTCCATGACCTACCCGACGGCGGCCGAAGACCCGGGCTTCAATATTCCCCCAAGCCTGGTGACGGGCTGGTCGGATGTAAAACTGTTCTACGGCCGTGTGGAGTGTCCCAGCTGCCACAATCCCCATGATCCGACGAATGCGCCTTTTCTGCGCAAGACCCTGGATGACAGCTCGCTTTGCATAACCTGTCACCAAAAGTAGCCTTTTAGCACTATTTCTGCCGGGGCGAGCATTTTCCGCCTGGCGCATCGTACTCCTCGGCGAGGTGTTCTCTGACCGCCTGCCGGTCTTTTTCATTTTTTTCCAGTTGCAGGAACCGGTCCCAGTGGGCTCTGGCCTTGAGGCATTCGTTGAGATGCTCATAGGTCACGGCAATATTCCAGTGGTAGGTGCTGACCCATGGCATGCGCTTGACAGAGTGGCGGAACATCTTCAGGGCCTCCCGGTAGCGGCCCTTTTTCACCATGAGTTCTCCCCAGTGATTCATAAGGCTGGCCCTGGCGCCGGCCTGGGCAAAGCTGCGGCTGAAGTATTGTCCGGCCTCATCGAGGCGGCCGCGGTCCATCAGGGTTATTCCAAGGGTTTCGAGGGAGTAGGGTTCGTCCGGGTCTAGCTGCAGGGCGCGCCGGGCCATTGAGGCGGCCAGCGCCAGGCGGCCTTCCTCCACATAGGCCATGGCGAGGGTTCCCAATGTGCGGGCGGAGTCCGGCGCATTCCGCAAGGCCGATTCGTAGAGGCTGAGACGGTTGCGCCAGTCCGGCACCCGCTGTAAGGTCGATGCCAGGCAGGCGATAACGAAGAGGGCGGCCAGTCCGCCGGTTACCCGGGCGAAGGTCCGGCCCCGCCGGGCCGCGGCTGCGAGGCAGAGACTCAAGAGCCCCGCCAGCCCCGCCAGGGGCAGATACATGCGGTGCTCGAAAATGATCTCCAGGGGGATGGCCGTGCTTTCGATGGCCAGGGTTGCGGGAACCCACAGCATGCAGAATCCCCACAGGCGGGCGTTCTGTTTCAGCAACAGCCGGACACCCGCCCCTGTCCAAAGGAACACGGCGGCGATGGCGATGAAGGTGGAGAAGGGCCGGAACAACCCGGTGGATATGCTGAAGCTGTGCTCGATGGAGAAGCGTTCCGGCAGGGGCCAGAGTATTTGTGAAATATGGAACAGCACGACCCGCGGCTGGGTCAACAGGCGCTCGGCGAGGGTGAAATCGCGAAAGGCGAACCCCGGCAGGGCGTAACGGGAGAGCGGTCCGGCCCCGCTTGCCAGGTCCGCCACCACGAGCATTCCAAGAAGTGGGGGCAGGGAGAGCCAGAAATAGTCGAGGCGGCCCCGTATCAGCGGCTTGTTGTGCCGGCACAGGCCGTACTCGGCCAGCAGCAGCAGGAGAGGGGTGACCCAGGCGTTTTCCTTGCTGAGGGCGCCGCACAGGGCGGCAAGGCCGCAAAGAATGAACCAGAAGGCATTTCCTTTGGAGGCCAGCCGGCCTTGCGCATAGCTCCAGACCGACAACAGGGTGAAGAATGCCGCCATGGACGCCATACGCTGAACGATATAGGTCACCCCTTGAATCTGAATAGGGTGGACCGCCCAGAATGCGGCCCCCAAAAATGCGCACCACAGGCCGTGGTTGCTCAGCCGTCCCAGGAATTGGCGCAGCATGAGGGTCAACAGGGCGAACACCATCAGGGCGGCGGCGGCATGTATCCCCATATTGGTCCATTGGAAGGCCGCCGGATCTCCGCCTCCCCGCCACCAGTCCAGGGCGAAGGTGATGCTTGGCAGCGGCCTTGTGGGGGAAAAGGCTTCCCGCCCGGCATTGATCAGCCCGGACAGCGTCAGCTTGTCAAGCCATATGGGAGCGTGCTGGACGATATTATGAAAATCGTCCAGGTGATAGCCGTTGGCGGGGGCCTCATGGTAGGCGCTGAAGGTGAGGACGAGAAGCGCCGCCACGGCCAGCAGCATGTTGGTCCGGCTGGCGGCGCCGGCCGCCGCGGCAATCATCAAAGGTCCCCCTGCCGGTCTGGATCTGGCCTGTCTGTCATTGTAGCTGTCGGCTTGAGGGGATATTTGAAGCGGTCGGCTGCCCGTGTCAGCGGTTCAGGACGGTTAATGAATAGTGTACTATTCTAATTCACTAATGCCCTGTTTATAACTCAATGCGGCTAAAGAATCCCTGTTTCGGGACGAGTAAATGATGACTGGGTTTTTTTCTGTCGTTCAAGGCGTGGCGGGCCGCGGCAGAGCGGGATTGGCGTTACTACGAGGGGTGCAGATGACTGATTTACGCCTGCTGCTCATGTTGGCCATGCTTATTCTGCTGGCGCCCGGCATGACGGTTGCGGCCGGGCAGACCGGATTCGATGAAGAGGACGCTGCAGAGTTGGTGTGGCCTCCCAAGCCCCTGCCGCCGCGCATTCGCTATGTGGGTTCCATTGCAGGCCCGGACGATGTTGAGTCCGAAGAGGGAAAAGGCTTCTGGCAAAGGTTTTGGGAAGCGATCCACGGCGCGGAACAGGAGAACCAGATCAAGCCCATGGCCTTGGCGGTGGATAGCAAGGGAAGGCTGGGCGTGGCGGATCCCGCCGGAAAACGGGTGCACATCTATGATCAGCGGAAAGGGGAATACTCTGTAATAGATGAGGCGGATGTACCCCTCTCCCTGCCAATTGGCCTGGCGGTGGATGCCAAGGATAATCTTTATGTATCGGACGGCGAGCTGAGGAAGATTGCCGTTTTTTCCCCCAAGGGGGATTACATCCGGTCCATTGGAGGTCCCGGCCAGCTCAAGCGCCCAACGAGCATCAGCCTGGATCCGTCCCGGCGCCTGCTCTATGTGGTGGATACGCCGGCCCATAATGTCAAGGTGTTCAACCTGATCAACGGTGCTTTGATCAGAACCATCGGGGAGCGGGGCAGGGAGGATGGTGAATTCAATTTCCCCACCTACTCTGCGGTTGATAATACCGGCCGGCTGTACATCAATGACACCCTGAACGGGCGTATACAGATGTTCGATCCAGCCGGCAATTTCATCGGCAAATTCGGGAAATATGGCGATGGTTCAGGGGACTTTTCCACCCCAAAGGGCGTGGCGGTGGACAGCGATGGCAATATTTACGTGGCGGATGCGGGGTTTGACAATCTTCAGATCTTTGATGACCAGGGGCGTCTGCTGTTGTTTCTTGGCGTAACGGGGCAGGCCCCCGGCGAGTTCTGGATGCCGGCGGGATTGTACATCGACGGGCATGACCGGCTCTATGTGGCCGATTCCTACAACAGGCGAATACAGATCTTCCAGTATCTGAAGGCGGGTGAGAAACAATGAGGCTGTGGCGTCTTTGCTCATTGGGGTTGCTGATGGCCGGCCTGCTGCTTGGCGGCGGGGCGGCGGTTGCAAGCATCACCACCACCAAGCACAACCTTTCCTCCGACAACCCCGGCACCTACAGGGCGACGGCCGAGCAGAGAATCTGCCTCATGTGCCATACGCCTCATAATGCCAATCCGGCGGGCCCCCTGTGGAATCACACCCTGTCGGGAGCGACTTATACCCCTTACAGCAGCAGCACGCTCAATGCCCAGCCGGGGCAGCCTACGGGCGCCTCGAAGCTCTGCCTCTCCTGCCATGACGGCACCGTCGCTGTCGGCAGCGTGTACAACATGCCCGGCGCCTATGAAGAATGGCTTGCGCCCGGCGTATACAGATACTCCGGCACCATTGTCGGCCTGGAAGAAACCATCGCCAGCAGCGCCCTGCTCGGCATCGACCTGAGGGACGATCATCCCATTTCCTTTCTTTTCGACAGCACCCTCGCCAGTTATAGCGGGGAGTTCTTCTCGCCATCGACCCTGGACGGGCCCTCGGGGATGGGGGTCAAGCTGGACCAGAACGGCGAGTTGCAGTGCACCAGCTGTCATGAGCCGCACAGCAGCGAGAATCCAAAGTTCTTGCGCGTCGCCTACCAGGACGGCGGGGGATTCGGCTCCCCCCTTTGCCGGACCTGCCATAACAAGAATGGTTGGGATACCAGCAAGCACCGGATTTCCAAGGCCGTCTGGAACGGTGCGGATACCAATCCCTGGCATGTGGAGGGGCAGAATCTTGCCAACGACTCCGTCAATTCCACCCCCAAGGCCAATGCCTGTGAGAATTGCCACGATCCCCATGCCGGCGGCGGCGGTGAACGTTTGCTGAAACGCGACGGGGAGCAGAGGCTCTGTCTGGCCTGCCACGGCGGGACCGGGCTGGAGGGCAATGTATCGGATGCGACGGATCCCACCTTCAATATCGAAAGGTCCCTGAACAAGCTGTATCCACATCCCGTCCTCGACACCGCCTACGATGGGCGGCACAGGCCCAAGCGGGGAGACGTGACGACCAACTACAAGGTGCGCGAAGATCCGGACAACCTGGCCGGGGCCAACCGTCATGTGAAGTGCCAGGACTGCCACAACCCCCATGCGGTGCAGCCCGGAGTATCGCCGAATCCCGAGGATGACACCGTCACCGACAACACATCCTCGGCGGCGTCCAATGTGCTCAATCTGGTGTGGGGGGTCTCGCCTTCCTGGCCGAGCGCCTGGTCCGAAGTGTACCGTTCCGCCTATACCGAGGTCGATGACATCCTGTACCAGTACCAGCTTTGCCTGAAGTGCCATTCCGATTATGCCTTCGATACCATAGCCAACGGCACTTCCAATATCCCCGACAGCTATGCCTACCCGGGTCCGGGGATCTATAAGCTGACGGACCAGGGCAAGGAGTTCAATCCCAACAACCCCTCCTATCATCCGGTGACGGAGTTCGCGGGGAAGAACGACTTTAAAATGACCGTGAGTGGCACTGTCTACGATTATTCCAGTTCACTGCTGAAAGGCTTTACCCCCAACAGCACCATGACCTGCGCGGATTGCCACTCGGATCCCGACACCCTGGCCGGAACGGGCCCGAAGGGCCCCCACGGCAGCGACAACTGGCCCATCCTGATCGCCCCCTATGATGAGACCACCGGGCAGTCCGGAACCTGGGACACCCATCTCTGCTTCAGGTGCCATGACAAGAATGTATATACCTACGCCGGCGGCACTACGTCTGAATGGTGGCGGACCGGCTACAGTGGCAGCGGCATGGGAGGCCGAAAAAATCTGCATGCTTTTCATAATTACCGCAGGAATGCTCCCTGCATGACCTGCCACTCGGCCGTGCCCCACGGCATGAAACGCCGCGCCCTGTTGATCTACGGCCACAGCCCCAGCACGGATGCCGGCGCCGATCCTGAACCCTACAATGCCCAGAGCCGGCGTGTGCCTGTCACCGGTTCCAACGGCGCCGACTACGGCATCCCCTCCGCCCGTGATGTTGACGCGGTGCAAAGCGGCAACTGGTCGAAGAGCTACTGTCACAGCACGGGGGTGGGCGTAGGTTGCGCTATGGGAATGTAGCTGGTGCGACGGTGCTTGGAATCACGTGGCGCCTGCTCGCCTCCCATAACCTTGCCCTGGTGCTGCTGGCCCTGCTGACCCTTGCGGTGGCCGCCGGCGGCACCCTGCCCCAGATCGGCAGGCTGTCCTCAAGTGAACTCACCGCCTGGTACAATGATTGGCCCGCCCTGGCCGCCTGGCTGGATTTTTTCGACCTCTCCCGGGTGTTCGGTTCGGGCTGGTTTCTCGCTCTGTGCCTGGCCCTGCTGGTCAACATGGCGGCGGGTATGGTGGTTTGCGTCAGCCGCCGCTATGGCCGTTACCGGGGGCGCGCCGCCGTGACGCACCGCCTTCGGGGAGCAGGTCCCCTGCCCGCCACGCCGCCCCCCTTGTTCGAACCCCCCGGGGCCGGGCCGGTCCGGCCGGGCTGCAGGGCGCGGGGCGTGGCGGGGCTGTGGGGTATTCCCCTGTTTCACGCCGGCATCGCCCTGATCGTCCTGGGAGGCCTGTGGAGCAGTTGGGTGGGCTATGGCGCCCACCTTGAGCTGGCCGAAGGCGAGCCGTATTCGGGCGGACGGGGGAAGCTGGTGCCGGATCGCGGCGATCTCCCCCCCTTCGAGTTCGGCGTATCACTGCGCCTGGACCGGGTGCATCTGGAGGTTGCCGGGGGCAAATACCTGCGGGAGCTCCAGGCCCATTTCTCCATCCAGGAGGAGGGTGGTCCGGTCGAGCAGGCCCTGCTGGAGACCAACCGTCCCCTGGCCGTGGGGGCCTACCGCCTGTATCCCGACAACACCATGGGCTACAGCGCCGTCTTTGACCGCATCCGGCCGGACGGGCGCAGGCGCCGCCTGTACATCAATTTCCCCGTATCGCTTCCCCAATGGGAGCGTCCGCCGCCCCTGTCCCGCAGCACCCTGGTGGAGCTGGACGGCGTGCCGCTGTATTACCGGATGACGCTCAAGGCCGGCGCCAGGCCGGCCCTCGACCTCGGCGTGAGGCGGGCCGGCGAGCTGGTGTTCGAGGGTGAACTGCTCCCCGGCTCGGAGGCTGACCTGGGGCCTTACCGGCTGGTCTTTCGCGGTGTGGCGCCCTGGCTGGGCTTTTATCTGACCTCGGACCGCCCCATGCTGCTGGTGTTCGCCGGCTTTGTGCTCACCCTGGGGGGCTTTTTTCTGCACCTGGTGATTCGCTTTCGCCGGGTCGAGATGCTGACCACGCCGGAGGGCTGGGAGGTCCGCGCCTGGGTGATGCGTGGCGATTGGCGCTTCGGGGAGCAATGGGATCTCTGGCGGGGCCAACTGGAAACCGGCGCCAAATGAATACCGTGCCCTTGCTCCAGGGGGCCGCCGCGGCTGCCTACCTCGGGGCGGCCGGCCTGTTGGGCGCCGGATCCCGCCGGCGCCGGTTGGCCGCCGCGGGCGTCGTGCTGGCGGCAGGCGGTTTCTGCGTGCATCTGTTTGTCTTGGTTTGGCGCTGGCTGGAAATCGGCAAGCTTCCCATCGTCACCCGCTATGAAGACATGACGGTGGATGCCCTGGCGGTGGCGGGGGTCTATCTGCTGGCCCAATGGCGCCGGCCGTTGCTGCGTCCGGCGGGAATAGGGGTGCTGCCCCTGGCGGCGGCCGCCTTGAGTGCCGCCTTGTGGTACAACCTGGGCAGCTTTCCCTGGACACCTGCCCTGCGCACCAATTGGCTGGTGATCCACTCCCAGTTGAACAGCCTGGCCATCGGCATCGCCACCCTCACCGCGGCCGCTTCGCTGTTGCCCCAGGGTGATGAGAAGACCAGGATAGTGGGCCGCCTGCTGGCCTGGACCTTTTTCCTGTGGACGGCGATGGTGGCCGCCGGCTCCTACTGGGCGAGCCTGGCGTGGGGGCGCTATTGGGGCTGGGATCCCATTGAAAGCTGGTCCCTCGTGACCCTGCTGGGCTATGCCTTCGTTCTGCACCTGCGGCTCAAACCCGCCTGGCGGGGGCGCGGCGGCGACCTGCTGGGGCTGGTCCCCTATGCCATGATGCTGTTTACCACCTATGGGCTGTTGCTGGTCATGAGAAGCGTCCACGGCCGCTACCTCTTCCTGTAGGGAAACACGCCCGCGCAGGCACCGCGGGGCGGCGCCCGATTTGACAGTCAAGTTATTCTCCAGGCTACCGATCTACCAGGGCATATGGGCAGTGCGGGCTGATTTGCCGCATGTTAACATTCAACATTTTTTTGCGGCGGGTTTCAGGAGCTTGAGAATGGCGGTGCAGACTTTGAACAGTCAATCGTGGGGTGTGGTTTTGGTGGCGGCATTGATGGCCTCTTCGCTGGGGGGCTGTGACCGGGGCCCCGGGGAGGAAGCAAAGGCTCCCGCCTCAGGCGGTGAAACGAAAGCCCCGGGGGTGATTAGCGGGACCGAGCAACTGCCGCCAGGCCACCCGCCGCTCGAGGGCCTGCAGGCGCCCGCCCCCCTCGGCGGGAATATGCCCGCCGATCATCCGCCCCTGCCCGGGGCGGCGGACGGCGCCCAGCCGCGCCCGGCCGACGAGCCCGATCATCCTCCGAGCTCGGGCAAGGAGCTCGATGTCTCCATACCTGATGGGGTCGAGGGGAAGTGGTCTGCCGTGAAGCTGGAAGTGACCATGCCCGATGGCGGCAAACAGGAGATCCGGGCCGTTTTGGGTGAGGAAACTCAATTGGCCGACAGCGGTCTGACCTTACGCGCCGAGATATTCCTGCCCTCGTACATCAGTGACTTCAAGACCATCACGAGCGCCTCGAATGATCTTGTCAATCCGGCGGTAAAGGTCCGGCTGATGGAAAGTCAGAAAGACGTGGCGGTGGGTTGGCTGTTCCAGAATCTGCCCGAGTTCAACAGCTTCGAAAGCGACAGGGTGGAGCTTCGGTTATTATCGGCCGAGGGCGCCGAAACGGCCGGGGACAGCCGGTAACTCCAGATCAGATATCATCCAGGGTTGATAGATTTATGAAGAAACCTTATCAGGCCTTGTTGTCCATACTGTTTTTTTTCCTTTTGGCGGGATTTCTGACCGGGGTGCAGGCCGCCCCAAAGGCAAAGTCCGTTGATCAGGATCCCGGCGTGCTCTCTATCCGGCTGCAACGGTCGCTGCTCGGATACGACGTGAATATGCTGGAGAAGCACGTCATCGACTTCTATTTTTCGCCCGTGCACGCCATGTCGGTATACCGGGAGTTGTTGCAATGGGCCGGGGCCAATCCCAAGGAAAAGGCGGTGCGGGATGATGTTGTCGCCATGGTGCGTGAAGGCATGGTGGCGGTAATACGTGATTCCGGGGCCGGACTGGCGCTGCCCGGCTGGGATGGTCCGGGGCAGCCGATCAGCATGGCCTACGCCTTGAGCCTGCCGCGCTATGCCCAAAAACCTGATTTCAACAACCCGGCAACGCTGAAATGGAGACGCAGCGACGGGGATAAAAGGGTGGTGACCCCGGGTTCCATCGGCCAGTCCATGGCGGCAAAGGCGCTGTTGATTCGTATCGACCGGTCTGAAGCGGGGAAGAGGAACGCCCCTCTCTTTCTGGCCTCCGTCCTCCAGGAGCTGGAGATATTGAGCAGCAGGCTGTTTCTGAAAGACCGCCTGGGGCCCGTCGCCAAGGGAGGCCATGTGCCGGAAATCATGGAGCCGGACGGCAAGGGGGGCTGGAAGGTCCTGGATCCGGCAAGCCGCCTGCCTTCACAGGCGTTCCTGTTGCAGGGGCTTTCACATCTCTACGGCTTGCTTTCAGCGAACGGCGTTATCAAGCCATTGCTTGGCGGCGGCAAGGTGCGGGGCAGAGAGTTGAAAGACTGGCTTGGGCTGACGCGCCGCACGCTGGATACGGTCTACGCATCCCTGATAGAGCGCCATTTTGATCCGGCTTCCGGCAGCTTTGCGAGTCACTACCAGCATGACAAAGGTCCAGGCGACCGCATTATGCTGGAGGATGCGAGTTACGTCGTCGGCGCCCTGGATGCGTTGCTCCACGTGTTGCCCGATAAGGATCCGCTGCACAAATCCGCACGCAGGCATCTCCTTTCGCAGGCCGGGTATATCAGGAAAATGCTGGGTTCGGGCAAACCCATTCCGCGGGGTTTCCTGCTGAAAAACGGGGCCCGCTTACGCAGCCTGATGCGGGATTTTTCCTATCCCGTCGCCGCCATGTCGGTGATGCTCACGGCGGAGGAAACCGCGGGTGACGGCAGTTACCGCGAAGTTGCGGCGAGGCTGTATGAATCTGAACACCCCGTTTTCTGGTCCAGGGAGAATGGTATCTATCGCGCGGCGGCGGGCGTAAAGGTATCGGCCTATGACGGCCTCTTCTTCAGCTCCGTTATGAGATGGTTGCGCCATATGGATCTGGTGTTTCCGGACAAAGACGATTTTGCCAAGCGCAGCCGTGATTTTATCCAGGTGGTATTGAAGGATGGGGGACTGCTCCAGAGCGAAGGTCCCGGCACGGGTGAGCCGAGATCGCTGGAGGATTTCATTCAAAAGGAGATCCCGGCCCTTGTGGAGAGGCTGGCGAAAACCGATGCCACGGAGCATGCCGCCCCTATTGACAAATTTGTCAAGGATGCGGCCGATCAGGATAAGGACGGTGTTCCCGGATGCCGCTTTGGCGGCGGCGCCTATGGGGCTGCTCCGGTTATCATTATGCAGATCGGCGTGAACACATCATTTGCCTCGACGCCAGGCGGCCGCCCGGCATATGGTTTCTGAAACATTGATAGATGCTTCAGCCGGGTGGATAAACCCACTCGGCAGGGGGGATAAAATGAAACGATGGTTATTGCTTGTTATGGCGGCATATCCTTTGGTGTGGAGCGGTCTTGCCGTGTCCAGCAGTGAGTTCGGCGATCCCGCCCGGGGCCGGGCGTTTTATTCTCAGCGCTGCGTCATGTGCCATGGATCGGACGGCCGCGGGCAAAATGGCATGGCCCCGAACTTTTTTGAAGAGTGGCACCGGCTGACCAAAACGGATGAGGAACTGGCGGAGAACATCCGCAACGACTTCCGCACCCCGGAAAGATTCTACACCGCCGGCAGTTGTCCTCCCCATCGTTTCAATGATGAGGATATGGAGGATCTTCTGGCCTATCTGCGCCGGCTGACGGAGAACCGGCCGTCTGACTCTTTTGGATTCGACCGGCGGAATGATCTGGGCCGGCCGGATGATTTCGGCCGACCGGATGATTTCGGCCGTCCCTTCTGATGTAGTCTCCCCTCACCGCAACAAGGGCCGTGGAAAATATCAAGTCTGCGTTGCCCGAGTGGCTCGCCAAGCGCTGGGAACCCATAGTCACCCTGGCGCTTGGCGTTTATTTTATCGCCCGGCTGTTCTATTTCGCCATGGGCATCGTTCCGGATCTGCCGCCGGATGAACACACCCATGTAGGACTCATCCGGCTCTACGCCGCCGCAAGTCCGCTGTTTATCACTGATACGCCGGCGTCGTTTCAGTTTGGTTTGGTCTCGTCCGTCCCCTACCTCTATCACTACCTCATGGGGGCGGCGAGTGCGCTCACGGGCAACGACAGCTATCTGACCCTGCGTCTGTTCAATATTCCGTTGGCCTTCTTGTTCCTGGTGGTTGCATACCGTCTTGCGCGTGAAGTCACGGCTAATCCGCTCGCCCGCATCTTGTTCTTTGTCATGCTCACCAACACCCTCATGTCCAGTTTTTTATGGGCCTCGGTCAACTATGACAATCTGGTCAATCTTCTGGCGCTGTTATCGGTTTATTTTCTGGTGCGGCTGCTCTCTAGGGGCGCCACGACTTCATGCCTGTTGTTTCTGATCTGCATGGGGTTGGGGGCCCTGACCAAGGCCTCCTTTCTGCCTCTGGCGCTTCTGCTGATCCTGGTCTGGTTGACCGCGCGCAACAGGCTGTTGAAATCTGATTTCATATCACTCAGACAGCAAGTCATGGCAGGCAACAAACCCGTGATCGCCCTGCTGGTCCTGCTCGCCGGCTGCCTGTCCGCAAACCTGCTTCTGTATGGGAACAACATCGTCCGTTATGGACAAATCAAACCGGGCTGCAGCCAGGTTCTGGACCTGAAGAGTTGCATGGCCAACCGCATCTTTGCGCGGGGCTGGGTGCTGTCTCAGTATCGGGACAATAAGATTACCTTTGAGCAGGCCTGGAATATGGCCGGCCGTATCTGGCATGCCGGTGACAGAGAGGCCACGCGGGTCATGCTGCAGAATGAACGGATGTTCAGGCTGAAAAAACCGGAGACCCTGAACTTCTATGATTATCTGAATGTTGTGTGGAATCAGGAGTTGAAGCCATCCATCTTCGGCATACTGGCGCATCGCTCAATGCTGCGTTCATCAGCAGAGCTTACTGCATATAACCTTATTTTATTGGCTGGAATTATTTTCTTTATCAGGAATATCCGATTCGACCAACGGGACAGGGCATGGGGGATATTTGCCTTTGTTTGCCTGGGGTATTTTATGTTGCTCTTGGCCTTTCACCATTATCCCGGTTACCTGGTGACGCACAATGTCTCCCTGGGAACACAAGGGAGATACTTGTTTGTCGTTATTGCGCCGGCGTATCTCTTGCTGTCTGAATTTCTATTGCGCAAGCTCAAAAAATGGATGCAGGTCCTGGTGGTAATACTGGTGGGATTCGTATTTATCAACGGAGATTTCCCTTATTTCCTGGAACATGTGCCGGCGTCCTGGCGCACGCAGTGAAACAGCCTCGCCGGCTGGTGGTGAGGCGGCGTGTGAATTGCCCTGATTTTTCAGCCTGTTTTTCCCAATATCACAGTAGAGACCCGATGGGTTTTGGCCGCCGGAACCGGGTATGGTGCCGGTTTGGAATAGTTGACTGCCCAGCTTGGTCATGATAGAAGGATTGACGTGGATCAAAGGCTTGCTGTGCAAATAGTGTTGAGATCGGCACCGGTAGGAGTACATAGCCGGTTGGTTGATTGGGCTTGACCACAGGCCGATTGTTGGCCAGGGGCATGGATGGCCCGGTTATGTGCCTGATAATAATAGCAATTGATGCCCGTGGCGCGGCCCAAGGCGGTGAACATGGTTGAGGAGGAGGCCATGTTGGGCGGGAGTGCCGGTTATTGCAATGCTTTTTATTCGCCATCCTTCAGGAATGAATTCGATTTCAGCGGTATACATTGGGATTCAGGATGCCGGGATTTAAGTTGGGCGAAACAATAACGAGAGGAAATACAATGGTCCGTAAAAGCTTGTTAGTCATGTCGTTGGCATTGGTCTTTATCCTCGGCGGAGCCTCGAACGCTTTTGCCCGGGAATATGCCGACATCTATATGGATTCTACCCGCGACAGCATGGAAAAGGCTGATGTCAAAGCAGTACTGTTTCCTCATTGGTTTCATCGCATTCGGTTCAAATGCAAGGTGTGCCATGAAGATATCTTCAAAATGAAAAGGGGGAGCAACAATATCTCTATGCGCCGGATCATGGAAGGTGAGGCCTGCGGCGTTTGCCATAATGGCCAGATTGCGTGGGAGGCCCTCTATTGCGAGCGCTGCCATTCTACAGAATTTGAGCCAAGGCAGTAGGAGGATGACATAATGAAAATAAACAAGACATGTACGGGGCTCTTTCCGATTGCTGTGCTGCTGCTTCCTCTGGCCCTTGTCAGTTGTAAAGCCGCAGACACCCAGGTTCAACCGCAGTCATCGACTGAAGCCGGGGCTTCCGCCACCGCCAAAAAGGCGCCGGCACCCAAAAAGGCCGCCGAGCCGAAGAAGCCGGCAACCACGGTAACGAAACTGGCGAAGGCACAGGTACAGCCGGACAAGGCGCCGGCGCCCGCAGCCGGTCCCGCGCCGGCGAAGGTTGCCGCCGCACCGCCACCGTCACCACCGCCAAGCCCCAAAAAGCCCAAGGCGGCACCGAAAAAAGCCAAATCCCCCTATGGGCCGGATGATCCCCGGAGTTCGATCTATCTGAGTATCACCGGCAAAATGGCGGGCATGGGGGACCCGAATAAAGCGGTGTCGGATGCGTATCGCATCGGAATGGGCGAGCACCCTGAGGCCCTGGCCAGCGCGGCCCTGCCAAAGGACAAGTTTGGCCTGATCGACTGGATCGCCCTGGTGGATCAAAAAATCATCGATCCAAAAGAGTCGCTGAAGCCCGGGGCCCCGGTAATACCCCCGTTCGACATGAATGTTCTCATCCCGGCCAAAGGGGATTTCGTCAATGACGTACTTTTCCCTCATAAGGCCCATACCTATTGGCTCAAGTGCGAAAACTGCCATACCGGCATTTTCATCATGGCCAAGGGCAAGAACAACATGACCATGCAGGGTATCACCAAGGGCAAGTGGTGTGGCAGGTGTCATGGCAAGGTTTCCTTCCCATTGACCGATTGCGCCCGCTGCCATAATTCACCCAAGAAAGGTTCGGGACAGGCCGTAACCAAGAAATAGCTGTGAGAGTAGTACACCATGCCCCTTGAAAGGTCTGGGGCCGCAAGAAAAGCGTTTTTCCTGGGACGCTTGGCATTCATAACACTGCTCTGTTGGCAGTCGCAGCAAACGTACGCGGAGGCGCCCGAAAATTCGGGCGCCTCCGCGCCTGTCTGCGCCAAGGAATTGAAGTCTCACTGTAATGCCACCCAGGAACAGATGCTGCGGGAGCTTCTGCGGGAACTCAAAATCTTCAGCACCCCCGGCTATCTCAGTCCTTTTAAAGGAGAAGGCGGGATTATAGGGGATGCGCCCGCCCTCGAATTGTTGCCGAAGGACAGGTTCGGCATGGTGAATTGGACAAAGGCCGTGACCGACGGCCTGATCCGGCCCAGGGACAACCTGGCGGGAGAGCCGGAGGAACCCTATGAAGGGTTTTATGACAACATCATCCTGTTTCAGGCCAACGTCTTTCTAATGGCCGATGTGGCCTTCCCCCATGGCATGCATACCTATTGGATCAGCTGTGACAGTTGCCACCCCGAGCCCTTCAAGAAAAAAATAGGGAGCACCACCGGCATGAACATGAAGGGGATAGAGCAGGGAAAATGGTGCGGCAAATGCCATGGCAAGGTCTCTTTTCCCGCCAGCACCTACATGAACTGCCGACGCTGCCACTCGATTACCAAGGAATCGCTGAGCAAGGAGCCTTATTGAACGAAGGGCGCAAGAAGCGCCCTTCTGTCTCCCATGTATTGGCGGCCTATTTGAGGGGCATGGCGGTCCGCTCCCATTTGAAGTGGCCTTCGTCCCGGTTCCATGACCAGAATACCTTGGTCACCTTCCCGCCGATCCTTTCCTTCTCGATGAAGCCGAGGAGCCGGCTGTCGAATCCATAGGTGCGGTTGTCGGCGAGGACGAAATAGGCGCCGGTCGGAACCTGTTCCGGACCGAAATGGCTGATTTCGTCATACATGGCGCCGGTCCTCGTCGGTTCCTCAAAAGAGGCATAGGGTTCGTCCAGCTTCTTGCCGTTGATGAAGACGCCCTTCTCATTGATCTCCGCGACATCTCCGGGCAGACCGATGATCCGGCCGATGAGCTGGCTGCTTTTCAGATTTGTCAGTGAATCCTTTTCCTCATCCCTGAACTCGATCAGGGCAATATCCCCCCTTCCCGGGGAGGCCATTTTATTGACCAGGACGATATCGTGTCTCAGTATCGTCGGGCTCATGCCGGGGGAGGAGATGAAATAGGCCCGGACAATATGCTTGCCGGCGATCTGATCCATGAGGGGGTTGACCGTAACGACGAGGGTCAGAAAGACCGCCGTATAGACCCAGCCCCGGTTGAACCACTGGAGGCGGTAGTCCTTGGGCTGTTTTCGGGCCAGGCGGTAGGCGTCAAGGGCGATGACGGCGACGCCGATAAAAGGGACCGCCAGAAAAACGGCGCTGACCCTGCTGTCCACGAACATAAAGGCGACAGCGGCCAGCCAGGACAGAACGATAAGGGTTATATAGAGGACGACTCCCCGCACCAGATATCCGGCATAGTGATGTCCCAGCCCGGGGCATATGGACAGCAACAGCGCCGCCACGGGTATGCGCGGGCTGACAGCCCCTTCTTCGTCACTTGCTTGTGCCTCGTTTGTCAAATCTATACTCACTGTTTGTTACCTTTGCTCAAGTTGTGTCTTATCTGTTCGGGGCCAGAGTCATGGCGGTCCGGACATTCCGTCGCCGGCCGGGGTTGCATGGCAAATACCCGTCTCCGGATGCGGTTATTCAGGCGCGCATAATGGTCGACCTGTGCGCCGATGTCCAGACCTTGTCCCAAAATCCGTGATTGATTGTGGATACAAAGTGCAAGATATTGGTTTCACAGTGCTTTAAAAAAACCTGGCTTCACCCATAGGTTAAGCAGGCATTTTTTTGAAGTGCCGTGGAATCAAGAGCTTGTGCCATGTGCCATAGTCAATCGCGGATCTCGGGTTGTCCTCTGATGGGGAAATATGGGGCATAATCGGTTATCATTAGGGCCTCTTTCCCGGCGGCGCGCTTGCGTTTGCGGCCGGACCATATTCATGAATCGCTGTTTCCGTCCGCTCATGCCCCCCATAGAAACCCCGCGAGAGACCTGATGGCGCTGCCGGATTACGTCAATACCTTTGGCCAGGATCTGCTGCGCCGTTATGGCCGGCGGGTGCACAAGCTGGCCATCAACGCCGGCTTCACCTGTCCCAACCGGGACGGCAGCAAGGGGCGGGGGGGCTGCAGCTTCTGCAACAACGCCTCCTTCAACCCCAATGCGCGCGAGGCGCCATCGGTGGCGGAGCAGATCGAGGCCGGCCGCAGGGTGATTGCGCGGCGGACGGGGGCGAAGCGCTTCATCGCCTACTTTCAGGCCTATACCAATACCTACGCCGATGTCGAGTATCTGGCCCGGCTGTATGACGAGGCGGTGGCGGAACCGGACGTGGTGGGGCTTTCAGTGGGCACCCGTCCCGACTGTGTGCCGGATCAGGTGCTCGATCTGCTGGCCGATTATCAGGCCAGGGGCTATGAGGTCTGGCTGGAGCTCGGCCTCCAGTCGGCCTTCGACGCCTCCCTGGACCGGGTAAACCGCGGCCACGGCTTCGGTGAATACCGCCAGGCGGTGCGCGCCGCCAGGCTGCGCGGCCTGGCGGTCTGCACCCATTTGATCATCGGCCTGCCCGGAGAGGAGCGCTGGCATGCCCTGGAGAGCCTGGAGCGGGTGCTGGAACTGGGGGTCGATGGGCTCAAGCTGCACCCCCTGCACGTGGTGAAAGGGACCCTGCTGGCCAACCAGTGGCGCGACGGCGAGTACCAGACCCTGGGGTTCGGGGACTATCTCGCCATCGCCGCCGACATGATCGAGCGCACACCCCGGGATGTGGTCTACCACCGGGTCACCGGCACCTGCTCCCCGGATATCCTGCTGGCGCCCGGCTGGTGCGCCAAAAAGTGGGCGGTGCTGAACGGCATCGAAAATGAGCTGCGGGCCCGGCGGAGCGCCCAGGGTGCGTTAACCTCTTGCCGTCGGGGCGACAACCCCGTAACCTTGCAACCTTTTTCTCAGAATTGCGTGTGAACTATGGAACTCGTCTGTCCTGCTGGCAATCTGCCCTCCCTCAAGGCGGCCGTTGATAACGGCGCCGACGCCGTCTATTTCGGTTTTCGTGATGACACCAACGCCCGGCATTTCGCCGGCCTGAATTTCGGGCCGGACAAGATGATCGAGGGCATCCGTTACGCCCATGAAAAGGGCGTACGGGCCTTTCTGGCCCTTAACACCTTCCCGCAGCCGAGCGGCTGGGAGCGCTGGCGGGATGCCGTGGACCGGGCCGCGGAGATGGGCGTCGACGCCCTCATCGGCGCGGATATCGGGGTGCTCGACTATGCCTCCAGCCGCTGGCCCGATCTGAACCTGCATCTGTCGGTGCAGGGTTCCGCCACCAACTACGAGGCCATCCGCTTCTTTCACGAGAATTTCGGCATCCGCCGGGTGGTGGTGCCGCGGGTGCTTTCCCTGTCCCAGGTGAAGCATGTGGTGGAGAACAGCCCGGTGGACGTGGAGGTGTTCGGCTTCGGCAGTCTCTGCGTCATGGTGGAGGGGCGCTGCCTGCTGTCGTCCTACGCCACCGGCGATTCCCCCAACACCTTCGGCGCCTGCTCCCCGGCCAGCGCCGTGGAGTGGCGGGAGACCGACGAGGGCCTGGAGACCCGGCTGGGGGGCATTCTCATCGAGCGCGTGGGCAAGGGGGAGAATGCGGGGTATCCCACCATCTGCAAGGCCCGGTTCGAGGTGGAGGGCAACACCTATCACGCCATCGAGGAGCCCACCAGCCTCAACACCATGGAACTGCTGCCCGAACTGCAAAAGGCGGGCATCGCCGCGGTGAAGATCGAGGGCCGCCAGCGCAGTCCCGTATACGTGAAACAGGTCACCCGGGTATGGCGCGCCGCCCTGGACGCCTGCAAGCGCGACCCGGAGCATTTCAAGCCCAAGACCGAGTGGCTGGCCGAACTGGGCAAGGTCTCGGAAGGCACCCAGACCACCTTCGGCGCCTATCACCGCCCCTGGCAATAAGGGACGGTTTTCAGTTGGCGTTCATCCGGAAACCATGTGCAAAATCCTTCGTGGCTGAAGCCGCTCCCACAACCCACGGAATTTACGGCTTATTTTGTGGGAGCGGCTTCAGTTGCGAAGAGAAAGGTCCCCTTTCTGGATGATCTCTGGCCGGGTGCCAGATTACCGGGCGGCAGGCCGTCCGGGTACTGCATGTTTGAGACTACAGATCGAGTATTATGAGTACACAACCGAAACTATCACTTGGTCCCATCCTCTATTTCTGGTCCAGGGACAAGACCCTGGAATTCTACGAGCGCATCGCCCAAACGCCGGTGGATATCGTCTATCTGGGGGAGGTGGTATGCTCCAAGCGCGCCGTGGTCCGGTTCGGCGACTGGATGGAGATCGGCGAGCGCCTGGCGGCGGCGGGCAAGGAGGTGCTGCTTTCCACCATGACCCTGCTGGAGGCGGAGTCGGAATTGAAAATGATGCGCCGCATCTGCGAGAACGGCAGATTCATGGTGGAGGCCAACGACCTGGGGGCCCTGCACATGCTGGATGGCCGTCCCTTCGTCACCGGTCCCAGCGTGAATGTCTACAACCAGCGCACCCTGGCCAGGCTGGCGAAGCTGGGCCTGCGCCGCTGGACCTATCCGGTTGAACTGTCGCACGACACCCTGGCGGATATGCAGGACGAGCGCCCCGAGGGGGTGGAGACGGAGGTCTTCGCCTACGGCCGCCTGCCCCTGGCCTATTCCGCCCGCTGTTTCACCGCCCGGGCCCACAATCTCCCCAAGGACGATTGTGATTACAAGTGCGGCGAGTATCCGGACGGCCTGACCCTGTCCGCCCAGGACCAGACCCGCTTCCTGGCCCTGAACGGCATCCAGACCCAGTCGGCCCATACCTTCAATCTGCTGTCAGAGCTGGACGAGCTGCGCGCCCTCGGTGTGGATGTGCTGCGCATCAGTCCCCAGGCGGAGCACACGGAGGAGATCATCGGGATATTTCACCGCTGCCTGACGGGGGAGGAGAACCCCCGGGACGGCGCGGCGCGGCTGAATGAACTCATGCCCATCGGGCCCTGCGACGGCTACTGGCACGGGAAGCCCGGCATCGATGCCGGCACGCTGGATCAGTACCGCTAGCCGAACCGGCCCATGACGGTGGTGGCGCCGTCCAGCACCTTCACCAGCCTGGAGGTCCAGGGGCCTTCCAGCTCCAGGGCGTCCAGGAAATTCTTCATGTAGAGCCCCAGCTCGGTGTCGCCGCCGAGGCGCAGCCGGCGGTTGAAGAACAGGGTGTCGGCATCCTCGCGGCGGGTGGCCAGCAGCAGGAAGTCGTAGACGGTGCCCTCGATGCTGAGGTCATGGGGCCGCCGCCCGAGGGCCACCCGCAGCCTGCCGTTTTTCAGGGTGAGCCGGTAGCGCAGCCCCGCGTCCCGCACCCGCACCAGCATGATCTTGCCATCCAGGAAGTCCATTTCGCCCTCCCGCAGGGCCGTGGCGAAGACCCGGTTCAGGAGCGAGACCAGCACGGTGCTGTGGGCCGCCACGGGGATCAGGCCCAGCGGCCAGGCCAGGGGCCGGGGCAGGGTGGGTGAGGGAGGAAGGGTCGGGTTGCCGGTATTCATAGGGGCGGAATTCTGGCACAGGTCCGGCTTTCATTTCAATAAACGGCCGGCGGAAACTTTATTGCCTTGGGCCCGACCTGCCCGGGGCATTCCGGTTAACCCGCATTTCTCACCAGGATTTGGATTTTTGGGGCAAGCTGGCGAAGCAGGTTGGACGATCGGCCGCTGAAGCATAGCCGTAGCTATGATTCAAGGCTGATCGTTCAAGATGCGAAGCCAGATTGTTCCAAAAACCAAATCCTGGTGAGAAATGCGGGTTAAAATACCGCTCCATTCAACCGAGGTATCGTCGAACCCCATGACCGCTTTGTCCATCCGCAATCTCCGCAAGACCTACGCCAACGGCGTCGAGGCCCTGAAGGGTATCGACCTGGACGTGGAACAGGGGGATTTCTTCGCCCTGCTGGGGCCGAACGGGGCGGGCAAGTCCACTGCCATCGGCATCGTCTGTTCCCTGGTGAACAAGAGCGGTGGCAGCGTGCGGGTCTTCGGCCACGACCTGGATACGGACCCGGCGGCGGTGAAGCGCTGCATCGGGCTGGTGCCCCAGGAGTTCAACTTCAACCAGTTCGAGCCCCTGGAGGAGATCGTGGCCAATCAGGCCGGCTATTACGGGGTCGAGCGCGGGGAGGCCTTCCGTCGCGCCGGGGAGTGCCTGCGGCAACTGGATCTCTGGGACAAGCGCCGGACCATCGCCCGCGCCCTTTCCGGCGGCATGAAGCGCCGGCTGATGATCGCCCGCGCCCTGGCCCACCGGCCGCGGCTGCTGATCCTGGACGAGCCAACCGCGGGGGTGGACATCGAGATCCGCTACGCCATGTGGGATCTCCTGCGGGAGATCAACGGCCAGGGCACCACCATTATCCTCACCACCCACTACCTGGAGGAGGCGGAGCGCCTGTGCCGCCATATCGCCATTATCAACCACGGCGAGATCATCGAACACTCGAGCCTCTCCCGGTTCCTCGACAAGCTGCGCACCGAGACCTTCGAGCTGAATCTGCGGGAAAGACTGGTGGAACTGCCGGGACAAGCCATGGGCGGCTATGCCCTGCAACGCCTGGATGATCTGACGCTGGAGGTGGATGTGCCCAAGGGGCAGAGCGTCAACGGTCTGTTCAAGATCCTGTCGGACAACGGTATCGAGGTGATCGGGATGCGCAGCAAGCACAACCGGCTGGAGCAGTTGTTCATGGATATGGTGAAGGGCGCCCACGGCGGGAATGGCGGATGAACCAGGCTTCTCTCAACCGCATCGCCTTCCAGACCATCCTCACCAAGGAGATACTGCGCTTCATGCGCATCTGGGTGCAGACGGTGGTCCCGCCCGGCATCACCACGGCGCTTTATTTCGTCATCTTCGGCGCCCTCATCGGGGAGCGCATCGGCGAGATGGGCGGCTACCGCTACATGGAATTCATCGTGCCCGGCCTGATCCTGATGTCGGTGATCACCAGCTCCTACGCCAACGTGGTCTCTTCGTTCTACTTCAGCAAGTTCGGGCACCATGTCGAGGAACTGCTGATCTCCCCCGTTCCCAACTGGGTGATCCTGGCGGGCTATGTGGGCGGCGGCGTCGCGCGGGGGGTGGTGGTGGGCATTGTCGTCACCCTGGTGTCCCTGTTTTTTGCCGACGTCGGCATCCACAGCTACCTGCTGACCCTCGCCATATTCGTGCTGACCTCCGTGCTTTTCGCCCTGGCCGGGTTCATCAACGCCATCTTCGCCAAGAGCTTTGACGATATCTCCATCGTGCCCACCTTCGTGCTCACCCCCCTGACCTACCTGGGCGGGGTCTTCTACTCCATCCAACTGCTGCCCGAGTTCTGGCAACAGGTCTCCCTCGCCAACCCAGTGCTCTACATGGTGAACGCCTTCCGCTACGGCATCCTCGGCGTGTCGGATATCAGCCTGGGCGTGGCCTTCGGCATCATCCTGCTGTTCATCTCGGTGCTGACCATCTTCAGCCTGAGCCTGCTGCGGCGGGGGGTGGGGATAAAAAACTAGTACTTCATCAATTTTATAAATTAGGATTGGTAAAAGATAAATATTAACCGCAGAGGACGCAGAGATTCGCAGAGATTTTTATTTATTATCAATAAGCTGGCTGGCATTTCATTTCTCTGCGCAGCTTTGCGTCCTCTGCGGTTAAATGTTTTTGTGTCCTAAATTATCAGGTTGACAGAGTACTAGCCGGCCAGGCCGGTCCCACAGTCTGCGGAGCATGTTTGTTTGAGCGTTGGTTCCTCGATGCCGAAACCCTGGGCGTAATCGATACCCAGCCGTTTCAGCGACCGCAGGGTCAGGTCGTTCTCCACCTGCCCGGCAATGGTCCGGATGCCCAGCCTGTGGCCGATATTGTTTATCGACTCGATCATGGCGAAGCTTACCGGGTCGTCGGTCATGTTGCACACCAGGCCGCCGAATATCTTCAGGTAGTCCACGGGAAGCTTTTTCAGGCAGTGGAAGGGCAGCAGCCCTTCGCCGAGGCCGTCCAGGGTGAAGCGGAAGCCCTCGGCCTTGAGCTGGGTGATGAAACCCGCCGTCCGGTAGAGATCGGACATGGCGGCCGCTTCGTTGATTTCGAAACAAATCTGGTTTGCCGAAAGCGAAAACCCAATGAGTTGTTCTTTGATGAAACCCGGCAGGCTGTCGTCGGACAGGGATTGCTTGGAGATGTTGATGGCGTAGCATTGCCCCCTTGCATCCCCGCCTTTGCCGGAAATGCCACGGAAGGCGGTTTGAATCACCCAGCGGTCGATGGCCGTTATCAGACCGCAGCGTTCGGCGGTCGGCAGGAAGGCGGCGGGGGGCAGGATCTCCCCCCCGGGATTACGCAGGCGCAGCAGGAATTCATAATATATCGGGGTGGTGTGCCCCTCGCCCAGGCTGATGACCGGCTGGAGGCCAAGGCGGAAGCGATTATGTTCGATCGCCTCTCTCAACTCCTGCGCATGATTGACCGGGAGGCAGCGCCGGGGCTGCCCGGCGCCGTTCCCGCGGTAGATCGCCACCTGGTTCTGGCCCTTTCTCTTGGCCTGGTAACAGGCATTGTCCGCCTGCGCCAGCAGTTGGGCCGCGGTCTCCGCCTTGTCGGCATCGACCTCGGCCAGGCCGACGCAGGCCCCTATCCGGAAGCTGCGCTCTCCCACGGAGAACTGGAACTCACTGATGCTGGAAATGAGCTTGCGGACGATCTGGACGGCCTGTTCCAGGGGGCAGTTGTCCAGCAGGAGGGCGAATTCGTCACCGCCAAGCCGCGCCAGCGTATCCCTGTCACGCAACTGCTCCAGCAACCGGTATGAAATCTGTTTCAGCAGCCGGTCGCCGGCGGCATGGCCGACGGTATCGTTGACGATTTTGAATTGATCCAGGTCCAGGCAGCCCAGGATGTAACGGCCGCCATGCTCCTGGTTGCCTTTCAGGGCATTGTGCAGCCGCCGTTCGAATTCCAGCCGGTTTACCAGCCCGGTCAATGCATCGTGGGTGGCGTGGTGCCTCATCTTTTGGGCCAGGCGGCGCTCCCGGGAGATGTCCTTGAAGACGATTGCCGCCCCCGTGATGTCCCCATCCGGGTGCATGTGCGGGACAACCGATACCCGGATGGGAATGCTGTTTCCCGAGCGGTCGCGCAGCAGGGTGCGGCCAATGGTCGCCGCCACCTGTCCCTTGGCCAGGCATTGGGTCACAAGCTCGATGGCGGGCTCCCCGCTCCGTTCATCGAGCAGATCGAAAACCCTGGTCAGGGGCTGACCCTGGGCCTCGTCCCTCGGCCAGCCGGTCAACAGCTCGGCCAGGGGATTCATATGATAGATGCGGCATTCCGTATCGATGGAGATCAGCGCATCACTGTTGGATTGAAGCAGGGGACGCCGGCCAGGCGCTTTGCCGGTGTCACCGTTCGACATGGTCATGCGCGCCCGGCAACCTTTTCAGGGTGATGTCGCGGAATGCGCAGCCCGCTCAAGCCATGGGGAACTCGATGCTGACAATGAGGGGAGGCCGCTTTGTGGTCCACTGCCGTACAGCTCAACTGCTATCTCCCGGATATTCCTGCGGAGGTTCCTCCCTTGGTGGCAGCATGTCTGCTTCCAGCAATGAGGCCGCGATATCCATTTTTTATAATGGAGGGGTTGGGTTTTATCCTTGGAAAGGCATTTTATCTCATTTCGGCATGGGGGTTGACAGGTTTTTCCGCCCGGCTTGGGAATTAAAGGCATAATATTTGAGGGCCGATCCATGGGCGCGGTTTGCTATTATGCCGGGTAAGGGCTTGCTCATGGCCCGCGCCACACCCTGGATTGGAAGAATGCTCAAGATCACCAGCCAAATCGGCATCCCCGATGCCGAAATAGAAATCAGCGCCATACGGGCGCAGGGTGCTGGCGGTCAAAACGTCAACAAGGTCTCCAGCGCTATTCACCTGCGTTTTGATATCAGGGCCTCCTCCCTCCCGGCCATCTGCAAACAGCGCCTGCTGAGACTGAAAGACCGGCGCCTCAGCAAGGATGGCGTCATTATCATCAAGGCCCAGCAGTACCGCAGCCAGGAGATGAACCGGGAAGAGGCGCTGCAGCGGCTGCGATCAATGATCCAGGAGGCCCTGTCGAGACCCAAAAAACGCATACCCACAAAGCCCACGCGGGCATCCCGGGAGCGGCGGTTGGAGCGTAAAATCAAACACGGCCGCACCAAGGCGTTGCGCGCAAGGGTGTATTGACCTGGATGAGGGGCTTTTCCTTGACACTGGCGCCACTGCTGAAGCAGAATGGAACCCCTTGATTTTTCTCCATTTGTGGATCCAATCCAATGCCGTCCCCAGTTCCTTCGCTAGCGGGAAAGACCCTCAGGCCGTTTGAAACGGTGGCTTTTCCCTTTCTGTGGTTCCTCCTGGTTTTGGCCCCGGTCACGGTGGCGCTGGCCGAAGGCCATGGGGGTGACCGCGGCGCCGCCGATATATTTCCCGATATCCAACGTGAGCAGATTGCGGAATATTTCGAAACCGGCGTGCCAAATTGTGCTTTGTGCCACGCCCAGGAAAGACGTCCCGCCATTGATTACTCCAATGACCCTGAGTGCCTGCGGTGCCACAATGCGGACTACAGCCAGCGCTTTCTGGATATCGATTCACGCTACAAGGTCCCGCTGGAGGATATGACCTACCGGGTCGCACTGGCCGGGCCGCCGGACAAGCCGGCGGCGGCGCAACCGGAGCGTCCGGCTGAAAAGCAGGGCACGCCGGAGGATATGGTGCTGGTGCCCGCCGGCGAATTCATCATGGGCACCAATGACTGGTGGCCGAAGTCGGGGCCGGAGCATAAGCGGTATTTGCCGGACTACTTCATAGACAAGTATGAAGTGACGAATGCCAAGTATAAGGAATTCGTGCAGGCCACGGGGCATCGTCTGCCGGATCATTGGGTGACGCACAATAACGATATCCCAAAGGGCGAAGAGGACTTCCCCGTCGTTTTTGTAAGCTGGAGGGATGCGCACGATTATTGCGAGTGGGCGGGCAAGCGTCTGCCGACGGAATTCGAATGGGAGAAGGCCGCCAGGGGCACCGATGGCAGGGTGTTTCCCTGGGGCAATGAGTTCGATAAAAACAAGGGAAATACGCCCCAATACGGCCACGGCCGGACAATGAAGGTCGGATCCTTCGAGAATGGCAAAAGCCCCTATGGCCTCTACGACATGGCGGGCAACGTCTTCGAGTGGACGGCAAGCTGGTATAAGGCCTATCCTGGAAACACCCACAAGGATCCGAACGAAGGTGAAATTTACCGGGTGGTCAAGGGCGGTTCCTGGTATGACTGCACCTATTACAGGTGCGGCATCAGCGCCCCAACCTATAACCGCATTTTCTTTCACCCCATGACGAAGAACTTCAGCTTCGGCTTTCGCTGTGCGAAGGATCCCTGAGGAAGCCCTGGTCAATCCATGTCGATGAACGAGGTTAGCCGTTTGAAAACGCCCTTTTCGTGGATGGCTGTCAGTTGCCTGTCCATTCTTACAGCATCGCTCTTGCTTTTCAGCCAGAACGCGAGCGCCGCCGAGACCGTCCAGTCGCGCTCCCGGAGCGGCAAAATCGATCTGAGAAACGGCAAGGCCATCTATACCAAGTACTGTTTTTACTGTCACGGAAGGAAAGGGCGGGGAGACGGCGCCATCGGCATTGCGGTAAAACCCAAGCCCATCGACTTCGTCCATGACGTGGAAAGAATGAGCCGGCCGGATGAGGAACTGATGAAGTCGATTGAAAACGGCATCATCAAAGACACCAAGTCCCGTCTGTACATGCCGCCATGGCGGGAGGTGTTGAACGAGACCGAGCGCTGGAATGTGCTTGCCTATGTGCGGCTGCTGGCGAAGGGCGAAGACAACATCGAAATCGGCGAGGCCGATATGCAAGGGCTGCCGAAAAGCGAAAAGGAAACCGAAGGCGTCCGCCAGCCTTCCGGATCCCCGGCCGCGGCAGCCGCGGTCAGGGCGCTGCCCGGGCCGCAAGGCATGGTCTATATTCCGGAAGGCGAGTTCATTATGGGGACCGACAAGGTCGACGTGGAGGCCATGGGCCTCCGTTTTGGAAGCGCGCCCTATTACATGAATGAAAAGCCCCAGCGAAGGGTCTGGCTGAAGGGCTACTATATCGATAAGTATGAAGTGACCAACAGGGCCTACCAGGAATTCGTTGACGCCATGAAGGGGCGGGTGAGGGTCGCGCCGCTGGGCTACTGGAAAAACGGCGTTTATCCTGAAGGCGAGGGAGACTACCCTGTTCATTCCGTCCATTGGTATGCGGCCCAGGCCTATTGCCGCTGGAGAGGCAAGAGGCTGCCGACGGAAGCGGAGTGGGAAAAGGCCGCGCGAGGCATAGATGGCAGGGAGTACCCCTGGGGCAACGAATACAGCCGCGACCGTGCGAACAACCAATCCAACTTTGGCGGACCCATTGCCGTCGGGAAGTATGAGAACGGCAAAAGCCCCTACGGTCTTTATGACATGGCGGGAAACGTGGCGGAATGGGTCGAGGACTGGTACAAGCCATACCCCGGCGGGGAGGGATACAAGGATCCGAAATACGGCGAACAGTACAAAGTGGTGAGAGGCGGCGGCTGGGGCGGCATGGGCCATTATAATCTGCCGCTCTATTACTCCACCTCTCACCGGGAAAAAGGGAAGCCCACCGAGGGATATCGTGATGTCGGCTTCCGATGCGCCAAGTAAGGCCGGCCCGGGGGAGGCGGGTGACTAAGGCGTATGCCGTTGCCCTGGCGTTGGCGCTGGCTGCGAATGCCGGCGCCGCCAATGATAAGCACAAGGAGGAAGACGCAGAAACCGCCCGGCAGGCGTGTTTGCAGATTGCGGCGCGGCTTGCTTCCGTCCGTTCGAGTGATTGCGCGGGCCGCGGGCTTCGGGCCACGGGTGATTATTCCGTAAAGGGCAGACCCATACTGGAAAAGATCTATCCCCCGGTTTTTCCCCGAAAACCCCAGGCCCGCGTGCTCCTGCTGGGAGGCATTCATGGCGATGAACTCAGCTCGGTCAGCATTGTATTCAAATGGATGCGCATCCTCGATAAGTATCACTCCGGCCTGTTTCATTGGAAGGTCGTTCCGGCGCTCAACCCGGACGGCCTGCTGCGAAGGAACGCGCAGCGCACCAATGCCAACGGGGTGGATCTGAACCGCAACTTCCCCACCCCGGACTGGAAAAAGCGGGCCCTGGGAGATTACTGGATAAGGCGCACGGGCCGCAGCCCGCGGCGTTATCCGGGGCCGGCGCCGTTGAGCGAACCCGAAGCCTACTGGCTGGCCAAGGAGATTGAGAGATTCCGTCCCGATGTTATCGTTTCCGTCCATGCCCCCTATGGGGTGGTGGATTTCGACGGGCCGCCACATGGTCCCAAGAGGCTGGGGCGGCTCCACCTCAATCTGCTGGGAACCTATCCGGGATCACTGGGTAATTATGCAGGCGTGCAAATGAATATCCCGGTGGTGACCATTGAGCTGAAGCACGCCGGAATCATGCCGAAGGAAAGAGAGATCCGGCGGATATGGGTGGACTTGGTGAGGTGGATAAAAAGGAATATCCCAAAGGATACGCCGCCCGTGTACACGGGCCTGCAGGCCTATATGAAAGACCTGGAAGATCGTAAGGAATCGCGTAAAAACTAGTACTCCGTCAAGGTGATAACTTGGGATGCAGCCAGCCGGAAAGCGGTTAGCTGCTAGGCGCGCGACCGCAGGACTAGCAGCGCTAATTCAAGGGAGCGCAACAACGCAGATGACCGCTTTCCGGCTGGCCCGAAGGG
>DRKS01000076.1 GCA_011051655.1 Sedimenticola sp.
CAATTTTATAAATTAGGATTGGTAAAAGATAAATATTAACCGCAGAGGACGCAGAGATTCGCAGAGGTTTTTATTTATTATCAATAAGCTGGCTAGCATTTCATTTCTCTGCGCACCTCTGCGTCCTCTGCGGTTAAATGTTTTTATATCCTAAATTATCAGGTTGACGGAGTATTAGCGGCGCAGATATCCGCCAGGCAGCAGGCCCCGCAGTCAGGCTTTTTGCCGCAGGCCTCCTTGGCGTGACGCACGATCAGTGCATGGTACTCATTGAACAGGTCCACGTCCGGCCCCAAGGCCGACTCGAACCCCTGGCGCAGCGCCTCGTAGGATTCGCTCCCCCGCGCCAATCCCAGGCGGTAAAAAATCCGGCGGGTATAGGCATCGATCACGAACACCGGGCGCTGGAAGGCATAAAGCAGCATGTCATCCGCCGTTTCCGGCCCGACGCCGTGCACCTCCAGCAGGGCCTTGCGCAGGACGGCGGTTTCCTCCCGGCGCAGCGCCTCCTCTCCTCCTTTCTCCAGCAGGAATACACAAAAACACCGGAGCCGCCCGGCCTTGATGTTGAAATAACCGGATGGCCGGATCAGCCCGGCCACCTGGTCAGGGGGGGCGGCCGCCAATCCGCCCGGTGATAACAGCCCGGCCCGCTTGAGATTGGCTATCGCCTTTTCCACATTGGGCCAGGCGGTATTCTGGGTCAGGATGGCCCCGACCATGACCTCGAAGGGAGAATCGCCAGGCCACCAGTGCTGCGGACCATAGGCCGCCAGCATGCGCCGGAAGATCCTTTGCAATTCGCTCTTGCGGGGTTTGAAATCAGAAGGGGGCACTGGGCCCCGGTGCCGGGCGATCACTCAATATCACCATCGCAATCAAGCATACAAACCGTCTCCTGGGAATCCCTTCAGCAGTTCCTCCGGCGCCGGGCGTTCCCTCGGGCCCGGCCGGCCTTTGGCCGGGCCCCGCCACGCCTTTGCCGGGGGCGGCTCCCGTCCATCCCGGCCGTTTTCAGGAGCCGTTCGAGCTCGTCGGGCTCCAGCTCCCGCCAGTGGCCGGCAAACAGCCGGCTGCCGAGGAGGATGGGACCAAAGCGCACCCGGATCAACCGGTTGACCCTGACCCCGACGGCCTCCCACAGGCGGCGCACCTCACGGTTACGGCCCTCCATGATCACGACATGGAACCATCTGTTGGCGCCGCTGCCGCCGGATTCGACGATATCCTCGAAGCGGGCGGGGCCGTCTTCCAGCTCGATGCCGCCGGTCAGGCTTTTCAGCATCCCCTCGTCGACCTCGCCCAGCACCCGCACGGCGTATTCGCGTTCAATGAGCTGGGAGGGGTGCATGAGCCGGTTGGCCAGTTCACCATCGGTGGTGAACAGCAGCAGGCCCGCGCTGTTGATGTCCAGGCGGCCCACTGCAATCCAGCGTCCGCTCTTGAGGCGGGGCAGGCGGGAGAACACGGTGGGCCGCCCCTGGGGATCGGAGCGGGTCACCACCTCCCCTTCCGGTTTGTTGTAGATGATGACCCGGCGCCTGGCCGGCGCCAGCCTGCCGGCCTGCACCACCCGGCCATCCAGCTTGAGGCGGTCATCCGGGCCGGCCCGGTCTCCCAACCGGGCCTTCCGGCCGTTGATCTCTATCCGCCCTTCCCTGATCCAGTTCTCTATCTCCCGGCGGGAGCCGAATCCGGCGTTGGCCAGGATTTTCTGAAGGCGTTCGCCCTGCTGTTCAGACATGATCCGGGGATTCCTCCCCGCTGTTGCAGGCGTCTTCGGCCAGCAGCGCCTCCGGGGGTGCTTCGTCCTCATCCGCCTGGGTGGGGTCCGTTGCCTCATCGGCCATGGCGCCGGTGGCATCCCCGGCGGCAGCGGGAATGCCCGGGAGTTCGAGATCCAGCTCGCGGTTGATGGAATCCAGATCCCTGATTTCCGCCAGCGTCGGCAGCTCGCTGAGCGACTTCAGGCCGAAGTAGTCCAGGAAGGCCTTGGTGGTGGCATACAGGGAGGGTCTGCCCGGCACGTCCCGCTGGCCCACCACCCGGACCCACTCCCGCTCCATCAGGGTCTTGATGATATTGCTGCTGACGCTGACCCCGCGGATCTCCTCGATCTCTCCCCGGGTGATGGGCTGGCGATAGGCGATCAGCGCCAGGGTCTCCATCAGGGCGCGGGAATAGCGGGGGGGGCGCTCCGCCCACAGGCGCGAAACCCAGGGTGCGAACTCGGACCGCACCTGAATGCGAAAGCCGGAGGCGACCTCCCGCAGCTCGATACTGCGCCCCTCGTAATCGGCGCTCAGGGCCTCCAGCGCCTGGCGCACGGCCTTGCGGTCCTGCTGCTCCGTCACGTCGAAAAGGGCCAGCAGTTCATCCAGGGTCAGGGGCCTGCCCGCCGCCAGCAGGGCGGCCTCGATGATTTGTTTCAGCTTCAGTTCGGATGACATGTTCGGGACCCTTGGTTTTTCAAAATTGGCTGCGGGGGCAACACCGATGCCTCAGGACACCGCCGCCTTGACGTGAATGGGGCCGAAAGGCCCGGCCTGCACTATCTCCAGCAAAGAGGACTTCAACAGCTCCAGGATGGCCAGGAAGGTGACCACCACCCCCGAACGGCCCTCCTTGCAGTCGAACAGGCTGGTGAATTCGACAAAGGTGTCGCTGTTGACCGCCGCCAGCACCCTGGACATGCGCTCCCGCACCGACAGCGGCTCCATCCTGACGTGGAGATTGGAAAACATGTCCGCCCGCTCGAGCACCTCTTTGAAGGCGGCCAGGATTTCATGCAGGGCGACCTCCGGCTGGCGCTTTTCCACCACCCGGTCCGGCACGATCACCTCCGGCTGGAAGGTGTCGCGGCCCTGCCGGGGCAGGGCATCGATATCCTGCGCCGCCTGCTTGTAGCGCTCGTACTCCTGCAGGCGCCGCACCAGTTCGGCCCGCGGGTCCTGCCCTTCCTCGGTCTCTTCCTCCACCCGCGGCAGCAGCATGCGGGACTTGATCTCGGCCAGCATGGCGGCCATCAGCAGATACTCCCCGGCCAGTTCCAGGCGCAGTTCCTTCATCATGTCCACGTACTCCATGTACTGGGCAGTGATCTGGGCGATGGGGATGTCCAGGATATCGAGGTTCTGGCGCTTGATGAGATAGAGCAGCAGGTCCAGGGGTCCCTCAAAGGCGTCCAGGAAGACCTCCAGCGCATCGGGGGGGATATAGAGATCCTTCGGCAGCGTGACCACGGGTTCGCCCTGGACCACGGCAAAGGGCATCTCCTGCTGTTCGGGATGCGGGGGGTTGTCCCGCACCAGCTCGGTTTGTTCCATCACGGCCTCTTTGTACTGATCATCCAGAAACGGTGCTTTTGTCTTCGCGGCTAAAGCCGCTTCTCCTACAGCAAACTGAATTTACAGCTTATTTTGCGGGGAGCGACTAGCGGTAGACCAGCGACATGACATGCCGCACCTCGTCCAGGGTCTCCCGGGCCAGGTCGCGGGCCGCCTCACAGCCTTCGGCAACGATATTGCGCACCAGCTCCGGCTGCTCCACATACTCCCGGGCCCGCTCCTGGATGGGCATCAGCTCGCGCAGCACCGCATCGATCACCGGTTGCTTGCATTCGATGCAGCCTATGCCGGCCGAGCGGCAGCCCTCCCGCGCCCAGTTTTTCACATCATCGCCGGAATAGACCTGGTGCCACTGCCACACCGGGCATTTTTCCGGATCACCCGGGTCATTGCGCCGCACCCGGGCCGGGTCCGTCTGCATGGTGCGCAGGGCCTTTTCGATGTCGGCCGGATCATCCCGCAGGGCAATGGTATTGCCGTAGGATTTGGACATCTTCTGGCCATCCAGCCCCGGCATCCTGGAGGCCTTGGTCAGCAGCGGCTGGGGCTCCGGCAGGATGATGCGTCCACCCCCCTCCAGGTAGCCGAACAGGCGCTCCCGGTCCCCCACGTTGATATTCTGCTGGCTTTCCAGCAGGGCCCGGGCCGCCTCCAGCGCCCCCTGATCCCCCTGCTCCTGGTAGGCCTTGCGGTACTGTCCATACAGGCGGGCCGCCTTCTTGCCCATCTTCTTCATGGCCCCGGCGGCCTTCTCCTCAAAGCCCGGCTCCCGGCCGTAGAGGTGGTTGAAGCGCCGCGCCACCTCGCGGGTCAGCTCCACATGGGCCACCTGATCCTCCCCCACCGGCACCATGCCGGCCTTGTAGATCAGGATGTCCGCGCTCTGCAGCAGGGGATAACCCAGAAAGCCGTAGGTGGCGAGATCCTTCTCCTTCAGCTTCTCCTGCTGGTCCTTGTAGCTGGGCACCCGTTCCAGCCAGCCCAGCGGCGTGATCATGGACAGCAGCAGGTGCAGCTCCGCGTGCTCCGGCACCCGCGACTGGATGAACAGCTTTGCCTCGCCGGGATTGATTCCCGCCGCCAGCCAGTCGATCACCATGTCCCAGACGCTGTCGGGGATGATGCCCGGATCATCGTAGTGGGTGGTCAGGGCATGCCAGTCCGCCACGAAGAAATAACATTCATATTCATGCTGAAGCTCGGCCCAGTTTTCCAGCACCCCATGGTAGTGACCGAGATGCAGGCGGCCGGTGGGGCGCATGCCGGAAAGCACACGGGAATGCTGGGCGGGGATCGAATTCAAAATCTGTTCCTCGGTTATCGGTTGAAAAATTGAGCGACGATTTGAGAGCCGGGCAGCAGATCGATCAGCGCCCAGACGACGGGCCACAGGAGCCGGCCCAGCACGCCGGTGACCAGCAGCCCCAGCACGATGAACAGGCCATAGGGTTCCAGCCGGGAAAAGGCCAGAGCCAGTTTCGGCGGCAGCAGGGCGGCCAGCACCCTGCCCCCGTCGAGGGGCGGGATAGGGGTCAGGTTGAGCACCATCAGGATGCAGTTGATGAAGACCCCGGCGGCACCCATGGCGATCAGCGGCATGGCGAACCATTCCGAGACAGGCGCCAATGCCAGCCCGAACTTGATCAGGATGCCCCAGAACAGGGCCATGATCAGATTGGCGCCGGGACCCGCCAGTGCCACCAGCCCCATATCCCGGCGTTGATTATGCAGGTTTCTCCAGTCCACCGGCACCGGCTTGGCCCAGCCGAACAGAAAGCCGGTCATGAGCAGGGTCGCCAGCGGCACGAGGACCGTGCCCACCGGATCGATATGCTTCAGGGGGTTGAAGGTGACCCGCCCCAGCATCATGGCGGTGGAATCCCCCAGCCTGTAGGCCACCCAGCCATGGGCCGCCTCGTGGACCGTTATGGCGAACAGCACCGGAATGGCCAGTATCGAAACCCGCTGAAGGAAGAGCTGTATGACGGAGACTTCGTCCATCAGGCGATTATACCCTTCTGACACCCATTAGTCCGGCGCCTTGAACAGGGACGTATCGCCCTTGCCTTCGCGGACCACGACCGGGGGGTCCTCCACCATGTCCACCACGGTGGTGGGCTCGAAGCCGCAATAGCCACCGTCGATGATCAGATCGACCTCGTGGCCCAGCAGATCCCGCATTTCATAGGGGTCGGTCAGGGGCATTTCGTCATCCGGGAGGATCAGGGTGGAGCTCATCAGCGGCTCCCCCAGCTCATCCAATAAGGCATGGACGATGCGGTTGTCCGGAATGCGGATGCCGATGGTCTTGCGCTTGCCGCACAGCAGGCGCCTGGGCACCTGCTTGGTGGCCTGGTGGATGAAGGTATAGGGTCCCGGCGTCAGGTTTTTCAGCAGCCGGTATTGCTGGTTTCCCACCTTGGCGTAGATGGAGATCTCGGCCAGGTCCCGGCATATCAGGGTGAAATTGTGCTTGTCGTCCAGCCGCCGGATGCGCCGGATGCGCTCCATGGCCCCCTTGTCGCCGATGTGACAACCCAGGGCATAGCTGGAATCGGTGGGATAGATCACCAGGCCGCCCCCGCGGATAATATCCACCGCCCGGTGGATCAGGCGCAACTGGGGATTGTCCGGGTGTATCTGGAAAAACTGCGCCACGGGTGGATCTGTTATGCCGACCGCGAATCAGGCGTTGATGGCGTCGGAAAATGCCGGCAGGACCCAATCGCGCCAGATGGGGGTGCAGCCCTCGGGCAGCGCGGGGAAACGGCCCAGTTCACGCCAGGGGTTGTCGGGACCGTGATAGTCGGAGCCCGAGGACGCCAGCAGCCCGAAATCCCGGGCATGCCGGGCCATGGTGAAATTGTCATCCCGGCTGTGACTGGTGGAGACCACCTCCAGCCCTTCCCCGCCGGCCGCCACGAACGCCGTCAACAGACGGCGCAATTTGGTGCGGCTGAAAGGGTAGCGGGCCGGATGCGCCAGCACCGCCTGGCCGCCGGCGGCCCGTATCCAGGACAGCGCGTTCTCCAGCGAGGCCCACTGCCCCGGCACGTATCCCGGCTTGCCCCGGGTCAGGAAGCGCCGGAAGACCTTGCGCCCGTCGGCCGCATGGCCGTTGTTCACCAGGAAGCGGGCGAAGTGGCTGCGGCCGACCAGGTGCCCGCTGGAGAGCGCCATGGCCCCCTCGAAGGCGCCGGCTATTCCCGCCCCCTCCAGCCGCCGTCCCATCTCCCGGGCCCGCCAGTCGCGGAAGCGGCGCAGCTCCAGCAGGCCGTCCTGCAACAGCCGGCAACCGGGATCGATGCCGAGCCCCAGCACGTGTACCACATGGGCGTTCCAGCTCACCGAGATCTCCACCCCGGGGACGAATCCCAGCCCGGCGGCAAAGGCCTCGTCGGCGGCCTCCGCCAACCCGGCGGTGGTGTCATGGTCCGTCAGGGCCAGCGCCTCCAGACCCGCCCTGGCGGCGTGGCGCACCAGTTCCCGCGGGCTCAGGGTCCCGTCGGAGGCGGTGGAGTGGGCGTGCAAATCATAAATCCCGGGCATGGGGCCATTGTAACCTATGGGCATGGATACAGGCTAAACTTACTAACCCTGACCATAAGGAACTGTAACCGGCAAGCAAGGTCTCACAGACCGGAATCAGCCCAGGGGAGGCAAGACTTGGACGCAGAAAATCAGCTCAATCCAATAAAATCAACAACCCATCAGGACGAGATCCGCCGGCTCCAGGAATACGTCAGCGGGCAGATCATCGGCCAGGAGACCCTGATCAACCGGCTTCTCATCGCCCTGCTGGCCGACGGCCACCTGCTGGTGGAGGGGGCGCCGGGACTGGCCAAGACCCGCGCCATCAAGGTGCTGGCCGACGGCATCGAAGGGGATTTTCACCGCATCCAGTTCACCCCCGACCTGCTGCCGGCCGACCTTACCGGCACCGAGATCTTCCGCCCCCAGGACGGCTCCTTCAAGTTTCAGCAGGGGCCCCTGTTCCACAACCTGATCCTCGCCGACGAAATCAACCGCGCCCCGGCCAAGGTCCAGTCGGCCCTGCTGGAGGCCATGGCGGAGCGCCAGATCACGGTGGGCTCGGAGACCTACCCCCTGCCCCGGCTGTTCCTGGTGATGGCCACCCAGAACCCCATTGAACAGGAGGGCACCTATCCCCTGCCCGAGGCCCAGCTCGATCGCTTTCTGCTGCACGTGCGCATCGATTATCCGGACGGCGCCGCCGAGAAGGCCATCCTGCAACTGGCGCGGCGGGAGGCGCGGCAGGGGGCGGCGATCCCCCCGCCGCCGGCCCGGCTGAGCCAGCGGGTTCTGTTCGAGGCCCGGGACGAGGTGCTGGACCTCCACCTGGCGGAAAACCTGGAGGAATATCTGCTCCAGATCGTGCTCGCCACCCGCGCCCCGGAGCGCTACGGCGACGACCTCGCCCGCTGGGTGGACTACGGTGCCAGCCCCCGCGCCAGCATCACCCTGGACCGCTGCGCCCGCGCCCACGCCTGGCTGGCCGGACGGGACTACGTGGCCCCCGAGGACATCCAGACCATGGCCCACGATGTCCTGCGCCACCGGGTGCTGCTCAGCTACGAGGCCGAGGCCGAAGGCATCACCCCGGACCGGCTGATCGGGGAGCTCATCGACCGCATCGCCGTGCCCTGAACCGGCCCTCACAAGTTCAAGTTGCAAGCGAAAAAAATCATCACCGAAGATTGCACCAGGGGCATGGACCCTGTCCGGGTCGACGGCCGGGAGCTGATCCGGCTGCGCCAGGCGGGCGCCGCCCTGCCCTTGCGGGCCGTGAAGATTTCGGGACCCATGGCCGGGAACTATCTCTCCCGCTTCAAGGGCCGGGGCATGGAGTTCGACGAGGCCCGCCCCTACCAGCCGGGGGATGACGTGCGCAGCCTGGACTGGAAGGTCACCGCCCGCACCGGCAGGCCCTTCACCAAGCTGTTCCGGGAGGAGCGGGAGCGCTCAGTGCTGCTGTGGGTGGACTACCGCGCCCCCATGCACTTCGCCACCCGCGGGGCCTTCAAGGCCGTGCTGGCGGCCCGGGCCGCCGCCCTGCTGGCCTGGAGCGCGGTTCACCACGGGGACCGCCTGGGTGGCCTGATCTTTTCCGAATCGGACCACCTGGAGCTGCGGCCACAGCGGGGAAAACGGGCCGTGCTGGATTTCATCCGGCGCCTCGGCGACGGCTTTCCCGGCCAGCCGGCCATGGCGGACGCCGGGGCCCGGCGCACCGCCGCCCGCCACGCCCTGGCCCGCCTGCGCCGGGTGGCCCGCCCCGGCGGCCTGCTGTTTCTGTTGAGCGATTTCCGCGCCCTGGACGAGACCGCCGAGGCCCACCTGATACACCTGGCGCGGCATAACGATCTGGTGCTGCTGTTCATTCACGACCGGCTGGAAAAGGAGCTGCCGCCTCCCGGCCGGTATCGCCTGAGTAACGGCCAGCGCACCATCAGCATCGACACCACCAGCCATGCCGCCCGGACCGCCCACGCCCGGCGCTTCCTGAATCACGAGGGACAACTCCGGGAGCTTTGCCAGCGCACCGGCATTCACATGCTGGCCTGCGCCACGGACCAGGACCCGCTGGCCGTCCTGCAGGACGGCCTGGGCAAGAGGCCCCTGTGACCCCCCAGGCCCAGCCGCTGCCCCTGCGGGACATTCACCTGCCGGAGCCCGTCTCCTGGTGGCCGCCCGCGCCCGGCTGGTGGGGGTTGTTGGCCCTCATCCTGCTGCTGGCCGGCCTGCTCTTTCTTGGCCGCCGCCTCTACCGCCGCGGGCGGCTGCGCCGGGCCGCCCGCAAGGCCCTGGCCCGGCTGCAGGCCCAATACCGGGAGCACAAGGACAACCGCCGGCTGGCGGCGGACCTCTCCATACTGCTGCGCCGCATCGCCCTCAGCCAGTTTCCCCGTGAGGATGTGGCCGGCCTCACGGGCGCCGACTGGCTCGGCTTCCTGGATCAGGGCCTGGCGAAAACCCATCGGCAGGGGGGCTTTTCAAACGGCCCCGGCCGGGTGCTGGCACAGGCCCCCTACCGGCCGGGGACCGCCGTCGACGCCGGCGCCCTGCTCGAACTCTGCGCGGCCTGGATCGAAGCCCTGCCCCCCCGCGCGGCAGGGGTGAAGCGATGATCAGCCTCCACTGGCCCTGGCTGCTCGCCGCCCTGCCGCTGCCCCTGCTGGTCCGGCTGCTGCTGCCACCGGTCCCCCCCCACCGGGAGGCCGCCCTGCTGGTGCCTTTCCTGGAGGACTTCGAATCCCGGGAGGACAGCCCGCGCAGGCGCCCCCGCCGCCGGATATCCCTGTGGCTGGCCGCCCTGGCCTGGGTCCTGCTGGTCATCGCCGCCGCCCGACCCCAATGGCTGGGGGAGCCCCTGGATCTGCCCATGAGCGGCCGCGACCTGATGCTGGCGGTGGATCTCTCCGGCAGCATGCAGGAGGAGGATTTTCAACTGGGAAACCAGTGGGTGGACCGCCTGACCGCCACCAAGCGGGTGGCCGGAAAGTTCATCAAGCGGCGGGAGGGAGACCGCATCGGCCTCATCCTGTTCGGCGAGCAGGCCTATCTGCAGGCGCCCCTGACCTTCGACCGGCAGACTGTCAACACCCTGCTGTACGAAGCGGCCATCGGCCTGGCCGGCAAGAAGACCGCCATCGGCGACGCCATCGGCCTGGGGGTCAAGCGGCTGCAAGACCGGCCGGTGGAGGACCGGGTGCTGATCCTGCTCACCGACGGCGCCAACACGGCGGGCAGGATAGGGCCCCTGCGCGCCGCCGAGCTGGCCGCCCGCAAGCAGGTCAGGATCTACACCATCGGCATCGGCGCCGACGAAATGCTGGTCCGCTCCTTCTTCGGCACCCGCCGGGTCAACCCCTCCAGGGATCTGGATGAAAAGACCCTCAAGGCCATTGCGGAAAAGACCGGCGGCCGCTATTTCCGGGCGCGGGACACCAACGAGCTCCGGCAAATCTACAAGATCCTGGATGAGCTGGAGCCGGTGGAACAGGAAAGGCAGCGCTTTCGCCCGGTGCGCGCCCTCTACCCCTGGCCGCTCGGGGGGGCGCTGATCATCGCCGGGGTCCTGGTTTACAGTTTACGGTTGACAGTTGACGGTTAAAGGCGGTGTATCGATGAACAGTATCCTTATTTTCATCCGGCAGGCATTCGGGCGGCGGGGGCATGCAAAAGGCGTCAAAATCCAATCGAGGCGCCGTCAACTGTCAACCGTAAACTGTAAACCGTAAACCGAATGGATATTCATTTTCTGCGCCCCGCCTGGTTCCTGGCCCTTCCCCTCCTGGGGCTGTTGCTGTGGCTGCTGTGGCGGCGAACCATCTCCAGCCGGGCCTGGGGGGCGGTATGCGACCCGGAGCTGTTGCCCCATCTGCTGGTGGGCGAACAGGGCGCCGTGCGCCGCTGGCCTGTCCTGGCCGTGGGAATGGCCGGCCTGCTCGCTATCCTGGCCCTGGCCGGCCCGGCCTGGGAGAAACGGGAGCAGCCGGTGTTCCGGGAACAGTCCGCCCTGGTGCTGGCCCTGGATCTGTCCCGCTCCATGGACGCGGCCGATATCAAGCCCAGCCGGCTGGCCCGCGCCCGGCACAAGATCATGGATATCCTGCAGCAGCGCCGGGAGGGCCAGACCGCGCTGATCGTGTACGCCGCCGCACCCTTCACCGTCACCCCCCTGACGGATGACCGGGCAACCATTGCCGCCCAGGTCAACAGCCTGAAAACCGGCCTGATGCCATCCCAGGGCAGCCGCCCCGACCTGGCCGTCGCCAAGGCGGCCCAGCTGCTGCAACAGGCCGGCCATGCAAGGGGCGACATCCTGCTGCTCACCGACGGCCTGGAGCCGGTGGCGGTGGCGGTGGAAAAGATCCTGGCCGCCAGGGACGGGCAAAACCACCGCATCAGCGTCCTGGCCATCGGCACCGAAGAGGGCGCGCCCATTCCTCTGGCGGGCGGTGGCTTCCTGAAAAACGCCACCGGAGAGATCGTGCTCCCCCGCCTGGAGCCCCGGGGGCTGCGCCGCCTGGCCCACAGCAGCGGGGGCCGTTTCCATGCCCTCAGCGCGGACGACAGCGACATCCAATATCTGCTGGCCCCGCTGAAGGGCCGGCGCAGCGCCGACATGGACAAGGAGCGCGGACTCACCACGGATCAATGGCGGGAGGAAGGCCCCTGGCTCCTGTTGCTCGTCCTGCCCCTGGCCGCCCTGGCCTTCCGGCGGGGCTGCCTGGCCATCGCCCTGCTGTTTCTGTTGCCGCCGCCTCCCGCCGCCCAGGCGCTGGACTGGCAGGGGCTCTGGGCCCGCCCGGACCAGCGGGCCTCCCGCGCCCTGGAGCAGGGAGACGCCAGGGCGGCGGCGCAACTGTTCGAGAACAGGGAGTGGAAGGCCGCCGCCCTTTACCGGGCCGGCGAGTACCAGCAGGCCGCCGAGGCGCTGGAAGGCATCCAGTCACCCGACGCCCTTTACAACAAGGGCAATGCCCTGGCCCGGGCCGGACGCCTGCCGGAGGCCATACAGGCCTATGACGCGGCCCTGGAAATGGCCCCCGATCACGCGGACGCCCGCTACAACCGGGACCTGGTGCGCCAGCAGATGCACCAACAGCAGCAATCCTCCGGCCAGGAGCAAAAAAAGTCCGGCCAGGAAGAGGACCGGCAGGACCGGCCGGGCCAGCAGGACAACCCCGGGGAACAGGACCGACAGCAAGAAGGAGAACAGACGGGCCAGTCCGGAGAACAAGGGGAAGAGTCCCGGCCCGGCCAGCAAGAGCACTCCCCCTCCCCCGGCGCAGATGAAGAGCAACAGGCCCATTCCCGGCAGGAACAGGAAGAAGAAGCCGCTGGGGCCGGACAGAAACCCGGGGACAGCGGCGATGAGCAACAGGAAGAGTCCCAGACGGCCTCCGCCGATGAGCTCCCCCAGCAGAACAGCAAAAGCGACCCGGTCACCGAGCAGTGGCTGCGGCGCATCCCGGATGACCCCGGCGGACTGTTGAGACGCAAGTTCCGCTACCAGTACCAGCAACAACGCCAGCCCCCGCGCGAGGCGCAACAGTGGTAGAAACCATGACCAGAGCCTTTCCCTTTATCCTGATCCTGGCGGCCAGCCTGCTGCTGCCGCCGCCCGCCCATGCGGCCGGCGCAACCATCGAGGCGCGGGTCTCCCGCAACCCGGTCACCATGGATGAAACCTTCAGGCTGACATTCGAGGCCGAGGGCGACCTGGATGGCGATCCGGACTTCAGCCCCCTGGAAAAGGACTTCGACATCCTGCAACGCAGCCAGAGCCAGAACATCCAGATGATCAACGGCCGATACAGCCGCACCACCAGATGGACCCTCTCCCTCATGGCCAAAGCCCCGGGCAAACTGGAGATCCCCCCCATCTCCTTCGGCGGTGACCGGAGCAACGGCATATCCATCCAGGTGTGGGAATCGGCCAGGCCACAGGCCGCCGACACCGGCCGGGATCTCTTCCTGGAGGTCTCGGTGGAGCCCGAGACCGCCTACGTGGGGCAGCAGCTCATCTACCGGGTGCGCCTTTACCGGGCGGTGAACATCACCGATCCCAGCCTGACGCCGCCCAAGTTCAACGACCCGGACGCCCTGGTGGAGCAATTGGGAGAGGAGCAGGCCTTCGAGGCCCGGCGGCACGGCCGAAACTACCTGGTGAGCCAGATCGACTATGCGGTCTTTCCCCAGACCAGCGGCACCCTGACCCTGGAGCCCATGGTGTTCCAGGCCCGCATCCTGCGCCAGGCCCACGGCGGGGGGCGGTTCGGCTCGCCTTTCGACATGCTCGAACGGGCCGGGCCGGTAAAGCGCATCCGCTCCAGGCCCCTGAGCATCGAGGTCCTGCCGATTCCCAAGGACGCCCCCAGGCCCTGGCTGCCCGCCTCCAGCCTGCAACTGAGCGCCGGTTGGCCCGAGAGCCAGCCCCGGTTCCGGGTGGGTGAACCCGTCACCCGCACCCTGATCCTGGTGGCGGACGGCCTCATGTCGGCCCAACTGCCCCGGATTGCCCCCGCCATCCCGGCGGGCTTCAAGCAATACCCGGATCAGCCGCTGCTGGAGGACCGGGAAGACAATGGCACCATCACCGGCATCCGCCAGGAAAAGATCGCCCTGGTCCCCACCGAACCCGGCCTGCACACCTTGCCGGCGGTGGAGATCGCCTGGTGGAACACGGCCACGAACCGGCGGGAAGTGGCGCGGGTGCCGGAGCAGCGGATACAGGTGCTCCCCGCGGCTGGATCCGCCCCCGAACCCCCGCCGGAACCATCCCCCGCGAAGAGAGAAACCAAAGGCCTTGAGAGGCCACCAACCCCGGCGGGGACCGGCATGCCCACCCGGGCGGAGGCCGGAGAGGGATTCTTCCGCTGGCTGTCCCTGTTCCTGGCGCTGGGCTGGGTGGCCACCGCATTGGCCTGGTGGCGGCTGGGAGGCCGCCGGAAACCGGGGCGGACCACAGCCGGAAACACCGCCCCGGCGGAAAAAGGCCGGAAGCAATGCCTGGCCGAGCTCAAACGGGCCTGCATCGCCAACGATGCAGAGGCGGCCCGTTCCGCCCTGGCGGCCTGGGGCGCGACCCAATGGCCCGCCGCTCCCCCCCGTGGATTGACGGATATGGCCGCCCGCCTCGATGGCGAGGCGGCGCGCCAGGCAAGCATCCTGGAGCAGGCCCTTTACGGCCGGGATGGCGGCGGCTGGGAGGGGGCGGCCCTGTGGGAGGCCATCCGGCACATACAGCCGCCACGGACCCCAAGGGAAAGCACCGGTGATGCCCTTGCACCGCTGTATCCCTCATAAGGCTCAATTTTCATCTGCGGGTGCCGCTATTGCTGATAACCGATGCCCCCGCCAAGACGGGGACCATAAAAAAACGGCTTTCACCCGACAGATGTAAAATCAAAATGATCCAGACCCAATCCCATACACCAGATGCGCGGGGTACTGTATGAACATGCCGGCCTCCGACCTGAATGCTGACAAGAAGCCGGCCACGGCGGTCTCCAGGAGGCTGGCCCTGGTGGCGGACGATGACCTGTCCAACCGTCTTGTCCTCGGGGCCCTGCTGAAAAAGATGGGCTATTCCGTCGTCGAGGCGGAAAACGGGGCCCAGGCCATTGACCGGTTTCTCGAAGCGCGGCCGGACATCATCTTCATGGATATCATGATGCCGGTGATGGACGGCTTCGATGCGACCGCGCACATCAAGGATCTCTGCGGCGACAAATTCGTGCCGGTCATCTTTCTCACGGCCATGACGGATGAAAAGGCCCTGGCCCATTGCATCGAGGTCGGCGGCGACGACTTTCTCACCAAGCCCTTCAGCCATACCCTGCTGAAATCGAAAATCCACGCCATAGAGCGCATGCGCGATTTGCATCGCGAGGTCAGCATGCTCCTGGAGCACCGGCAGCGGGAGGAGGAGATTGCGGAGAAGGTCTTCAGCGGCGCGGTAATGGCCGGCAACGTGGCCCTGGAAAACCTCGACAGCCTGATGCGGCCCGCCGCCCTGTTCAGCGGCGATGTCCTGTTGACGGCCTATGCGCCCAGCGGTGATCTTCACGTCCTGCTTGGCGACTTCACCGGCCACGGGCTGTCCGCCGCGCTGGGCGCGCTGCCCGTCTCCGAGCTCTTTCGCACCATGACCGCCAAGGGCTTTTCCGTCGATCAGATCCTGAACGAGATCAACCGCAAGCTCTTTAACCTGCTGCCCACCGGCATATTCATGGCCGCCCAGTTTGTCCGGGTGAATCACCTCATGGACGCCGCCACCGTCTGCTGCTGCGGCATGCCGGACATCCTGATTACCGACGAGGCGGGCACGGCAATCAAGGCCACCGTGACGTCGGCGGGGCTCCCGCTGGGCATTGTTCCGGACATCAATTATCTCGATACCGTGGAGAATCTCCCCCTTGATCCCGGCGACCGGCTGCTGCTCGCCAGCGACGGCGTAACCGAGGCCCGCAGCCGGGATGGGGAGCTGTTCGGCCAAGGCCGCCTGAAACAGGCAATCCTGGAGCGGGAAGGCGGCAGATCCATCGTGGAAAGCATCACCCGTGCCCTCGATTGCTTCTGCGGGGACGCCCCCCAGGACGACGACATCAGCCTGGTGGAGGTCCCCTTCCTGCCAGGCGTGCTCCGGCCATTCGAGCTGGAGTCCCCCGCCAGGGCGAAGGCGCACCCGGCCAAACCCTCCGCCCCGGCGGTCAACCACGATATGCTGAGGTTCGCCGTTACGCTGGAGGGCCCCCGTTTGTTGCGGGTGGACCCGGTGCCGCTTCTGATAAATCAAATCCAGGACCTCGAGGGCCTGAAAGAGCACCGCCGCGCATTGTTCACCATCCTGAGCGAGCTGTATGTCAATGCGCTGGACCATGGGGTGCTGCTTCTGGACTCCAGCCTCAAGGCCCGGCCGGGAGGGTTCACGGAATATTTCACCGAACGGGAAAAGCGGCTTCAAAACCTGACCAGCGGCTATGTGAAAATCGCCATTCAAAGCCGCCTGTTCCCGAACGGCGGGGACATCACCATTCGGGTGCATGACAGCGGCCCCGGCTTCGATTTCAAATCCCTGGATATGAATGGAAATGCCACCGACATCCTGACCCCCAGCGGGCGTGGCCTCGTGCTGGTCAGGGAACTGTGTGAATCCCTCAGTTTCGAGGAGCCCGGCAACAGGGCGACGGCGGTGTATTCCTGGACGGATGATTAGCGCCCCAATGGCCTTGGCTGCTAGAATCTCCGGCGCATAGAGGCCGCCGGAGAGATTTCATGTACTACGCCATTATCGGGACCGACCAGGAAGACAGCCTGGATGCGCGCATGCAGGCGCGCCCGGATCACCTCCGGCGCCTGGAGGCGCTGAAGAATGAAGGCCGGCTGCTCCTTGCGGGCCCCTTTCCGGCAATCGACAGCGAAGATCCCGGCCCGGCCGGATTTTCCGGCAGCCTGATCGTGGCTGAGTTTCCCGACCAGGAGGCCGCGAAGGCCTGGGCGGACGAGGACCCCTATACACTCACCGGTGTCTACGCCAGCGTCCGCATAACCCCCTTCAAGAAAGTGCTGCCCTGACCCGCCCTTCCACCTCCCGGAATATTTTGAGGAAATAACCCATGCGATTGCCGCCGATGTTGCCACTGCTGTTGACCCTGGGGCTGTTTCTGTCCGCCTGCGGCGAAGCGCCTTCGACCGCCAAGCCCGCCGCCGGCGAAGGGCCGGAGCCGAAACCGGGGCCGGCAAAACAGGTCAGCCTGGATGATCCCGATGTGGTGGTCCTGGTGAACGGGGCGCCCGTCACCAAGGCCATGTACAGCGCCTTCTATCAGCAATGGCTCCGGGCCAGGCAGCGAAGAGGCGCCGACAGCGACTCCCCCCAGGAACAGCTGGCCGTCCTCAACGAACTGGTGAACGCCATGCTGATCGTACAGGACGCCGAGGCGCAGGGGTTCGACAAGAAGCCCGAGGTGTCGGTCATGCTGGAGCTGCTGCGCACCCGCGCACTGGCGGAGATGTCCATGGCCGAGCGCCTCCAAAAAGCCGGCCTGTCCGACCAGGATCTGAAAAAACTCTATGACGAGCGCTACGGCGGGCAGACCCAGAAAGAGTTCAAGGCCCGGCATATCCTGCTGGATACGGAGGAGGAGGCCAAGGCCGTCATTGCCGAGCTGCAGGGCGGCGCGGATTTCATCGGGCTGGCAAGGCAGCGTTCCGTCGGCCCTTCCGCCTCCCAGGGCGGCGATCTCGGCTGGTTCGGCCCGGCCCAGATGGTCAAGCCCTTCGCCGATGCCGTGGCCGCCCTGGACAACGGGAGCTATTCCAAGACCCCGGTTCACACCGACTTCGGCTGGCACGTCATTCTGCGGGAACAGAGCCGCGAAACGCCTCCCCCCTCATTCAACGATGTCCGCAGGGAGCTGCTGGAAGAGAAACGCCGGGAGCTATTCTCGGAATACATCGGCGGCCTGCGGGACAAGGCCGACATCCAGATCAAGACGCCGGAGCCTTCGGCCGGCCTGCATGGCGGCGTACCGGCGAAATAAGGCCGGGGGAGGCGGTCAGGCCCCCAACCCGCTCAGCAGTTGCTCCAGGCCCGCTTCGTCCAGCACCTTCACCCCCAGTTGCCGGGCCTTGTCCAGCTTGGAGCCCGCGGCCTCTCCCGCCACCACATAGTCGGTCTTCTTCGAGACGCTGCCCGCGACCCTGGCCCCCAGGGCCTGCAGCCGATCCTTTATTTCCTGGCGCGGCCGGCTGAGGCTGCCGGTGAACACAAAGGTCAGGCCGGCCAGCGGCCGCTGCCCGGGCTGCGCCTCCTCCTCATCCCAGGTAACGCCGGCCTCGATCAGCCTGTCGATAACCTCGATATTGTGCCGCTGATGAAAGAAGGCCACGATATGCTCGGCAATGACGGGACCCACGCCTTCGACCAGGCTGCGGCGCTCATGGCACAGCTCCCGGGGCGATGCGGCCCGCAGCGCCTCCAGTGAGCCAAAGGCCCTGGCGATGCGCCCGGCCACCTCCGGATTGAGCCCGCGGATTTTCAGCCCGGCAAGCCAGGTGGCAAAATCACCCTCCACTTCCAGTTCGGGACGGGACGCCAGAAAAGAGCAAAGGGCATTGGCCGTGACCTCGCCCACGCCCTTGATCCCCCCGGTGACGATGAAGTCATCCAGCCGCGCGGCCTTCAGGGCGTCCAGCGTTTTGAAGTGGGCGGCCAGGGCCGCCGCCGTGGCCTCCCCCACCTCCCGGATGCCCAGGGCGTAGAGGAAGCGCGCCAGGGTGGTCTTCTTGCTCCTCTCCAGGGCCTCGAGCAGGTTTTTGGCGGACTTGTCGCCCATGCGCTCCAGGCCCGCGAGCTGCTCCTGGGTCAGGGAATAGAGGTCCGCCGGGTCATGGACGATGCCCCGCTCCACCAGTTGGTCCACCAGCTTGTCCCCCAGCCCCTCGATATCCATGGCGCGCCTGGAGGCGAAGTGCTTGATGGACTCCCGGCGCTGGGCGGCGCAGTAGAGCCCGCCGGAACAGCGGGCCACCGCCTCGCCTTCCGGCTTGATGATTTCAGCGCCGCATACCGGGCACCTGGCCGGCAGGCGCACCTTTTTGGCATCCGGCGGCCGGCGCCCGGTGATTACGCGCACCACCTCCGGGATCACGTCGCCGGCGCGGCGCACGTAGACGGTATCGCCCACCCGCACGTCCTTGCGCTCTATCTCGTCCATGTTGTGCAGGGTGGCGTTGCTGACGGTGGCGCCACCCACGAAGACGGGCTCCAGCCGCGCCACGGGGGTTATGGCCCCGGTGCGCCCCACCTGGAACTCCACGGCCTTCACCCGGGTGATCTCTTCCTCGGCGGGGAATTTCCGGGCGATGGCCCAACGGGGGGCGCGGGCGACGAAACCCAGGCGCTCCTGCTGGTCGTAGCGATCCACCTTGAACACCACGCCGTCGATGTCGTAGTCGAAGTCGTCCCGGCGCCCGGCGATCCGCCGGTAGTAATCTGCGCAGCCCGCCGCTCCCTTTACCCGGCGCAGCTCCGGGGAGATTCGCAGTCCCCAGGCCGTCAAACGCCCCATGCTATCGCTGTGGGTGTCCGCCAGGGGGCCGCCCTCGACCTCCCCGAAGCCGTAGCAGAAAAAGGCCAGGGGACGGCCGGCGGTAATTCTGGGGTCCAGTTGCCGCAGGCTGCCGGCGGCGGCATTGCGGGGATTGGCGAAGGTTTTCTCTCCCGCCCGCCGGGCCCGCTCGTTGAGGGCCAGGAATCCCGATTTCGGCATGTAAACCTCTCCCCGCACCTCCAGGATCCGGGGCCAGCCGTCGCCGAGCAGGCCCAGGGGGATGGAGGGAATGGTGCGCACGTTCTGGGTCACGTCCTCTCCCCGGGCGCCGTCCCCCCGGGTGGCCCCCTGCACCAGCAGGCCGTCTTCGTAGCGCAGGCTGACGGCCAGGCCGTCCAGCTTGGGTTCGGCGGCGTAAACGATTTCTTCCTTCGTGCCCAGCCGTTCCCGCACGCGGCGGTCGAAGTCCCGCACCTCTTCCTCGCTGAAGGCGTTCTCCAGGGAGAGCATGGGAATCCGGTGGCGCACTTCGCCAAAGGCGTCCAGGGGCTCGGCCCCGACGCGCTGGGTGGGGGAGTCCGGCGTGATCAGTTCGGGATGGCGGGCCTCGAGCTGCTGCAACTCCCGCAGCAGCCGGTCATATTCGGCATCGGGGATCAGGGGTTCGTCCAGCACATAGTACTGGTAATTGTGGCGGTTGATTTCGGCGCGCAGCCATTGCGCCCGCTCTTCGGGGGTCATTTTCTGGACGCCAGCTTCAGCCGGCGCTGGTATTCCACGATCTCTTCGCGTTGGTGTTCGAGGGCCTGGCGCGTGAGGGTGGAGTGAGTCGCATCCTGCAATTCGCCACCCAGCCGGCCGGCCAGCTTTTCGGCCGCGGCAAGCATGTCGTTGAACAGCGCCAGGCCGTCCTTGGGGCCCGGCAACTGCAAAAACAGGACCAGGCCCGGGGTGGAAAAGCCGTCCATGTCATCCAGGGGGAAAGCGCCCGGCTCCACCATGCTCGCCATGCTGTAGAGGGGGGCGGCCTTTCTTTTGCCGCGGGCCTCGCCGGGGCGGTGAAAAATGCTCATGTCCCCCGGCTCCAGCCCCGCCTCTGCGGCCGCCTCCAGGATGTCCCTGCCCGAGAAGGCGCGGCCCGGCTGCGCCACCAGGTTGATCTGGATGATCATGGGCTCCCCGGTATCCGCAGTCCCGGCCAGGTCCTCGTCCGGGAAGAACAGGGGCATCTGCTCCACGGGCTCCAGTCCGGCATCGCTTTTCTTGCCGACGATCTCGCCAAGCTGGCTGAGTTCCTGCTCGATCACGGCCTCTTCGGATTCAAGCTTCAACGCCGTCTTGGCGGGTCCCCGCGGGACGGCGTGCTCCCTTGCCGCCACTTCTTCATCCGCCTCCTCGTCCGCCATCTGGCCGCGCCGGATGGCGTGCACCCTGGCATTGATGCGCTTGTGGCGCTCCCAAAAATAGACCCCAAGCACCACGACGATGCCCAGCAGGAGCAGGATCAGACGCAGGAAATCGGCTTCCATCTGTAAATCACCGGATTAAACGGCGGCAACCTGGACCGCTTCTTCCACATCCACTGAAACCAGCCGGGAGACCCCGGGCTCGTTCATGGTGACGCCGGTCAGTTGATGGGCGATCTCCATGGTCAGCTTGTTGTGGGTGATGAAAATAAACTGCACCCGCTCCGACATGGCCTTCAGCAATTCACAGAAGCGCCCGACGTTGGCGTCGTCCAGCGGCGCATCCACCTCGTCCAGCATGCAGAAAGGGGCCGGGTTCAGCTCGAAGATGGCGAACACCAGGGCCACCGCCGTCAGCGCCTTTTCCCCGCCCGAAAGCAGATGAATGCTGGTGTTGCGCTTGCCCGGCGGGCGCGCCATGACGGTGACCCCGGTATCCAGCAGGTCATCGCCGGTCAGTTCCAGGTAGGCATGGCCGCCGCCGAACAGCTTGGGGAACATGCTCTGGATGCCGGCGTTGACCTTGTCGAAGGTCTCCTTGAAACGGGTGCGGGTCTCTTTGTCGATTTTGCGAATGGCCCGCTCCAGGGTCTCCAGGGATTCGGTGACGTCCGCGTGCTGGGCATCCAGGTATTCCATGCGCTCGGACTGTTCCTTGAATTCGTCGATGGCCGCCAGGTTGATGGGGCCCAGGCGCCGGATGCGCAGATCCATGCGCTCCACTTGCTCCTGCCATTGCTCCTGGGTGGCGTCTCCGGGCATTTCCTGCAGCAACCGGGTGCGGTCGAACCCGCTCTCGTGCAGTTGCTCTTCCAGGGTCTTGCTCCGGACCAGCACTTCCTGGCGTTGCATCCGGGCCCGCTCCAGGGTACTGCGCTCCTTTTGCACCGCCTCCTCCGAGCGGTTCCGCTCCTGCTCCAGGCCGCGCAGGCGGTGCTCGATAGTTTCCACGGCCTTGCGCGCCTCGGCCAGTTGGGCCTCCACTTCCACCCGCTGCGCCAGTTGCCGCTCCAGCTCCCCGGTCTGCGCCTTCAGCGGCGCCTCCCCTTCCCGCAGCCCGGCCTGCAGCCCTTCGCGCCGCCGGGCAAGCTGTTCAAGCTGGCCCCGCATGCGCTCCAGTCCCTCGCTGAGGGACTGCCTGGAGGAGCGCATGGCCTCTATCCTGAGGGCCAGTTCATGGGCCTGATTGCGGCTGTGGCCCGCCGCTTCCCGCGCCTCGGTCAACTGGGCGCGCAGTCTGTCCCGCTGCTCCACCAGGGCGTGGCGTTGTCCGGCCAGCGTCTCCATCTCTTCCAGCGCCGCATGCAGACGGGCATGGGCCGCCTCCAGTTCCTCCTTGTCCCGCGCCGTCTGGCCCCGCAATTCGTCCGCCTCATGGCCGATGGCCTCGCGGCGGTTGCAAAGATGTTCCGCCTTTGCGCGTTTGCTGCTCAGGCCGGCGCGGATGTCCGCCTGCCGGCGGTTGGCCTCGTTCAGCCGGGCCTGGATGTTTTCCCGGGACTGCTCCGTCTCCTTGAGACGCTGCCGGCCCTGCTCCAGCTCCGCCGCCAGCCGGTCGGCCTGCCCGCACAGGCGGGCCATGTCATCGGCAAGCCGGCGCAGTTCCTCCTCACGGGCCAGGACGCCGGATGTTTCGTCCTTCTCCCGGGTCAGGCGCAGCCAGCCGCGGCCCAGCCAGATACCATCCGGGGTGATGACGGATTCATGGGCGGACAGCTTGTCCCGCATGCCCAGGGCCTGGGTCAGATCAGCGGCCAGGTGAACCGCCCCCAGCAGGTCCTGGAGGGACCAGGGGGCGCGCACCTTGGAAACCAGCAGCCCCGGACCGGATGCGGATGGCCCTGCCTGTTTCGAGGTGTCGAACAGGCTGAGGGTGCCGTTTTCCAGGGCCTGGATGCCGTCGGCCGGGCCGTCCAGGCCCGCCACGCATACGGCCTGAAGATGAAACCCGAGCACTGTCTCCACCGCATGCCGCCACCGGGGCTCCACTTCCAGCTTTTCGGCCAGGCGGGTGGCATTGGCCAGCCCCCGCTGCTCCAGCCATTCCACGGCGGCGTTCTCCTGCTTGCCCAGCGCCGCCTGCTGCAGCGCTTCGAGGGAGGCCTGACGGCCTTTTGCGGCCTGCTGCCGGGCGCGCGCCTGGTCGAGCTCATTGCCGATCCGCGTGTTGTTCTCCCGGATGTCGCTGAGTTGCCGGGATACCTCGGTCAGCCGCCGCTGCAGATCGGATACCAGGTCCTGCCCTTCGGCCTCCTGGCGCTCCAGTTGCGTGATCTCTTCCAGCAGTTGGGCATCATCCAGCCGCGCCAGCTCTTCGGTCAGGCGCTCCAGGCGTTGCAGCAGGTTGCGCTCCTGCTGTTCCAGATGGTTGATGCGGGTGCGTTCGACCTGGGCGCTCTGGGCCGGCTCCGTGGCCTTCTGGTTGAAGGCGTCCCAGTCGGCCTGCCAGTTCTGCATGGCCTGCTCGGCCTGGGCCAGCCTTTGCCCTGCCGATTGCTCGGCGGCGCGGGCCTGCTGCAACCTGGGCTCTTCCTCCGCCAGGGCCCTGTCCAGCTCCTCCAGCCTCCGCTCATCCTGCCGGCAGTGATCCCGGGCCTCCGCCAGGGCCTGCCCGGCCTGCTCCAGGTCCTGCTCGTGCTGGCGGCGCGCATCCCTGGCGTACTGAATGGCCTGCTCCAGGCGGGCGATCTCGGCACCCACGGCATAAAAGCGGCCTTGCACTTCGTTGAACCGCTCGTTGGCCGCCACCTGGGCCTCCCTTTGGCCCTCGATTTCCGCCTCCTGGCGGCGCTGCCTGGTGATGGCCGCCTCGAGGGCGGTTTCCTGCCCGGCGATGGCCTTGTCCTGTTGCTTCAGGTCATTGTCCAAGGCGCGCCAGCGCAACAGAAGCAGCTCGGCCTTGAGGCGCCGCTCCTCCTGCTTCAGGGTCTTGTACTTTTCGGCGATGGCCGCCTGCCGCTTCAGGCGTTGCAGTTGTTTCGATACCTCTTCGCGCAGATCATCGAGCCGCGCCAGGTTCTCCCGCGTGTGCCGGATGCGGTTTTCCGTCTCCCGCCGGCGCTCCTTGTATTTTGAAATGCCCGCCGCCTCTTCCAGAAAATGGCGCAGCTCCTCGGGCTTCGCTTCGATAAGCCGGGAAATGGTCCCCTGCTCGATAATGGAGTAACTGCGCGGCCCCAGGCCCGTGCCAAGAAACAGGTCGGTGATATCGCGCCTGCGGCAACGCACACCGTTGAGGGAATAGCTGGAGTGCCCGTCCCGCGAGACCTGGCGCTTGACCGAAATCTGGCTGTACTGGGCGTATTGCCCCCCCGCGCTGCCATCACTGTTGTCGAACAGCAGTTCGATACTGGCGGTGCCCACGGGTTTGCGGGAGCTGGAGCCGTTGAAAATCACGTCGGCCATGGATTCTCCGCGCAGATGCTTGGCGGAGCTTTCCCCCATGACCCAGCGCACGGCATCGATGACGTTGGACTTGCCGCAGCCGTTCGGCCCGACGATCCCCACCAGGTTGCTGGGTATCGGAACACTGGTCGGGTCGACAAAGGATTTAAAGCCTGCGAGTTTTATTTTTTCCAGCCGCATGGTGCGCTAAGATACAACCTGGAGGATCGGGACACAAGCCGCCCGACCACTTCATCCATAATCTGTGTTTCGCTAGCAATACACTGATTTAAAAGATTTTTTGTAGAGTTACTCAGCAGAATACGATGTTCTTGCGATAAACGGGCGCCGGTCGCCCCTTATCCTGCACCCCGAGCTTTTGTCAGACCATGCCATCCCGCCCCAGCAAATCCCTTGAAACCTTCGATAATCCCCAGCCGGAGCGCGACTACACCATTCGCATCCAGGTACCGGAATTCACCTGCCTGTGCCCCAAAACCGGCCAGCCGGATTTTGCCGAGCTTACGGTGGAATACATCCCGGACCGGCTGTGCGTCGAGCTGAAGTCACTGAAACTCTATGTCTGGTCGTTCCGGGACGAAGGGGCCTTCCATGAAGCGGTCACCAACCGCATCCTCCAAGACCTGGTGGCGGCCACCCGCCCCCGCTTCATGCGCCTGACCGCGGAATTCAACGTGCGCGGCGGCATCTATACCACCGTGGTGGCGGAACACCGGGCCGAGGGCTGGCAGCCGCCGGCTCCCGTGTCCCTGCCTTAGAGATCCCGATGGAATTTGTCACCCTGGCCAGCCCGGACGGGAAAAGCATCGGCGCTGCGGAGAAGCTGGAGGCGCACAGCAACGGCGGCCTGCTGCACCTGGCGTTTTCCATTTTCGTGTTCAATGCCAGCGACGAGCTCCTTCTGCAGAAACGGGCCCTGGGCAAATACCATTTCGCCGGCCTCTGGTCCAACACCTGCTGCGGCCATCCCCGGCCGCACGAGGGGCTGGCGCAGGCCGCCCGGCGGCGGCTCAAAGAGGAATTTGGATTTTCCACGGCGCTTCACCCCAGCTTTACGCTGACATACGAGGCGCACGACGACAAAACGGAGCTCACGGAAAAAGAGTTCCTGCACGTCATGACCGGCCGCTATGACGAAACCCCAACCCCCGATCCCTCCGAGATCGCGGACTGGCATTGGAAATCACTGGATGAGGTCGCGGCGGGGCTCGACGAGGCGCCTGAAAACTACACGCCCTGGTTCCAGTTGCTGGCCCAGAGGATGCTCTCCCTGTAGCAAGCAGGCGCTATTTCAACTGCTCGAGCAGCCCCCGCACCTTGGCGGCGACCGCGGACTTGGGATAGTCGCGGATGTTTCTTTTCAGCAGCTTTTTGGCTTCTTCGTTACGCCCGGCCTTGTGCATGGCATAAGCGACATGGTAGGCGATCTCGGGATTCGTCGGTGCGCTGACCATCGCCTGTTGCAGTATCGGCAGCCCTTTTTGCACCTTACCGGCCTGCACCAGTATCCAGCCGTAGGTGTCCACGATTTCCGGCCGTTCCGGCGCCAGCTCGTAGACCTTCCTGCCCAGCACCAGGGCCCGTTCGTCGCCTTTCGTCTGATACAGCCAGGCCAGGTTGTTCAGCACCACCAGGTTTTCCGGTTCTGACTCAAGGGCCTTCTCATATGCCGACATGGCCTTGGCATCCCGGCCCATTGCCTGTAGCTGCATTCCCAGCAGGGTGAGGGCCACGGCGTCCTCCGGGTGGCCGGCGAGCCAGTCCTCCAGGATGGCCACGGCCTGGGCCTGCTTCCCCAGGGAGGCGTACTGACCGGCCAGGATGCGCGCCAGCCGGGATGAGGGCTGCGCCTGGTAGCCCTTGCGATAAAGGAGCAGGGCCTTCTCGGGTTGTTTCCGGGCCAACAGCACTGCGGCGTCCAGCTCGTATCCCGCGGCCAGTTCGGGATGGTTTTGCTGTAATTCGCCGGCCAGGCGGGCCGCCGAATCATGGTTGCCCGCCTGCAGCTCCAGGCCCGCCAGCATGATCCGGGCCTGGGTGAAACCGGGCGCCAGTTCCAATGCCCGTTGCAGGCTGCTCCGCGCCTTGTCCAGCTCTTTCGCCGCCAGCTGCGCCCGGCCCAGCAGGTACCAGCCGCCGGGGGAGTCTTTTTGCTGCCGGGTCAGCATCTCAAAGGTGCGAATGGCATTATGGGTTTCACCCGCCGCCGCCTGGGCCTCCCCAAGGATTCTCAGAACATTGGGATGGGAGGGGAACCGCCCGAAAACTTCGTTGGCGGCCTGCAGGGCCTTCAGGGGCTCTTTGCGGTTGAGGTAGAAGCGGGTCAGCAATATCCCCGGCTGGGGGAGCTTGGGATTGAGTTCCTGGGCCTGGCGCAACCATTGCTCGGTCGCCGCCGCGTCACCCCGTCTCTCCGACAGGGCCGCCAGCCCCATGAGGGCGCCGGCATGCTGCCGGGACTTGGCGAGAATCCCCTTGTAGCGCTTCTCCAGGGCATCCTCGTTCCCTTCCATGAGGTCGATCCGCGCCAGGTTCATTTCCGCCGTCAAAAAGTCCGGGTCGGTTTCAAGCGCTTTATTGAATTTCTCCCGGGCGCGCTCTTTGTCCCCTTTGGCCAGGTAGGCGAGCCCGGTCAGGTTGAACGGAATGGGGCTGTCCGGCATGCGTTTTTCCAGGGCGGCGCTTGCCTCGAGGGCCTGCCCGTACGCCTTCTTCTGGAGATGGGAGAGGACCAGGAGGATATCCGCCTGCAACAGGCCCTGCCCGAGATCCACGGCGGATTTCAGCTCGGTGATGGCGTCATCGGTTTTGCCCTTGGCCAGCAGCCCCAGGGCCAGCTCGGTGCGCAATATGGCCAGATCCGGCTCGAGTTCAACCGCCCTGGCCAGCAGATCGGCCCCCTTTGCCTGGTCGCCGCCGTGCAGATAGGCGCTGCCCAGCATGGCCATCAGTTGGGGATCGTCCGGGTGGCCCTCCAGCGCCGGCTCGAGCACTTCGATGGCCTGCCTGGTCTGCTTCAGTTTCATCCGGGTGGCGGCCAGCAATTTGATAACCTGCAGATTCCCCGGCATGGCGCCCGCCACCCGGGAAAGGTACTCTTCGGCAATCTCCAGGTCGCCCTTGGCATAGCTGACCATGCCATAGAGCCACTGGCTCTGCATATGCATGGGATTGACCCGGAGCGCCACCTGGAGCGCCTCGACGGCCTTGTCGTAATCCTTCTTCTGAAAGGCCAGCAGGGCGCGCATGTAGAGGATGGCGGGGTTTTTCGGTTGCCGCTTCCCGGCGACATCCAGGTCCTCGGCGGCCCGGTCAAACTCCCCCTTGGCCAGGCGGACGGAGGCCCTCAGCACGCGGGCCTGCAAATGCCCCGGATTCAGCTCGAGTATTCGGCCGAAATCCTTTTCCGCCTCATCGAAGCGACGCGCCACGCGCGCCAGATTGCCGCGAATGATCAGGGCCTCGAGGTCATCGGGGTTTGTCTCCAAGGCCCGGTTGACCAGGTCCTGGGCCTTTTCCCCCTCATCTTGGGCAACCGCCAGCCTCGCCATCGCCACCAGGGCCGCCGGGTTGCCGGGTTGCAATTGCATGGACTCCTGGTAGGCCTCCCCGGCCTGGGACAGCTCACCGCGGCCATGATGGGCCAGTCCCCGCAGCACCAGCAAGCCGGCCTTCAGCTTGTCGGCGTCGGCGGGATCTGCGGTGATTTCGTCCAGCACCCGGTTGAAGTCGCCCTGCAACAGGTAGGCGCGCCCCAGGCCGGGCAGCCACCGGTCCCTGGCCACATCGAGCCTGGCCGCGCGCTGGAACTCCTTTTCCGCCGAGGGGGCGTCGCCCAGGCGCAGGTAGAGGTCCCCCAGAAGAATGCGCGCATCGGCATGGGCCGGGTCCCGCTGCAATGCATTCTTCAGCTCGATGATTGCCGATTTCGCCTCCCCGCTTTCCAGGAATCTCTCGGCCTGCCTGACATACTCGTCCGCCGTGCCCGCCGCCAGGGCCAAGCCGGGCGCCAGCACCAGGATCGCTGCTCTTAGCGTGTTCCATGGCCATTTCGTGTTTTGCTTGATCATCGAGGTCGTCCTTTGTTGCGGGTTAGATTTCTATGCCGAACTTGCGCACCAGGTTATACAGCGTCGGCCTGGTGACCCCCAGCATCTCGGCCGTGCGAGAGACATTGTTGCCGGTGAAGCTGAGCGCCCGCACAACCGCCCTGCGCTCGGCCTCTTCGCGCACGATACGCAGATTGAAAGGTTCCGCCTCAACCTCCGGCGCACTGAGTTCCAGGTCCTCGACGGTTATTTGGGGCCCATCGGCCATGACGATGGCGCGCTTCACCCGGTTCTCCAGCTCGCGTACATTGCCCGGCCAGCCGTAATGTTCAATGGCCTCCAGCGCCTCTCTGGAGAACTCCCGCGCCGCCTGCCCCATTTCGTTCGCGAAGCGCTGCAGAAAGGCGCGGGCCAGCATGACGGCGTCGTCTCTTCTTTCCCGCAGGGGCGGCACCAGGATCGTGGCCTCGTTGATGCGGTAGTAGAGATCCTCCCTGAACCGGCCTTCTTTGATCTGCTTGACGAGATCCTGGTGGGTCGCGCATACGACCCGCACATCCACGGCGATCTCCTGCCGGCCGCCGACGCGCTCTATCACCCGCTCCTGCAGAAACCGCAGCAGCTTGGCTTGCAGCGCCGCCGGCAGGTCCCCGACTTCGTCGAGAAAGAGCATGCCGCCATCCGCCAGTTCTATTTTGCCCGGGGTGGTCTTTACCGCCCCCGTGAAGGCGCCCTTCTCATAGCCGAAGAGCTCGCTCTCCAGCAGGGTCTCGGGAATCGCCGCACAGTTGATGGCGACCAGGCGCTTATCGGAGCGGTCACTCAGCTGATGCAGCGCCTTTACCAGCACCTCCTTGCCCGTGCCGCTTTCCCCCAGTACCAGGGTCGAAACATTGGTGGGCGCCAGTTTTTCAACCGACCGGCAGACCTTCAGCATCTCAGGATTGACGGCTATGACGCCTTCCAGCGGCGAAGCCGCCTGGCGTGACATCAGCAGGCGGTTTTGTTGCTCCAGGTGATGCAGGCGGGCGGCCCGCTCGACGACCAGGTTCAGCAGGTCCGGATCAATGGGTTTTTCATAGAAATCATAGGCCCCCAGCCCGATGGCTCGCACCGCGTTGCTGCGGTCATCGTGCCCCGTCACCACGATGACCTTGGTGTCCGGCGCCAGGGCGAGAATCTCTTCCAGGGCGGCGAATCCCTCGCTGACGCCCCCCGGATCCGGGGGCAGCCCGAGATCCAATGTCACGACATTGGGTTCAAACCGGCGCAATTGCGCAAGCGCGGCGCTGCGGTCATCCGCCACCTCTACTTCAAAGTTCTCGAAACTCCAACGCAACTGGCCTTGCAGGCCCGGGTCATCCTCGACCACCAGCAGTTTTTTCGGGTATTCGGTCAATGGATTTCCTTCTGTTCATCAATAGTGGTCCGAAACGCCAGCGGCAACAGTATGGTGAAGACCGTTCCCGCCCCAGGGGTGCTGGAGACGCTTACCCGGCCTCCAATGGAGTGGACGAAATCACGGCACTCATAGGCGCCGATCCCCATTCCCGTCAATCCCTTGGTGGAATCAAAGGGACGAAACAGCCGTTCCCGGATAAAGGTCTCGTCCATTCCGGAGCCGGTATCCCGCACCTCCACTATAGCCTGCTCCGCCTCGGCGCGCAGCCCGACTTCCACGCTGCCGCCGGCCGGGGTGGCGTCCTGGGCGTTTTGGATAATATGCCCGAACACGGCACCCATGCGATCACGGTCCGCATATATCAGGATCTCATCGGACGCCGGGCGGAAAGTCGGCGCCGGCTTTTGCCCGGATCTTTCCGCAACCAGGCTGCGCAGCATGCCGTTGAGCTCGATCCGGGAGCGGTTTTCTCCCGGCATGGCACTGCGCATCTGCATCATGAGGCGATTCATCTTGGCCACCGAATTCTCGATGGTGCGCATGGCGTCATCGATGAACTCCGGATTGTGCTTGTGGCGCGCGGCGTTTTTCGTCACCAGCGACAACTGGGCGATGAGATTTTTCAGGTCGTGAATGACAAAGGCCGAAAGACGGTTGAAGCCTTCGAATTGCCTGGCCTCGGCCAGGGCCTGGGCTGCCTGGTTGAGGGCCAGGTAACTGGCCGCCTGGCAGCCGGCGGTCTTCAGCAGATCCATATTTTCCCAGTTGAGGGTCTGGCGGACGCGCGGCGTGGCCAGCACCACGAATCCCTGCAGCTCCATGTCATGTATCAGCGGCACCACCAGCCAGGCATGCTCGATATTCAGCAGCCACCCGGGCAGCTCCAATCCCTCATAAAAATCCGGATCCTCTGCATACTCTTCGAGATTCACCACCCACTGCTGCCGCTTAAGAAACGCCAGCAACGACTCCAGGCCGGTGTTGGCTTCAAGCCCCACCTCGGGCAGGTTCCAATGGGCGGTATTATCATATGCCCCCTTTTCGTCGCGCAGCCACAGCAGGCCCCCAGGACTCTCGACAATGCCGGCCAGGGCCGATATCACCCGCTCTTGCAGCGGCATATCCATTTCCCGGCCTGACAGAATGCCTATCAGCCGTAACCATTCCTCCCGGTAGTCATACCTGTAACTGAAAAAATGCTTGCTCAGGAAAACCTTGATCCTGGAGCGCAGATAGCCCGAGAAGAAAATCGAGACCAGCAGCAGCCCGGCGGCGAACAGAAAGGTGACCTGAAGCACCGTGCCCCACTGACCGCCGTACAGTTTGATGTAATAGCCGGCCAGGGCCATCAGCAGCATGTAGATGCCGGCGGCGAAAAACGACGCGGTATGAAACACCATGCGGCGCGACACGAAGAGATCCAGCGACCACTGGGGGTTTCTCGCGGCCGCCACCGCAACCATGGGAACGATCAGCATATTCACCGCGCCGCGGGCATGCCAGAGATCGCCATCGATACGCCGGAACAGCAGGGCGTCGGAAAACAGATAGAAGTCGTACGCGAACATCCCGCCCAGGCCAAGGCAAAGATATTTGATCCCCCACTTATGCTCCGGCGGCGCATTACGATACAACTGTTCGAGCAGGGCCACACCGCACAGGGCCAGCAGCACCTGCCCCAGAAACCTCAAATCCAGTCCCACATCCAGAGATGACCATGCGGCCTGAAACAGCAACAAGTCATCGAAGGGGACAAGCAACAGGATACAGACCAGGATGATCAGCAGGCGCACAAAGCGCAGGACCTTTACAAAGGCGCCATCCTGTCCCGCGGGCGGACCCGCCAACTTGACCAGGAAGATCAGCCAGGTGAAATTACGCAAGACCTCCGCCATCCAGATCAGGCTGACGGGTATGGCGTGATAGGCTGCCTGGGCCGCCAGGGCCGCGGCCCACAGCACCGTGGTGGAGGTGGCGAGCAGCAGCAACCCTCCCTGCAACCTTCCCCGCCAGCTGGTGAGCAAAAGTATGCTCAGGACCAAAAAGGCCAGCGCCGCCGCTGAATAGCCCAGAACTCCAAACTCAGACATTCGAAGACAAATTTCCTAATGTGCGCCTTTGCCCAAGAGGACGACCTCCACCGTCTGCAACAGGATATTCAAATCCAGAAACAGGCTCGCGTTTTTCACATAATAGAGATCATATTCCAGCTTCCGCCTGGCGTCTTCACTGGTGGAGCCATATTGATAGCGCAACTGGGCCCAGCCGGTGACGCCCGGCTTCATCCGGTGGCGCTCATGGTAATAAGGGATTTTTTTCGTCAACTCGGTTACGAATTCCGGCCGCTCCGGCCGCGGTCCCACCAGGCTCATTTCACCTTTCAGGACATTCAGCAATTGGGGCAGCTCGTCCAGCCGGACCTTGCGCAGAAAGCGCCCCAGGGACGTCACCCGCTCATCGTTTGCCGTCGCCCAGCGGGCCACGCCGTCCGCCTCCGCATCCGTCCGCATGCTGCGAAACTTATAGACGTTGAACGGTTTGCCATTCTGCCCCACCCGGACCTGGCTGAAAAAAATCGGATCACGAAAGCGTGACTCCACCTTGCTGGCTATACAAACCAACAGCATGACCGGGGACAGGGTTATCAGCATCAGCAGGCTCACCAGGATATCCAGCACCCGCTTGCCGTACTGGGTGAATATGCCCATGTGGAAGCCGTCGGAAAAAAGAATCCAGCTGGGGGACAGCAGATCGATATTGACCCGCGCCGTCTCCTTTTCGAAAAAGCTCTGCAAATCGAAGACGCGGATGCCGCTCATTTTACAATCGATGATATCGTCCACCGGCAGGCGCTTGCGGCGGTCATCGACGGCCACCACGAGCTCATCGATGCCTTCCCTGAAGGCCAGCGACAGCAGGCTGTCACGGATCTTCACTTGCCTGGCTTTCGAGACCTTGTCGACCTTGTCATGAAGGGCGACGAACTTGACGATGTTGAAACCTCCCTCCGTCCTTTCCAGGTCCTCTATCAGCTTGGCGTATTTGCCGGTACCCAGAACGAGCACCCGGTGTCTGAACGATTCATCCCCCACCCAGCGGAAAAACGCCTCTCTCGACAGCAGTATCATGATGAACGAGAACAACAAGGCGTAACCGAATACGCCGCGTCCCAAAGAGAAATGGGGAAAGGCATAGAAGGCGAGGCTGATGGCCATGGATGCAAACAGAAACGCCAGCCCGGTGCGCAGGATGAGGTCCGCCCTGTCCTGGGGCCGGCGCTGGTACAAACCCATTGAAATCATCGCGACGGACATCAGGGCGGCATACAGAACCGCCAGCCGCGCCAACTGGTCATTTCCCAGGGCCCGCTGGAAGCCATCCTGTGGAAAGCGGGCGAGGTAGCCGGTATTCAGGGCAGTGAAGAACAGAAAAAAATCCAGCACACCAAGCAGCAAGAAATGCCTTGATATATAATGCCCGAATAATCTGACCATCGATCCGCGGGTTCCTCATACATGGAAGTGCTTACCTGAATAGCGCCCATCTTGCACGCAACTTGAGCGTGCGAGACGATAACACATGGAGCGACGGCATGGGAGGTGAAGCGCATCGCGGCGGCTCAGTGGCCTCGTTTTTTCGAAGCTCCGGACAACATGTGCTGGCGCTGCCTGAATAAACAAAAACACTCAACTGGGATAAACTTCGATACCGGCAACCACAGGATCCCCCATGTTTGACTTGAACAACATCAAAATCGGCGTGATCGGACTCGGCTACGTGGGCCTGCCCCTGGCCGTCGAATTTGGAAAGCAGCTTCCGACCGTCGGGCTCGACAACAATGAAACCCGGATCCGGGAACTCCAGAAGGGACATGACAGTACCCTGGAGGTCGAGCCGGAAGAGCTCCGGCAGGCGACGCAACTGCGTTGCACCGACCGGCCTTCCGAGCTGCGAGACTGCAACCTGTACATCGTCACCGTACCAACGCCCATCGACGAGCACAAAAGACCGGACCTGACCCCCCTCGTCAACGCCAGCCGGACCCTCGGCGAACTCCTCGGGCCCGGGGACGTGGCGGTGTTCGAATCCACGGTCTACCCGGGCGCCACCGAGGAGGTGTGCGTGCCCATCCTCGAGGAGGGCTCCGGCCTCGAATTCAACCGGGACTTCTTTGTCGGCTACAGCCCCGAACGCATCAACCCCGGCGACAAGGAGCACCGGCTGACCAACATCATGAAAATCACCTCCGGCTCGACCCCGGAGGCGGCGGACTTCATCGACGCCGTCTATCGCCGCATCATCACCGCCGGCACCCACAAGGCCAGCAGCATCCGGGTGGCCGAGGCCGCCAAGGTCATCGAAAACACCCAGCGCGACGTCAACATCGCCCTGATCAACGAGCTGGCGATCATCTTCAACCGGCTGGGCATCGACACGGAGGAGGTCCTCGAGGCCGCCGGCACCAAGTGGAATTTCCTGCCCTTCCGGCCCGGCCTGGTGGGAGGGCACTGCATCGGCGTGGACCCCTACTACCTGACCCACAAGGCCCAGGCCATCGGCTATCACCCCGAGATCATCCTCGCCGGGCGCCGCATCAACGACGAGATGGGGGCCTATGTCACCAATTGCGTCGTCAAGCTCATGATCCGGCGCGGCATGGCGGTCAGAGACAGCAGGGTGCTGGTGCTGGGCCTGAGCTTCAAGGAAAACTGCCCGGACCTGCGCAACACCCGCGCCGTGGACATCATTGAAGAACTGCGCGATTACGGGGCGGATGTGGATGTCTACGACCCCTGGGTCGATGCCGCCGAAGCCCGGGAGGAATGCGGCGTCGAGCTCATCACGGAGCTCGGGAACGGCCGCTATGACGCCGTTATCCTGGCCGTCGCGCACCGCCAGTTCGAGGCCATGGGCAGCGACAGGATCCGCGCGCTGTGCAAGCCCGGCGCCGTGCTCTACGATGTCAAGAACACACTCCCGGCCGCCGATGTGGACGGCCGCCTCTGATACGGGAAACCCAATGAAAGTATTAGTCACCGGCAGCGCCGGCTTCATCGGCTCCGCCCTCTCCCTGCGGCTGCTGGAGCGGGGCGACGAGGTCATCGGCATCGACAACCTCAACGACTATTACGACGTCGGCCTGAAAAAGGCGCGTCTGGCCCGCACCGCCTCCCACCCCGGCTTCACCGACCTGCGGATATCGCTGGAACAGCGCGACGCCATGGCCGACGCCTTTGCGCGGCACAGGCCGGAGCGGGTGGTCAACCTGGCCGCCCAGGCCGGTGTCCGCTACTCCCTGGAGAACCCCCTGGCCTACGTGGACAGCAACCTGGTGGGCTTCGCCAATATCCTGGAGGGCTGCCGGCACAACGGCGTGGAGCATCTGGTCTATGCCTCCAGCAGTTCCGTCTACGGCGCCAACACCAACATGCCGTTCTCGGTGCACCACAACGTGGACCACCCTCTCAGCCTCTATGCGGCCAGCAAAAAGGCCAACGAACTCATGGCCCATACCTACAGCCATCTGTATGGGCTGCCCACCACGGGCCTGCGCTTCTTCACGGTCTATGGCCCCTGGGGCCGGCCCGACATGGCCCTGTTCATGTTCACCCGCAACATCCTCACGGACCAGCCCATCGATGTCTTCAACTACGGCAACCACCGCCGCGACTTCACCTACATCGACGATATCGTGGAAGGCATCATCCGGGTGCTGGACCGGCCCGCACCACCCAACCCGGACTGGAGCGGCGGCGCCCCCGACTCCGCCACCAGCTCCGCCCCCTACCGCCTCTACAACATCGGCAACAACAGCCCGGTGGAGTTGATGCGCTATATCGAGGTGCTGGAGGATTGCCTGGGCAAAAAAGCGCAAAAGAACCTGCTGCCGCTGCAGCCCGGGGACGTGCCTGACACCTACGCAGACGTCAGCGACCTGATACGGGATACCGGCTACAAGCCCGACACGCCGGTGGAAGAAGGGGTGGCCCGATTCGTGGCCTGGTATCGGGAGTACTATAAGGTTTAAGCACCGACCACTGACAACTGACAACTGATAACTGATAACCGACCACTGACAACCAACAACCGAGCACCGAAATCATGCGCATTCTTCATACCATGCTGCGGGTGGGCGACCTTGACAGATCCATCAGGTTTTATACGGAAGTGCTGGGCATGAAGGAATTACGCCGCCAGGACTACCCGGCCGGCAAATTCACCCTGGCCTTTCTTGGTTATGGGGATGAGTCGGCAAACACCGTTCTCGAACTGACCTATAACTGGGGGCAAGAGGCGTACGAAATCGGAACGGGGTTTGGTCATATCGCCATCGAAGTGGACGATGTCTATGAGGCCTGCGAGGCCATGAAAAAACAAGGTGGCAAAATCATCCGGGATGCCGGCCCCATGAATGCGGGGACCACCATCATCGCCTTCCTGGAAGACCCGGACGGCTATCCCATCGAACTCATTGGCAAAAAAACCTACTGACCGGCCATGTGCACCGGCATGCGCCTGGAGCCCCAGGTCCCCGGTTTGGCTTCGAATACCCCGGCGCAGCGGGTGTTACAGTTCTTGCAGCGGCCATCCGGCCCGAGGTTCCAGGCGCCCAGTTCATACCAGTCCCGCTGAATCAGCAGCTCCCCGCACCCCGGGCACCAGGTGCTGTCCCCCTTCCAGTCATGGACGTTTCCGATATAGGCATAATGCACCCCGTTGTTCATCGCCGTTTCGCGGGCCTGGATCAGGGTCTGTAGCGGCGTGGGCGGCTTGTCCTGCATCTTCCAGTCCGGATGGAAGGCGGTGAAATGCATGGGCACATCGGGACCGAGATGCTCCACGACCCATTGGGTCATTTCAGTGATTTCCTTTTCCGAGTCGTTCTCTCCCGGAATCAGCAAGGTCGTCAACTCGACCCAGACATCGGTTTCCTGTTTCAAATAAATCAGCGTATCCAGCACCGGCTGGAGATGCCCGCCGGTCAGCTTGTGATAGAAATCCTCCGTGAAGGCCTTCAGGTCCACGTTGGCGGCATCGATATGACTGAAAAACTGCTCCCGGGGTCCTCCCGGCGAGATATAGCCGGCGGTCACGGCCACCGTCTTGATCCCCTGCTCATGGCAGGCAATGGCCGTATCGTCCGCGTATTCAAGAAAAATAACCGGATCGTTATAGGTAAAGGCCACGCTGCGGCAACCCAGTTCCCTGGCGCGCCGGGCAATCAGTTCCGGCGAGGCCGCATCCGCCAGGATGTCGATCTCCCGGGATTTGCTCATATCCCAGTTCTGGCAAAACTTGCAGGCCAGATTGCAACCCGCCGTGCCAAAGGACAAGACCGGTGTGCCCGGCAGAAAATGGTTCAGCGGCTTTTTCTCGATGGGGTCGATGCAGAAACCACTGGAGCGGCCGTAGGTGGTCAGGACGATCTGTTCCCCCTCGCAGGCACGGACGAAACAAAGGCCCTGCTGGCCCTCTTTCAGTTTGCATGCGCGGGGACAGACATCGCACTGAATCCTGCCATCCTCCAGGCGATGCCAATAGCGGGTGGGAAACGAGCTCATGAAAATCTCCCCGGGTCAGCCTATACCTTTGAATTATAGTCAGCCGCCAAAACAAACCTTGATTTTTTTCCCGCTTATTGCATTGTTATAGGCATGAGCCGTGATCCTGGGGTGACTGCCATGAAAAACATCCAATATCCCGCCGTAGCGGGCCTTTTCTACCCGGCGGATCCGATGGAGCTGCGCAAACAGGTGCAGACCTTCCTCACCGAGGGCCATGGCGGGCGGGTCAAGGCGCCCAAGGCGCTCATTGCCCCCCACGCCGGTTACATCTATTCCGGCCCCGTGGCCGGCCACGCCTACGCCCAGCTCGAATCCGCGGCGAATCGCATCCGCCGCGTTGTCATATTGGCGCCCTCTCACCGCATGGCCTTTTCGGGGCTGTGCTACAGCAGCGCTGAGGTGTTCCGCACCCCCCTGGGCGATCTGGATGTGGATCAGGCCGCGCTGGCCCAGATCACCTCCCTGCCCCAGGTACGGCTGTCAAACGAGGCCTTTGAGGGCGAGCACAGCCTGGAAGTGCACCTGCCCTTTTTACAAATGACCCTGGAGCAGTTCCGCATCGTGCCCCTGCTGGTGGGCGACGCCTCCGCGGAGGAAGTGGCGGAGGTATTGGAACGGCTGTGGGATGGCGATGAGACCCTGATCGTCATCAGCTCCGATCTGAGCCACTACCTGGAGTATGAAAAGGCCCGCCGCATGGATGCGGAAACCACCCGCGCCATCGAAAGCCTGGAGCCGGAGGCCATCTCCTATCACCACGCCTGCGGGCGCACGCCGGTCAGCGGCCTCCTGGTGGCGGCCCGCAGGCATCACCTCAGCGCCACCACCCTGGATCTGCGCAACTCCGGCGACACCGCCGGCCCCCGCGACCAGGTCGTGGGGTATGGGGCCTATGCCTTCGCCTGAGGCGCCGCAGCGCCCCCTGGATGAGCAGGCCCGGGAGACCCTGCTGCGGATTGCCGGCGACTCTCTGCGCCACGGCCTGAAACATGGATGCGCCCTTCCCGTCGACGCCGGCGCCTACTCCGCCGATCTCCAGGCCAGGCGCGCCAGCTTCGTCACCCTGCAGCGGCATGGGGATCTACGCGGCTGCATCGGGCATCTGGAGGCCACCCAGCCCCTGGTGAAGGATGTGGCGGAAAACGCCTTCGCAGCCGCCTTCCGTGATCCCCGCTTTCCGCCGCTCACAGAAGACGAACTGGAGGGACTGGAGACACACATCTCGGTGCTCACCCCGGCCAGGCCCATCACATTCTCGTCGGAACAGGACCTGATCGCCCAGCTGCGTCCGGGACGGGACGGCCTGATTCTGAAAGACGGCCTCAACCAGGGCACCTTTCTGCCCTCCGTGTGGGAATCCCTGCCCGACCCCGCCGAGTTCTTCCGCCACCTCAAGCTCAAGGCCGGGCTGCCGCCCTCCCATTGGTCGGACAGCCTGGAGGTCTACCGCTACGAGACGGAATCCTTTCCCTAAGGCGCGGATTTGACGCAGGTGCCAACGGATCCGGGCAGGCACTTGCCGCCGTCGAACCAGATGGCGTGATCGAGCCTGGCGCCCCCGACCACCACCCCCCCCGGCGCGGCGCCTCGCAAATCAGCGAAACTGAGATCGGCGGCGGACAGATCGGCATTGGTCAAATCGGCGTTTTGCAGATTGGCCCCCTTCATCTTGGCGCCGCCCAGCAGGGCGTAACTCAAATCGGCCCCGCTCAGATCCGCATATTCCAGGTTTGCATCCGTAAGGATTGCCCCGCTCAGCCCGGCCCCGCGCAGCAGGGCGCTGTACATGTCCGCCCGGCGCAGGTCCGCCGAGGGCACCCGGATGCCTTCCAGGCGGCAATTCCGCCAGTTGACGTCCGGCCCCGGGGGGGCCGCGCAATCGGGGGCCGCGGACTCGGGAGAGGGACCCCGGTACAGCCCGTAACCGATGAGCGCCACCATCAGCACAATACTCAGCAGCAGGGAGAGAAACGGCCTTTTCTCCTTGGCCGGCGCCGCCGGGGTATGCCCCTGGGCGGCGTCACCATGTCCCGCCCTTCTCAACTGGGGAGGCACGACCTCCGCCACCGAAACGAGGGGCCGCCAGCTTTCGGCATCGGTGCTTATCATGTCATTCAGGCCAACCTGGCCAAGCAGCAGGGAGCGGCGCACCGCGCTGCTGGAGAAGGGCCCGAGCAGCTTCCCCTCCTGTTTCACATACCAGCGGATCGGCTCTTCTTTTCCGTTGTCTTCTTGCATCTGATCAGGCGTACAATCATGGGTCCCAAATATAGTTATCGACAACCGGGCCGATAAGCTTACCAGTATGCTCATTTCCGACCGAACTTCCCAGATCCTTCTGGCCCCGAGGCCGGAGTTGAAGAAGCTCCTGCAGAAGCTTCAGCCCGGGCAGTTGTTGAAGGCGGAGGTCCTCGGCCAGGTAAAGCAGGACAGGGTCAGGCTGCGCCTGGGCGCACTCGAGGTGGAGGCCTATACCAGGCTCCGCCTCGACAGGGGCCAGCGGCTTATGCTGGAGGTCGGGAAAGCCGGGGACATTCCACAACTGCGGCTCCTGCACGAACTCTCCGGCCGGGAGATCCAGGCGAGGAGCCTGCGCCAGATCCTGCCGCGGCAGATGCCCCCCGCAAAGCTGTTCGAAACCCTTGGCGTGCTGGAGCGCGCCGCTTCCGCCGATATCAAGGCGGCCCTTCAGACCCTGGCGTCCAGCCTCCCCGCCGGGGGCAAAGTAGCGCTTCAAACCCTGGCCCGTGCCGGCTCGACACCGGCCCAGGCCAGGGAGGCGATCCGCATCCTGGAGCCGCTCACCCCGGCCGGGGGCAAGGCAGCCCTGCAGACCCTGGAGCTGGCCCTGGCGGGCAAAACCATCACGCCTGAGCTGCGAGAGGCCATGCAAAACGTACTCAGCCGCGCCCTGCCCCGGGAAAGCGGCACCGGCCCATCACACCTGCGCCGCGCCCTGGCGGAATCCGGCCTGTTCCTGGAGGCCAGGCTCGCCTCCGGCGGTCCCGTCGGACCGGCCAATGACCTGAAGGCCGGCCTGTTCCGCCTGCTGTTCCTTCTGCGCGCCCAACTGGGGCATGAGCCGACGCAGCGGGACAGGCTCTCCACACCGCAGAAACCGGAGGCATCGGCCCCGGCCGCCGACGGCGGCGCGCCAAGGCTGCTGGGTGAGCTGTTGCGCCTCACCGAGGGGGGGCTGGCCCGGGTGCAGGCCCATCAGCTCAGCGCCCTGCCCGCCGAAGAGAGCCCCGGGCAAATCTGGCAGTTTGAATTGCCCATACAGCAACCCGGCCGGGTCGACAGCTTTCTTATCCGCCTGGAGCAGGAGCAGGGCCCCAAAGGAGACCCCGCCGATGCCGCCTGGAGGGTCCATCTGAATTTCGATTTCGCCCCTCTCGGCCCGGTGGCGGCCAGACTGACCCTGCGCGGCGAGGAGATATCATCCCTGTTCCAGGCGGAACGGCCGGACAGCGCCGCACTGTTGGAACGGCATCTGCCAAGGCTTAACGATGCCTTTGTCCGGGCCGGTCTCAAGGTCGGCCGGCTGCATGCCTGCCAGGGCGTTACGGAAGCACCGGGCCCCACCCCCCCGGCGCCGGCCCCCCTGCTGGATGAGAAGGCATGACCGATTCAACCGGGGAAAAAGAGCTGGCCGTCGCCCTCTTCTATGATGAGGAAAATGCGCCCCGGGTTACGGCCAAGGGGCATGGCGAAATCGCGCGCCGGATCCTGGCCGCGGCGGAGGAGAACGGCATACCCCTGGAGGAGGACCCGGAACTCGCCGCCCTGCTGGCACAGATTCCGCTGGGCGATGAGATCCCGGAGGCCCTCTACCGCGCCGTGGCCGAGGTCATCGCCTTCGCCTATATCGTCGCCGGCAGGTTTCCGCCGGGCTATACCCCGGAGTAGGTCCCCGCTGATATCATTGCCTTCCCTTGTTTGCGCCGGGCAGGGCCGGCGGGCGCTCACCCCAGGAGCAGGATTCAAATCGGCAATGTTTCTCAAATCACGAATTACCCGGGAAGTCAGAACTATCGGGGCCATGCTCCGGATTTACTGCGAAGCCCATCATGGGGCCGGGGGAGAGCTGTGCGGGGATTGTGACGCACTCCGCCAATATGCGGAAAAACGCCTGGAGAAGTGCCCGTACGGTGAGGAAAAGCCGGCCTGCAACTACTGCCCCATCCACTGTTATCACAAAGCGCGGCGGGAGGAGATCCGGACGGTCATGCGCTTTGCCGGCCCCAGGATGTTCCGCCGTCATCCAATCCTGTCGGTTTTTCGCCTCATCGACAAGAAGAAGACGCCGCCAAAACGGCCGGAATAGGCCCGCCTTCAGGGGCTTTGGGCCATATCGCCGAAATAGACCACCTTGTTCTTGCCGCTGTTTTTGGCCTGATAGAGCGCCTGATCCGCCTGGTCGATGAGGCATTCCCCCAGTTCGAGCAGGCCCTGGCCGGGCGCGTCGCCGCCGAACACGGCCACGCCGATGGATACCGTCACCCGCAACACCTGTTCGTTTTCGACCTGCACGGGGTGCTCGGCGATTGCGCTGCGTATGCGCTCTGCAATCTCCTGGGCAACGGATGCATCGCTGTCGATCAGCAAGACCGAGAACTCTTCCCCTCCGAAGCGGGCCAGCACATCAGGCCCCCGCAACTGCTGCCTGACCAGCGCCGAAATCCCTTTCAGCACCTGATCGCCGGCGCGGTGGCCATAGGTGTCGTTGACGCCCTTGAAGTTATCGATGTCCAGCAGCAGGCAGCCCAGCGAGCCCCCCTGGCGCTGGGTGCGCATCAGCTCTTCGCTCAGCCGCTGGTCGAAAAAGCGCCTGTTGTTGATGCCGGTGAGAAAGTCCGTCAACCCAACCCGCTTGAGGCGCTCATGGTTGGCGGCATTCTCCAGGCAAATGGCGACCACGGCCGACAAGCGCTGAAGAAAATCGGTGGCGGAGCCCTCGACGAAACGCTCCGGCTTGGAACTGCCCAGATTGAGGCTTCCGATCAGTTCGTCATACCGGATCAGGGGCATTAACGCCATGCTGGCGGGTTTGTGCTTTACGCCGGCGAACAGAAAACCATGCACCTCCGGCTGATAGGGGCCCAGCCTGGGGCCGCCACTAACCCCGTAAAAGGCATCCAACTCATCCCCGGTGGCGGTGAATATCAGCTCCGGATGATCCTCGAGCACGACGCCTTCGTCTTCCATGATGTGCTGGATCTCATAGGAGGGATCGATCAGGGTCAGGGTAACTGTATCCAGCCCAAACGCCGTGCGATAATCGTAGATAATCGTGTTGATGAGCTGAACCAACGAACTCAATCTGATGAGTTGCAATTCCTGCTCCTGAAAGCGGCGCATTTTCTGTTCATTGCTGCGCGCCTGGCTCACAAAGGCCCTGAGTTGGCGGCGAAGTTGCTGATTTTCAGAATAAAGGTCGTTGTCCATTGTTTGCGATGCCGAATATTTTTGCAGGCCGCCGGAGGCTGGCGATCAGCCCCTTAGCGACCGGGTAGCGGTTTTCCTGACCATGAGATCCTGAAAAATTAGCCACTTATGCCAAAGAAGTTTATCAAGCGCTATACGCCAGACAAAGAGACCATTCGCAATCACAAATACCTGCGGATATTCGGCAAGCTCCTGCAGGACCCCAATCTGTGGCACCTGAACCGGCGTTCCGTATCGGGGGCCTTTGCAGTGGGGCTGTTTTGGGCCTTCATTCCCATCCCGTTTCAGATGGTCACCGCCGCCGCCACCGCCATTCCGGCGCGGGTAAACCTGCCCATCTCGGTCGCCCTGGTCTGGATCACCAACCCGGTAACCATGCCGCCCATGTTCTATTTCACCTATCTCGTGGGCACCTGGATTTTGAATGAGCCGGCCCAAGAGGTTGAATTCGAGCTGACCGTGGACTGGCTCATGCACAGCATCAACGGCATCTGGCTGCCCCTCTATCTCGGCAGCCTGATCTGCGCCATTGTTGCGGCGGCGCTGGGTTATGCGCTCATACGCGGGTATTGGCGCTGGCATGTCGTAAGCCACATGAAGCGGCGGCGCGCAAAATGGGCGCGGACTCATGCAAAGGAGGATTCGCGGCCGGACGGCCAATGAGCCATCAGGTTAACCCGCATTTCTCACCAGGATTTGGATTTTTGGGGCAAGCTGGCGAAGCAGGTTGGACGATCGGCCGCCGAAGCATAGCCGTAGCTATGCTTCAAGGCTGATCGTTCAAGATGCGAAGCCAGATTATTCCAAAAACCAAATAGGACAGAGTATAAATTAACCGCCATCACCTTATGAGGCTAACTACATTGAATTTCATAAATTTCTCAATTAACCGGGTCCGCCTGGTGAGAAATGCGGGTTAAAACCCCATCGTCAAGATGCAGCACCCGGTCCATGCGACCGGCCAGCGCCGGGTCATGGGTGACCACCACGAAGCTGGTGCCCTCCTGCCGGTTCAGCTCCAGCATCAGCTCATAGACCTGCTGGGCGGTATGGCGGTCCAGATTGCCGGTGGGCTCATCCGCCAGCACACAGCGGGGATGATTCACCAGGGCGCGGGCGATGGCGGCGCGCTGTCTCTCACCGCCGGAGAGTTCGCCGGGCTTGTGCCCCAGGCGTGCGGCCAGGCCCACCCGCCCCAGCATGTTTGCGGCCCTTTCCCGCGCCGTTGAAACCCCGGCCCCGCCGATAAGCAGCGGCATGGCGACATTTTCAAGGGCGCTAAATTCCGGCAGCAGGTGATGAAACTGGTAGACGAAACCGAGGGTGCGGTTGCGCAGCACCCCCCTTTCCGCCTCACCCAGGCGGATCATATCGGCCCCGTCGATCAACACGGCGCCGGAATCCGCCTTGTCCAGCCCGCCAAGACAATGCAGCAGCGTGCTCTTGCCCGACCCCGAGGCGCCGACCACGGCGATACACTCACCCGCCCCCACGCTGAGATCCACCCCCTTGAGCACCTCCACCCGCAGGTCCCCGTCGGCAAAGGTGCGGACCAGGGCCCGGCATTCCAGCACGGCCGGCTCACTCATAACGCAGGGCCTCCGCCGGCTGGGTTCGCGCCGCCCGCCAGGCCGGATAAAGGGTGGCCAGAACGGTCATGATGAAGGCGCCCATGCTGATGATGCCCACATCGCTCCAATGCAGGTCCGAGGGCAGTTCACTGATGTAATAGATGTTGGCGTCCAGGAAATCGATACCGAAGGTCTTCTCGACCCACTTGACGATTACCTCGAGATTCAATGCCAGCGCGATCCCTCCGGCGATGCCCAGCAGGGTGCCGATGAGGCCGATGGTGGTCCCCTGCACCATGAAGATGGCCATGATGCTGCGCGGAGAGGCGCCCAGCGTGCGCAGGATGGCGATATCCGCCTGCTTGTCGGTCACCACCATCACCAGGGTGGAGACGATATTGAACGCCGCCACGGCCACGATCAGGGAGAGGATGATGCCCATCATGCGCTTTTCCATGGCCAGGGCGCTGAAGAAATTCCGGTGCTGATAGGTCCAGTCGCTGATGCGGTAGCGGCCGGGCAGCCGGTTCGCCAGCTCCCGCGAAACCCGGGGGGCCAGGTAGAGGTCATCCAGCTTCAGGCGCACCCCGGTCACCGCATCGCCCAGCCGCTGCAGCTTGCGCGCATCCCGCAGATGCACCAGGGCCATGCCCCGGTCATATTCCCCCATGCCGACCTCGAAAATACCCGCCACCGTGAAGCGCTTGAACCGCGGCATGGCGCCGGCGGGGGTGATGGTGGTCTGGGGCGTCACCACCGTCACCTTGTCTCCGGGCATGACATTCAGGAGATTCGCCAGCTCCCTGCCGATGATGATGCGGTATTTGCCGGGCTCCAGATCCGTCATGGCGCCATACACCATGTGTTCCCCCACATCCGACACCCGGGGCTCCAATTCCGGCAGAACGCCCCGCAACACCGCCCCGCTGACATTGGGCCCGTTGGCCAGCATCACCTGCCCCTCCGCGAAGGGGGCCTCTCCGACCACATGGGGGTGCCCCTTTGCCAGCTCCATCACCTGTTCCCAATTTTTCAATCCGCCGCGCGCGGCCGTAATCGTGGCGTGAGACGCCATTCCGAGAATCCGTTCACGGACTTCCTTGTGAAAACCGTTCATAACAGAGAGTACGGTGATCAACGCCACCACACCGAGCATAATCCCCATCATAGAGGTGAGGGAAATGAAGGAGATAAAATGATTACGCCGCTTGGCCCGGGTATAGCGCAATCCGATAAAAAGTTCGAGGGGCTTATACATAGCCGTGCATTAAACCACATTATGGCCGTGCACGTCCTTGGCAGGCTTCAGAAATAGGTAGAAAAACACTTGCCAGTTCCTATAGTTAGGACAAGATGCTATATTTATTTCAAACTTTTACGAGCTGGAGTCCAGCCGCTATGAAAAAGATCGCCCCCTTCACCCTGGCCGCCGCCATATCAGCAGCGGCGCCCCCGGCCCTTGCCGACACCCTGTTGCTGGACGCCATTACCCAGGCCCCCGAGAACAGCCAGCGCGGCGTGCCCCGCCCCGTCCGTGGCCAGACCATGGATGAGGTGTACAATAACTTCGGCCAGCCCCAAACCGAATACCCCCCGGTGGGCGACCCACCCATCACCCGATGGGTCTATGACAAGTTCACGGTCTACTTCGAGTACAAACGGGTTATCGATACCGTGGTCCACCGTTAACCCGCAGGAAAACCGGCATGGGAAAAAAATATCCCGAAATAGACGAAAAACAGCAGGCATTCATCGAGCGGCAAAAGATTTTCTTCGTGGCAACGGCCCCCAGCGGCGGCCGGATCAACCTCTCACCCAAGGATACGGCCAGCCTTCGCGTACTCGGCAAAAACCGCGTGTTATGGCTGAACCTGACCGGCAGCGGCAATGAAACCGCGGCTCATCTGCTGGAGGATGACCGCATGACCCTCATGTTCTGCGCCTTCGAAGGCCCCCCCAAAATCCTGCGCCTTTACGGCCATGCCCGCTCCATCCATCCCAGGGACGATGCCTGGAATGAACTGCTCTCCCACTTCAGCGCCACCGCCGGCGCCCGGCAACTCATCGAAATGGATGTGGACCTGGTACATACCTCCTGCGGTTTCGGCGTTCCACTGTTCGATTTTGCGGGAGAGCGGGATGAGTTGAGAAACTGGATAGAGAAGAAGGGAGAAGCCGGCATCGCCCGATACTGGGAAGAGCGGAACGCCGTCAGCCTGGATGGCAAACCCACGGGGATATTTGACCAGTAATCCTTACGCTGAACTCGCATTCCGCCATGTTGAGCCAGTTGCCGTGCTTCGGCGTATGGACAAACCCCGGTTTATCCAGCAGGGCTCTCGCCTTCTCTGGCGCAAAGGCTTTGTATAAGGAAGCCCCCGTGTAGGTGTACCAGGCGGTGCACCCCTTGTGCCCATTCACAGGCAGCATGGTTGTCCGCCACCTGTATCCTGCGCCAATTCTCAATTAGTCGCCATAGCCGAGCCGGACAAGGGCGCCCTCGTCGCTGGACCAGCTTTTTTTCACCTTGACCCAGACGTTGAGGTGCACCTTTTTGTCGAAGAGTTTTTCCATCTCGATGCGCGCCTGGGTGGCCGCCGCCTTGAGGGCCTCACCCTTCCTGCCAATGATGATGTTTTTCTGGCCCTCGCGCTCCACCCAGACGATGGCGCTGATGCGGTACAGGTTGCCGGCTTCCTCGAAAAGTTCGATCTCCACTGTCAGGGCATAGGGGATCTCCTTGGCATAGCGGCGGGTGAGCTGCTCCCGGATCAGCTCCGCTGCGAAAAAACGCTCCGGGCGGTCGGTGAGCTGATCGTCCGGAAAGATATTTTCCCCCACCGGCATGAGGGCCCATACCCGGTCTTCCAGCCGGTCCAGGTTTTTTCCCGTTTTTGCCGACAGGGGGATCACGTCCTGAAATTCGTGTTTCTGTGAAAGATCCCTGATGAAAGGCAGCAGTTCCTCTTTGCGTTCAATCCGGTCCAGTTTGTTTATTACCAGAACCACCGGCGCCTTGACCCGGCGGATCAGATCCAGGACGGCCGCATCTTCGGTGGTCCAGCGCAAGGCCTCCACCACGAACAGAATGAGATCCACATCACTCAGGGCTGACTTGGCTGTGCGGTTCAGGTAGCGGTTCATGGCCTGCTTGCCCCGCTGGTGAATGCCCGGGGTGTCCACGTAGATGGCCTGCCCGGCGGTATCCGTTTTCACCCCCAGGATGCTGTGGCGGGTGGTCTGGGGCTTGCGCGAGGTGATCGCCAGCTTCTGCCCCACCAGACGGTTCAGCAGGGTCGATTTGCCGGCATTGGGGCGCCCCACAATGGCCACGAAGCCGCAGCGGTTTTCGGCTTCGTCAGTCATGTCCGTCCGCCCGGGTGAGGCGGGCCAGCAGCCGCTCCGCCGCGGCCTGCTCCGCCTTGCGGCGGCTGCTGCCCGTTCCTTCGCTTTCCTGTTCGAGATGGGGGGCGATGCATTTCACGCGGAAAAGCTGATCATGCTGTTCCCCGGCGATGCTCACGACGCTGTAGGTGGGAAGGCCCAGCCTCCGGGCCTGGAGATATTCCTGGAGGCGGGTTTTGGGGTCTTTCTGCTGTGCATCCAAAGACAATGTCTTCAGCCTGGGCTGGAACAGATTCAAAACGACCCGGCGCGCCGCCTCGTAGCCGCCGTCCAGGTAGACGGCCGCGAACAGGGCCTCCAATGCGTCCGCGAGAATGGAGTCCCGGCCTTGTCCTCCACTGCGCAGCTCGCCCGCTCCCAGCGCCAGGTAGTCGCCAAGCTTCAGCTCGCGCGCCAGGGCGGCCAGGGATTCGCCCTTGACCAACCGTGCCCGCAGGCGGCTCAACTGGCCTTCGTCCGCCCCCTCGAAATGCCGGCACAGCTCATCCGCGATCACAAAACCGAGTATGGCGTCTCCCAGGAATTCCAGGCGCTCATTGTTTTGAGCGCCGGCGCTACGGTGCGTGAGGGCGGTTTCAACCAGGCGGTGGTCGCTGAAGGTGTAATCAATCGCCTTTAGAAGGCGTTCCACGGGTTGCCTCAATTGGACACCAGTTCGACCTTATCGCTGAAGGAGACTACGACAAAAATATTGCTCAACATGGGCTTGCGCACCTCGTATGCGATTTCCACCGTCAACAGGCCACCGGATTTTTTGATCTTGATGTTCTCTTTTTTCAGATCGTACACGCTGTTTATCTTCAGCCGCTTCTTTATGAGCTTGCGGATCTCCCCCACAGTCTTCTTGGTGATCATGGGCTCCTGTTTCAGGGATTTGACCACGCTTTTCACCTGGTAGTTTTCCAGGTATATGGGAATGATCTTGACGCCGAGAAACGCAAAAAAACCAATCAGGAACAGTATGGTCAGCCATCCGAGCCCCGTCATTCCCTGCTGTTTTTTCAGGCCATGCAACATGTTTCGATCCTCCGGGAATTTAGCCCGCATTTCTCACCAGGATTTGGATTTTTGGGGCAAGCTGGCGAAGCAGGTTGGACGATCGGCCGCCGAAGCATAGCCATAGCTATGATTCAAGGCTGATCGTTCAAGATGCGAAGCCAGATTGTTCCAAAAACCAAATAGGACAGAGTATAAATTAACTGCCATCACCTTATGAGGCTAAGTACATTGAATTTCATAAATTTCTCAATTAACCGGGTCCGCCTGGTGAGAAATGCGGGTTAGTCTATGCCTTCGCCAAGCCGCTCCCAGGCAACAGGAAAGCCGGGGCGCTTCGTATCCCAACTCATCCAGATTCCAAAGGCCTTGCCCACCAGGTTTTCCTCCGGCACAAACCCCCAGCAACGGCTGTCATTGCTGTTGTCCCGATTATCACCCATGGCGAAATATTTGCCCTCGGGAACCGTTACGGGGCCCCGCAGCAGTACCTGGCAGCCGGGGGCGAAATCCGGCACCGCGGCCCGCACCAGGATAGCGTGCTCCACGCCATCGAGGGTCTCCATGCTATACAGTGAGCCGGTTTCACTGGCGCCGGTGCCAATACCGGTATATCGCCCTATCGGCGTCTGGGGCATGGGCCTGCCGTTGATATAGAGCACCTTGTTCCGATATGAGATCTGATCGCCGGGAATGCCGACCACCCGTTTAATATAGTCAATGGAGGGATTCAGCGGGTACCGGAATACCACGACATCGCCGCGTTTCGGCTCGCCTATTTCGATGATTTTTTTATTGAGCACCGGCAGGCGGATGCCATAGGCAAATTTGTTGACCAGGATGAAGTCGCCCACCAGCAGCGTCGGCATCATGGAACTGGAGGGGATGCGGAAGGGCTCGACGAGAAAAGACCGCAACAGCAGCACAATCAGGATGACGGGGAAAAACGACCGGGCGTACTCCACCAACACCGGCTCCCGGGTATGCCGCATGATATCTTCCTGGCAGACGCCGTTCTCGGCCTCCTGCGCCGCCAGGGCGCGCCTGCGGGGTGCGAACATCACCGCATCGATCAGCCAGATGCCGCCGGTTATAAAGACAGCCAATACCAGTATTGCAGGGAAATTCAGATCCATAAGTCGTCTTCAATAAAAATTATCATTATTTATAGAGGGATAAGATATCCCGTTAATTATCCTTCCCAACCCGCAATACGGCAAGGAAGGCCTCCTGGGGGATCTCCACCTTCCCCACCTGTTTCATGCGTTTCTTGCCCGCCTTCTGTTTTTCCAGCAGCTTTCGTTTACGGGTGATGTCGCCGCCATAGCATTTCGCCGTCACGTTCTTGCGCAGGGCCTTGACCGTGGTGCGGGCGATGATGTGGGATCCGATGGCGGCCTGGATCGCCACCTCGAACATCTGCCGCGGGATGATCTCCTTCATTTTCACCGTCAGTTCACGGCCCCGGCTTTGGGCATGGTCCCGGTGCACGATGGCGGACAGCGCATCCACCCGCTCGCCATTGATCAGGATGTCCAGCTTGATCAGGGGGGCCGGCTGGAAGCGCTTGAATTCGTATTCGAAAGAAGCATAGCCCCTGCTGACGGATTTGAGCCGGTCGAAGAAATCCAGCACGACCTCGTTCATGGGCAGCTCATAGGTCAGCTGCACCTGCCCGCCGAGATATTGCATGTTCTTCTGGACGCCGCGCTTTTCCACGCAGAGATTGATGACCGCCCCCAGATGCTCCTGGGGAACCAGGATAGTGGCCTCGATGATGGGCTCACGCACCTCTTGGATCTTGCCCGCATCGGGCAGATCCGCCGGGTTGTCGATCTTGAAGGTCTCACCATTGTTGGTCACCACCTCGTAGATCACCGTGGGCGCCGTGGTGATCAAATCGAGGTCATATTCCCGCTCCAGGCGTTCCTGAACGATCTCCATGTGCAGCATGCCGAGGAAACCGCAGCGGAAACCGAAACCCAGCGCCTGGGAGGTTTCCGGCTCGAAGTGCAGGGCCGCATCGTTCAGGCGCAGTTTGTGCAGGGCCTCGCGGAAGGCCTCGTAATCATCCGAGGAAACCGGGTAGAGACCGGAAAACACCCGCGGCCTGACCTGCTCAAAGCCCGGCAGGGGCTCGGCGGCCTTGCGGTCCGCGTGGGTGATGGTGTCGCCCACCGGTACGCCGTCGATCTCCTTGATGCCGGCAATGACGTAGCCCACCTCACCCGGCCCCAGCATGGGCCGGTCCTCCCGCTTGGGCCTGAACCGCCCCACCTTCTCGACCTGGTAGGTGCGCCCGGTGGACATGACGTACATCTTGTCCTTGGGGCGGATATTGCCATCCATGACCCGGACCAGCGAGATCACCCCCACGTAGCTGTCGAACCAGGAGTCGATGATCAGGGCCCGGAGGGGCTTGTTGCTGTCGCCCTGGGGAGGGGGAATGGTCTCCACCAGGGCCTCCAGCAGTTCGGGGATGCCTTCCCCCGTCTTGGCGCTGACACGCAGGGCGTCGTGGGCATCCAGGCCGATGATCTCCTCGATCTCCTTGATCACCCGCTCAGGCTCCGCCGCCGGCAGGTCGATCTTGTTCAGCACCGGCATGACCTCCAGCCCCTGCTCGATGGCCGTGTAGCAGTTGGCCACGCTTTGGGCCTCGACGCCCTGGGCGGCGTCCACCACCAGCAGGGCCCCCTCGCAGGCTGCGAGGGAACGGGAAACCTCATAGGAAAAATCCACGTGCCCGGGGGTGTCGATGAAATTGAGCTGATATTTCCGGCCATCCCTTGCCTTGTATTCGAGGGTGACGCTCTGGGCCTTGATGGTGATCCCCCGCTCGCGCTCCAGGTCCATGGAGTCAAGGACCTGGGAGGCCATTTCCCGCTCGGCAAGCCCGCCGCAGACCTGGATAAAGCGGTCTGCGATGGTGGATTTACCATGATCGATATGAGCGATAATGGAAAAGTTACGTATGTGCTGGAGGTCCGTCATCTAGGCATTAAACATTGGTCAGCATGCAGCCAAATCTTGGCATCATACATTAATAATAATAAGCAACATATTGAAAAAACGGAACTTTTCTTCATGAAAAGTTCCGTTCTGGAAGCGGGTGCGGCCACCGGGTTCGTGCCGCGTATCATACCTCAGTCAGGCCTTCACTAAAACAACGCAACCCCCTCCTGCCAAGCGGGAAGAGAGCCGTCACTTGTCATCCGGCAGCCGGAGGGCGAGGAATATGGGGCCGTTGCGGCGATAGACCAGCACGGCCACCGATTTCCCGCTCGGCAGCTCTTTCATCTGCTGCTTGAAGTCATCGATATCCTTCAGCCAGACGTTGTTGATCATCTGGATCACGTCGCCCTTGCGGATGCCGGCTTCCCGCGCCGGCCCTTCCTTCACCTCTTCGACCAGTACGCCGCCATCGTCCTTCTCCAGTCCAAGCTGGCTCTTTTCCTCGGGGCTGATTTCCCGCACTATCATGCCGATCCGGTTGCCGCGCGCGGAGCCCGGCTTCGCAGAGCCCAAGCTCACACCGCCATCTTCCGGAAGCTCTCCGATAACGACCTCGACGGTTTGCCGCTCGCCTTTGCGCAAAATCTCAACCTTTGCGGGCTTGTCCACCGGGCTGGCCCCCACCATGGGAGGCAGGGCGGCCGAACTGGCCACTTCGGTTCCGTTGAAGGCCAAAATGACGTCACCGGCCTTCAGGCCCGCTTTTTCGGCCGGACTGTCCGGCTGGACCTGGGCGACCAGGGCGCCATAGGGCCTGGAAAGGCCAAAGGACTCCGCCAGTTCACGGGTAACGTCCTGGATCAGGACGCCGAGCCAGCCGCGGGTCACATAACCCTTGGTTTTCAACTGGTTCGCGACATTCATGGCGATCTCGATGGGCACGGCAAAGGACAGACCCATGAAGCCACCCGTGCGGCTGTAAATCTGGGAATTGATCCCCACAACCTCCCCATCCAGATTGAATAAGGGCCCGCCGGAGTTGCCCGGGTTGATGGCCACATCCGTCTGAATGAAGGGCACGTAATTCTCACTGGGCAGGCTGCGCCCCTTGGCGCTGACGATACCCGCCGTGGCCGAATGATCGAAGCCAAAGGGCGAACCGATGGCCAAGACCCATTCCCCCACCTTCAGTTCCCGGCTCTGGTTGATTTTCACCACCGGGAGGTTCTCCGCCTTGATCTTCAGCACGGCGATATCACTGCGCGGGTCCGAACCCACCAGGTCGGCCACGAATTCACGATGATCGCTGAGGCGCACCACAATCTCATCCGCACCGTCTATCACATGGTGGTTTGTCAGCAGATAACCGTCTTCGGAAACGATGAAGCCGGAGCCCAGCGATTGGCCTTCAAAGCCGTGCGGATCACCGTGGGGGCCGCCACGAGGATCCCCAAAGAAGCGCCTGAATAAATCATTGAGGGGGCTGTCTTCCGGCAGATCCGGAATCTGGTATTGGGGCGGGAGGCGCTCCAGGATGGATTTCTTCGCCTTCTGCTTGGTGCTGATATTCACCACCGCCGGGCTGTATTTTTCTACCATCTCGGTAAAATCCGGCAATGAGCGGGCATGCAGATCCGTAATGAAAAACAGCAACAGGGTGAAGGCCGTCAGTAAAGCCATGCGGCCTTTCAACAACGATGTGCTCATGAAAAACTCCTGAAAAAAATGATTAGTCGGTCAAGCGGCTGAATTACAGTCAATGGTTATCTTGGATTCACCGGCACGGCGTAAAACGACCGCCTGATACTTTTCGTCATAGCCCGCCTTGGCTGCAAAACGCCGCAGCCACAAAAAACCGAGGGACAATCCCAGTACGCCCCCAAGGACAGCGGCGGGCTCCGGTGAGATTCCCAACCATTGCCCAATCCCTTGCCCCAGCAGCGCAAACAGAATGAAGCCCGCCAGTGGCGCCACGTAAATGGCCAGCGACGCCTTTGTCACCGCCGTCTCTTCGAATCCGATCACAACCCGTTCGCCCGGTTGGGCCCCGATGGGATTCAGTGCGCGAAGCACAGCCTCCCGGCCATCGGCCGCCTCCTCTTTCAAAGCGGCCGTGTCACAGGCCGATTTGACCGAACATGAATTGCATGCGGACGACCTCTCTGTCTTGACCCGGGCATGGCCCCCCTCACAAGCAATGATTACCGCCGTTTCCTCAATCATTGTCCGGCGCCGTTTGCTGCTGCATATTCAATGGAGTTTACAACATACCGCACCGTCAGCGCCGGGACCTCCCCCACCACGGTTACCTGGTGGCCGGATATCTGAGTGCCAAATGCGTTGACCGCTCCCATGTGGGATTCCTCGTTCAACCCCCCTTCCTCCAGGGCCTTCTCAATATACACGGACAAAGTGGCCAGGCCATCGGAAAAGACAAAGTGCTCGACATCCGTATCGCCCGAGAACCCGGAGCGCAGCGCCCGGACTTTCAGTTTGAATCCCGCGGGGAGCTGTTTGAATTTCCAGTCCATCCGTTCCGTTATGGGTATCTCCCTGGCCGGTTCCGGCTGGATCCAGGTATAGCTTTCATAGTCGTCCTGCTTCTTGTGCGCATGAGCGCGGATCGATGGATCAACCCGCAAGGTGGTAAACATGAGCTGGGTGACCGGCTCACCCAATTCATTGAGCGTGTCGGTCTTCAGGGGCAGCCCGTGCTCCGTATCGACGAATATCCGGTAGCCGTAGCGGTATTTGTCTTTTGGAATAACGGCTATCTCCTTTGCCGGCCGGCCGGCCATCCGGCCGTCGCCCACCAGGCGAAACTCGTAGTAGGCCGATAATTCATCCATGTTCATGGGCAAGACGGCGGGAAAGGTGCGATCGTTTGCGCGCCTGGAAACGGATACGGCCTTTGCATCAGGCAGGATGCAGATAACGGAATCGGTGTTACGAATCACCTCCCGGGGGGCGCCATTCAGGGAAAGCAGGCGTTCCTGATCTTCACCATTCTCCATTGAATGGGTGATATGCATCGACTCCAGCTGATTGTCGTGCAGATAGACGAAGGTTCCTTCATAGGCAAGGCCGTGCACCGCTTGGGCCATTTGCTCTATCCAGGCATCGACGCCCTTTTCATCCGCCCCCGCCACGGCTCCCGAGGCCAGGCCAAGCAACAGCACCAGGCAGTGGCGGTGATTCAGCATGGTCCGCCTAGCGTTCGGCGTCATAGCCGACGAAGGTGGCGTAAGGCAATACGGACTTCATGCCGCCTTGCACCGCATACTCGCCATGCTCCAAAAGATATTTGTTGAGCTTGGAGGCGACAGCCGGTTTGGGAAGATTCTTCCAGCGGGTGGTGGAGCGGCGCAGATACAAGGTGGTGGCAGAAGGCATTACAGTGCCGGGGGCGGGCCGCGTAACATGGGATTTGGCGGTTACAAAGCGGTGCGGCGCGGGAGACGGCGTGCTCAGCGTCCGATTGAGTGAGGGCAATGTCTTGGCCGTGACCTGGGGTGCGGCATCCCCTCCCTTGTTCAATATCTGGGGCGCCACCAGAATCGCCACTGCGGCCACGGAGGCGGCAAGCGCCGTCCCGGCGACCGGCCGCACCCAGTTGGTTGGGATCTTCCCCGGCTTCGGCGCCGCCAGGATGGCCGGCTCCGATTCCAACTGGGCGCGCACCCGGTCGGCGACGCTGGGGCGCGCCCTGTCCGCCGCCTCGCCACGGATCACGTCACTGATGAGATTATAGCGGTCCCAGGTCCCTCTGAGTTCTTCCCGGCTGTATAGCTGATCGACGGTATGGTTCAATTCCCCTCTGGAAAGTTCGCTATCCAGCAGGGCTGAGATTTGTTCACGAATCGCATTAGTCATCGTTCTGCTCGACTTTCATGTTATGGACCAAGCAAGGGTTTGAGTTTGGCGTCAATGGCCTCACGGGCCCGGAAAATCCGCGATCGCACCGTGCCTACCGGGCAGGACATGGCGCGTGCAATTTCCTCATAACTCAGCCCTTCAAGCTCCCGCAGGGTTATCGCTGTCCGCAGGTCGTCTGGAAGATCGTCGATTGCCCGCCGCACCGTATCGGCAATCTCCTCTTCCAGTAGAAAATGCTCCGGTGTTGCATACTCTTTCAGACGCGTCCCCGCGTCCAATTGTTCCGCGACTTCCGCATCCACCCCCGTATTGGGGGGCCTGCGGCCCTGGGCTACGATGTAATTCTTCGCCGTATTGATGGCGATCCGGTACAACCAGGTATAGAAGGCGCTTTCACCCCTGAATTTCGGCAAGGCCCGGTAAGCCTTGATAAAGGCCTCCTGTGTCACATCCAGGGCCTCGCTGGGGTCGCGGATATAGCGCGATACGAGGTTGATTACCTTTTGCTGATACTTGAGAACCAGCAGGTCAAAGGCCTTTTTGTCTCCACGCTGTACCCGGGTGATCAGCTCTTGATCAACTTGGCGCTCACTCATAAAGGCCGTCTCCCCGGCCCCCGTAAGCGCTTGCTGTCAATCAGAATAAATTGACAGTCTGCAGGTAAATTAGTTCGCAGTCGTTCCAAATCTTGGCACCCAGTCGAATACGCGGTTCTCGAACATTCAGAATTACGTTAGGATTCAGAATAGATTCCTGTTCTCCAGCTGTGGATTATGACTTTAATGTAACCCTGCGGCAAACATGCCCTCATGGAAACCAACCACCTCCACGATGTACTCATTATCGGCAGCGGCGCCGCCGGGCTCAGTCTTGCCCTGCGGCTGCCGCCCGATGTCCGTATTGCCGTCATCGCCAAACGCAGTCTGACCGAAGGCAACACACTGTACGCCCAGGGCGGCATTTCAGCAGTACTCAATGCACAGGACTCGGTTGACGCCCATGTCGCCGACACCCTGGCCGCCGGGGCCGGCATCTGTGATGAGGAAACAGTGCGGCTGGTGGTGGAACGGGGCCCGGAGAATATACGCTGGCTCCTGGAGGAAGGGGTAAGGTTCACCCGCGAGGCAGGCGAAACCGATGGCGGCCCCTTTCACCTGACACAGGAAGGGGGGCATTCGCACCGGCGGGTCATCCATGCGGCGGACGCCACCGGCCGGGCGGTGGAGACCACGCTGGAACAGCAGGTCCGAAGGTGCGGCAACATCGATCTTTTTGAGCATCACATCGCCATCGACCTTATCACCAGCGCCAAGCTGGGGGCGGGGACAAACCGCTGTTTAGGCGCTTATGTCCTGAATCTGAAGACAGAACATGTCGAAACCTTCCGCGCCCGCATTGTCGTGCTGGCGACGGGCGGCGCCAGCAAGGTGTATCTCTACACCAGCAATCCCGATGTCTCCACCGGAGACGGCATCGCCATGGCCTGGCGCGCCGGCTGCCGGGTTGCGAACATGGAGTTCATCCAGTTCCACCCCACATGCCTTTATCACCACAAGGCCAAGTCATTTCTCATCACCGAGGCCTTGCGTGGCGAGGGGGCCATTCTCCTGCGGCCGGACGGCACCCGCTTCATGCCTGATTTCCACGAATTGGCGGAACTGGCCCCCCGGGATATCGTGGCCCGCGCCATCGATCACGAAATGAAGCGCCTGGGCATCGAGTGCGTCTACCTGGATATCAGCCACAAGCCCGCGGACTTCATTCGGGAGCATTTTCCCACCGTCTACTCCCGCTGCCTTGATTTCGGCATCGACATCACCCGCGAGCCCATCCCGGTGGTGCCCGCCGCCCACTATACCTGCGGCGGCGTCATGACCGACCGCAGGGCGCGCACCGATATCGCCGGCCTCTATTGCATCGGCGAAACGGCCTATACCGGCCTGCACGGCGCCAACCGCATGGCCAGCAACTCCATCCTGGAATGCCTGGTGTTCGGCCAACTGGCCAGTGAGGATATCAGCCGGGTGCTGCCGGATATGCCGCAACCCCCGGCCGTGCCAAAATGGGACGAAAGCCGCGTAACGGACTCGGACGAAGAGGTGGTGGTCGCCCATAACTGGAGCGAACTCCGGCATTTCATGTGGGACTATGTGGGCATCGTCCGCAGCATCAAGCGTCTGGAGCGGGCAAAGCGCAGACTGAACCTGCTGCGCCACGAGATTCGTGAATACTATGACAATTTCCGCGTGACCAACGACCTGCTGGAACTGCGAAACCTGGTCGAGGTGGCGGATCTCATCATCCGCTCCGCCCAGCGCCGCCGGGAAAGCCGCGGCCTGCACTACACCATAGATTTTCCACAGAGGGATGATGTCGAACAGAAAAAACCCACGGTGCTGATTCCCGACAACTATTCACCCAAGGCGGTTTGCGATTGATGGCCTGGGCTTTACGGCCGGCGCCCCCATCGATTGCCATGCCCCCCTTCTTTTCTCCAGGATATCAATCGCAAGTAAGCGATCATTAAACCGCACATTGCAGCAAAGCTAAGCCGCTTTCAGGCTATCAGCATTCAAGTTCCATGGAAGCAGCGCCTCGATTTCCACCAGGGTCTGCGCAGTGGGGAGTTCTTTAAAAACCTGGCGTAGATAAACGTATGGATCAAGCCCATTGGCCTTGGCGGTTTCAATCAGGCTGTACAGGGCCGCACTGGCCCTGGCGCCCTTCGGGGTGTCGCTGAAC
>DRKS01000077.1 GCA_011051655.1 Sedimenticola sp.
ACGCCGCAGCATATCGTCGATAAGCTCACCGAGGTGGCGAACCGCAAGGACACCCACCGTTACTCCATGTCCCGGGGCATCCCGCGCCTGCGCCGCGCCATCTGCAACTGGTACAAGGAGCGCTACGACGTGGATCTGGATATGGAGACCCAGGCCATCGTCACCATCGGCTCGAAAGAGGGCCTGGCCCATCTGGCCCTGGCCACGGTGGGGCCGGGGGATTCGGTGATGGTGCCCAATCCGGCCTATCCGATTCATCCCTACGGCTTCGTCATCGCAGGGGCGGACGTGCGCCATGTGCCGCTGGTTCCGGGGGTCGACTTCTTCGCCAAGCTGGAGGAGACCATTACCGATTCCTGGCCCCGGCCCAAGATGCTGGTGCTGAATTTCCCCGGTAATCCCACCACCCAGTGCGTCGAGCTGGATTTTTTCGAGAAGGTCATCGGGATCGCCCGCGAGCACAACGTCTGGGTGATCCACGACCTGGCCTATGCCGATATCGTCTTCGACGGCTATCGCGCGCCCTCCATCCTGCAGGTGCCGGGGGCACAGGAGATCGCGGTGGAGTCCTTTTCCCTGTCCAAGAGCTACAATATGCCCGGCTGGCGGGTGGGCTTCATGTGCGGCAACAAGACCCTGATCGCCGCCCTGGCGCGCATCAAGTCCTACCTGGACTATGGCATGTTCACCCCCATCCAGGTGGCGGCCATCACCGCTCTGGAGGGTCCCCAGGATTGCGTCAGGGAAATCTGCGCCATGTATGAACTCCGGCGCAATGTGTTGTGCGACGGACTCAACGCGGCGGGATGGGCCGTGGAGCGGCCCAAGGCCACCATGTTCGTGTGGGCGCCCATCCCCGAGCCCTACCGGGCCATGGGCTCCCTGGAGTTTTCCAAGAAACTGCTGCAAGAGGCCAAGGTGGCGGTATCGCCGGGCATCGGCTTTGGCGAGCATGGCGACGACCATGTGCGGTTTGGCCTGATCGAAAACGAACACCGCACCCGGCAGGCCGTTCGCGGCATCCGGGACATGTTCCGCCGCGACGGCCTGCTGGCCGCCGGCGGCTGATTTTATCCAACCAATTGAACAAGGCAGGAGAAGAATGTTGAATCCGGTCAAAGTGGGTCTGATGGGGCTGGGCACCGTCGGCGGCGGCACCTTCCGCGTGCTGAACAAGAACGCCCGGGAAATCGCGCGCCGCGCCGGGCGCGAGATTCAAATCACCCAGGCGGCGGCGCGGGACTACGATCCGGAACAGTTGCCGGGGATCGACCGGATCGAGGTCCTGGACGATGCCTTCGCCCTGGTGGAGAACCCGGAGCTGGATATCGTCATCGAGCTGATCGGCGGCTATTCGCCCGCCCGGGAGCTGGTGCTCAGGGCCATCGAGAATGGCAAGCACGTGGTGACCGCCAACAAGGCCCTGATCGCCCTGCATGGCAACGAGATCTTCGCCGCCGCCCAGGACAAGGGCGTCACCGTGGCCTTCGAGGCGGGCGTGGCGGGGGGCATCCCCATCATCAAGGCGGTGCGCGAGGGCCTGGCCGCCAACCAGATCGAATGGGCGGCCGGGATCATCAACGGCACCGGCAACTTCATCCTCACCGAGATGCGCGACGCCGTGCAGGGATGCGCCAGTGCCGCGGGAGGCAGGACGCCGGGAGCGGCCGGGGGGCGGGACTTCGAGGACGTGCTGGCCGAGGCCCAGGCCCTGGGCTACGCCGAGGCCGATCCCACCTTCGACGTGGAGGGCATCGACGCCGCCCACAAGCTCACCATCCTGGGCGCCATCGCCTTCGGCATTCCCTTGCAGTTCGACAAGACCTACACCGAGGGGATCTCCAGGATCGAGCAACAGGACGTGGCCCTGGCCGGCAAGCTGGGCTATCGCATCAAGCACCTGGGCATCACCCGCAAGACGGATCGGGGCATCGAGATGCGCGTGCATCCGACCCTGATTCCCGAGCGGCGCCTCATCGCCAACGTGGACGGTGTGATGAACGCCGTCCTGGTCAAAGGCGACGCCGTGGGCCCGACCCTCTATTACGGCGCCGGCGCCGGGGCCGAGCCCACCGCCTCGGCCGTGATCGCCGACGTGGTGGACGTGGTGCGGGCGTTGACCACCGACCCCGAGAACCGGGTGCCCCACCTGGCCTTCCAGCCCGATGAGCTGTCCGACCTGCCCATTCTGCCCATGGACGAGGTGGTGACCGCCTACTACCTGCGCATGCAGGCGGAAGACAAGCCTGGGGTGCTGGCCCGGATCTCCACCATCCTGGGCGATGCCGGCATCAGCATCGAGGCCATGGAGCAACATGAACCCGCGGAGGGCGCCACCCATGTGCCGTTGATCATGCTGACCCACAGCGTGCGGGAGAAACACATGAATGCGGCCATCGAAAAGATCCAGGCCCTGGACTGTATCAACGGCCGGGTGACCCGCATCCGGATGGAGCAACTTGATGGGTGAGCCGCGACCGGAGTGACCTGACGTCACTCCGCGGCGCGGCGAACGCCCGGCCAGGGAGGGCCGGGCTGGGGCAGTTTAAAAGCACCTCTATTGCGCCAGGGAAGGCAAGCACAAAGTGAAAGCAAATTTTTGGTGACAGACCACGGTGGGCACCAACAACGTGCTCATCCTACGACGTGAGAAAATACCATGCCATTCCGACCCCGCTATACCGGCCTGATCAACAAATACCGCGACCGCCTGCCGGTGCAGGACGATACCCGCCTCATCAGCCTGGGCGAGGGCAACACCCCGCTGATCAAGCTGAACAACATCCCCGGCCTGCTGGGCAAGAATGTGGATATCTACGTCAAGTACGAGGGGTTGAACCCCACCGGCTCCTTCAAGGACCGGGGCATGACCATGGCCGTGACCAAGGCGGTGGAGGAGGGCAGCAAGGCCATCATCTGCGCCTCCACCGGCAATACCTCCGCCGCCGCTGCCGCCTATGCGGCGCGGGCCGGAATCACCGCCTTCGTGCTGATCCCGGAGGGCAAGATCGCCATGGGCAAGCTGGCCCAGGCCATGATGCACGGCGCCGTGGTGATCCAGATCAAGGGCAACTTCGATGCGGGCATGCAACTGGTGAAGGAGGTGGCGGAGCAGGCCCCGGTCACCATCGTGAATTCCATCAACCCCTTCCGCCTCCAGGGCCAGAAGACCGCCGCCTTCGAGATCGTGGAGGAGCTGGAGTGCGCCCCGGACTACCATTGCCTGCCGGTGGGCAACGCCGGCAACATCAGCGCCCACTGGATGGGTTACAGCGAGTACCGGGACCAGGGCATCGTCAACAACTCCCCGGTAATGGTGGGCTACCAGGCCGCCGGTTCCGCCCCCTTCCTGCGGGGGCACATGGTGGACAACCCGGAGACGGTGGCCACCGCCATCCGCATCGGCCATCCCCAGTCCTGGGACAAGGCCTGGCAGGTCAAGGATGAGTCCGGCGGCTGGTTCGACGAATGCACCGACGAGGAGATCCTTGCCGCCCAGAAGATGCTGGCCCGCAAAGAGGGGATCTTCTGCGAACCGGCCTCCGCCGCCTCCCTGGCCGGCGCCATGCGCGACATCCGAGGCGGCAGGATCCCCGAGGGCGTCAAAGTGGTCTGCACCCTCACCGGCCACGGTCTCAAGGACCCGGACATCGCCATCAGGCAGTCCAGCGCCCCCCCGATCAACGTCGAGGCGGAACTGGAGGCGGTGAAGGCCGCCATCCTGGAGAATATGGCGTCATAACCCGGTTGACGCTGGACCCAAGCCGCCGGGCCTTTGCGTGAGTCGCTCTTCTTCCCGTCTTTCCCTTGTCGTTCCCGGCCTGTTCGGGCCCATGCCCGGACTGAAGGAGCTGGGCCTGTGGCCGGACGCCCCGGCGCTGGAGACCCTGCTGGCGCGGGCGGATGTGATTGAGACGGAGGGGGGCTGTATGGAATCGACCCTCTTCGGCCTGTTCGGCGCGCCGGGAGGGGAGGCCCAGGATCCGCCCGGCGCCCCGGTATGCCGGCTGGCGGACGGAGGGGCGGCGGACGACGCCTTCTGGATGCACGCCGACCCCGTGTTTCTCAAGCCCGGCAGCGACCGCCTGCTGCTGTTCGACGCCGGCATGCTGGAGATCCGCCCCCGCGACGCCGAAGAGCTGGCCGCCCTGTTCAACCGGCATTTCGAGCGGGACGGCTGGCGGCTCGAGGCCCTCCGGCCGGACCGCTGGTATCTGCGCCTGCCCGGTGCGCCGGATCTCATCACCCACCCCCTCGGCGACGTGATCGGGCGCAGCATAGGCCCGTTCCTGCCCGCCGGGGGCGAGGCCTCCCAGTGGCGCTCCCGGTTGAACGAAATACAGATGCTGTTTCATTCCGCCGGCGCCAATGCCCGGCGGGAATCGGAGGGCCTGGCGCCCGTGAACGGCGTCTGGCTGTCCGGCGGCGGTTATCTGCCGCAGTCTCCTTCGGCCCCCTTTGACGAGGTGATCGCCGATATCCCCCTGGCCAGGGGGTTCGCCCGGCTGAGCGGGACGCCCTGCCGGCCCCTGCCGGCGGATGGGCCGCCCCGGAGTGAAGAAAAGGGCGAACGGCTGGTGGTTTATCACCGGTTGCTGCGTCCGGTCCTGGATGCGGACCCCCGGGGCTGGGTGGAGGCCGTCGGCCGCTTCGGGGACTGGGCCGGGGCCCTTCGGCGAATGCTGCAAAAGAAACGCCTCGATGTGCTGGAGATCCACCCCTGCAACGGCAGCCTGTACCGACTGGACAGGGGGGCGCTGCGGCGCTTCTGGAAAATGCGCCGTGCCATGCCGGCCGGCGGCGGAGGCCCCTGAATTGTGCCCGCCCCCCGGTATTGCCAAAAACGCCTTCTGTTCCTAATCTTGGGGTAAGCATATATTCACGGCTGTCGCCCGTGGGGCATCGCCTTTCGATCCGCGGCCCGGCAAGGGAGCATAAAAACAACCTGGAGCAGGTCATGAGAGACGGTACTGCCGAATCGAGCCTGAGGCGGCATGCCCCCATTTCCGTTTTGTCCCATTCCCCGGCAGGGGAGCAGACGCCATGAGGTTGAGCACGAAAATCATTCTGCTGATCCTGGCCGTCACGCTGGTTCTTGGCACCGGTTCATCATTCCTGGCAACCCGCATGATGCTCGATGCCCTCGAGGCCGAGTTGCGTGATCAGGCCGTGTTCGCTGCCCGCAGCCTCGCCGACCATGTTGCCCATAACGTGGTCGCCGGTGAAGCCGTCGAGGCGCGCAGCGCCGTGACGAAGATGGTGGAAAGCTCGCAGAATATCCGCTACGCCTATGTTATCGGCTTCGACGGCCGGGTGTTCGCCCATTCCTTCGAGGCCGGCCTTCCCGAGGCGCTGGCCGGGAGGGCGCACCGGCACGAGTTCGATTCCGCACGGCCCCCGCAGCCGGTTCATCTCGAGACCGGTATGGGATGCATCCTCGATATCGCCTATCCCCTCATTGAAGGCAGGCCCGCCCATGTCCACATCGGCATGGATGAGGAGCGCGTGCATGCCCGGATCGGGTCGCTCCGCAACGAGATCCTCGGCTGGACCCTGCTGCTAGCGGCGGTATGCACCCTGATCGGAATATTCGTGAGCCGGCGCATGATGCAGCCGCTGACCAGGCTGGCGAATGCCATGCGCGACTTTGGTGAAGGCAAAGGCGGCGGGGTGCTGAAGCTCAGGAGCGGCGGACTGGAAATGGCCAACCTGATGCGTGTATTCAACCGGATGACATCCGAACGCAGGCAGACGATGGACGCCTTGCGGGAATCCCGGCGGATGCTGCAACTGGTCCTGGATTCGATTCCCGTGCGGGTTTTCTGGAAGGATCGTGATTCAGTGTATCTCGGATGCAACCGGCACTTTGCCGAGGATGCCGGGCTGGAATCCCCGGAACAAATCATCGGCAAGAACGACTTTGAACTCGGCTGGCGCGAACAGGCCGAGCTCTACCGGGCGGATGACCGGCAAGTCATGCACAGCGGCGAGCCCAAGCTGAACTATGAAGAACCGCAAACCGGGCCGGATGGAAGCCACCTCTGGCTGCGAACCAGCAAGGTTCCCCTGAGAGACCTGGACGGCAATATCTTTGGGGTCATGGGGGTGTATGAGGACATCACCGGGCAAAAGGAGTTGGAAGAGGCCCTGCGCCGCGCCCAGAAGATGGAAGCGATCGGCCGGCTGTCCGGCGGCATCGCCCATGACTTCAATAACCAACTGGGTGTGATCATCGGTTATCTCGATTTTCTGAAAAACCGTTTTCCGGAAGACGACAAATCACGCCACTGGGTGGACACCGCCATCAGGGCCACCCTGCGCTGCACCGATCTGACCCGGCAATTACTGGCCTTTTCCCGCCGCCAGGCCAAGGAGAAAATGGTGGTGGATCTCAATGCGCTGCTGAAGAACATGCAAACCATGATCGCCCGTTCAGTCACCCCAGAGGTGGAGGTGCAGTATTTTCTGAGCGACGACCTGAAGCTGACCGAGATCAACCCCGGTGAATTTCAGGATGCCGTCCTGAACCTGGTGATCAACGCCCGCGACGCCATGCCGGACGGCGGCAAGCTCCTGATCGAGACCGCCAACAAACATCTGGATGCGGGCTATGTTGCCCTCAACCCCTGGGTCGAACCCGGCGACTATGTGCAGTTGGCGTTGAGCGATACCGGCGTGGGCATGTCCGCCGAAACCCTGGAACACATTTTTGAACCCTTCTTCACCACCAAGCCGGAAGGCAAGGGCACCGGCCTGGGGCTGGCCATGGTGTATGGTTTTGTAAAACGCTACGGCGGCAACATCAAGGTTTATTCAGAACCCGGGGTGGGGACCACCATCCGCCTTTATCTGCCATGCTCCCAGGCTTCCGGCCCGACCATTATGGTTGAAAACGGCCGCGCGGCCGAGCTGCCCACCGGTGACGAGACCATCCTGATCGTCGATGACGAAGCCGACCTGCTGCAACTGGCCGATCAGTACCTGACTGGCCTGGGCTATCACACGCGCCTTGCGGGAACCGCCGCCCAGGCCCTGGATATCCTGGCGGAAGATGATTCCATAGACCTGCTGTTCAGCGACGTGGTGATGCCCGGCGGCATGAACGGCTATGAACTGGCGCAGGAGGCGACCAGGCGGAGGCCCGGCCTGAAGGTGCTGCTGACCTCCGGCTTCACCTCCAAAACCATCGCCAGCAACGGCCTGGCCCGTTTTTCCGCCCATCTTCTCGGTAAACCCTACCGCAAGGCGGATCTGGCCCAGCGGATCCGGCTGGTGCTCGATGAAGAGCCGGCGGCATGAGCCAGCCCAGATTGATAGTGATCGATGACTTGGCATGGGTTGTGCTAAAGCAGGCCATGGCGCAATGCCGGTTGTGGCGTGAATTCAAACGGCGGGAAGAAGCTTCTGAGAGAATATGCAAATGATTGTCCGATAGATAAGTAGACGTGTTAGCGACTCTCTTTGACATGCTTCTGTCCGTGGCATATGCTTAGGCATATGCTTGATGGCGAGTGGTGATGACTATGCAATCTGAACGGCATGTTCGTCTGTTTCGTAATGGCCGCAACCAGGCGTTGCGTATTCCCCGAGAGTTCGAGCTGGAGGGTGATGAAGCGATCATTCACAAAGAAGGTGACCGACTCATCGTGGAGCCCGTCAGGAAAGGCGGGCTTCTTGCCTTGCTTGCCACCCTGGAGCCACTTGATGAGACCTTTCCCGATGTGGATGAAACATTACCGCCGCCAGATGACGTGGAGCTTTGATCTTGAAGCCCCGGTATCTGTTGGATACCAATATCCTCTCTGATTTGGTGCGTCGCCCTCAAGGTTTGGTGGCAAAGAGGATTGCATCAGAGGGTGAGAAAAGCATTTGCACCAGTATCGTGGTAGCAGGCGAATTGCGTTTCGGCGCCAACAAGCGTGGCTCCGAGCGATTGACCGCTCAACTGGAGGCGATTCTTTCAGCCATGGAAATACTGCCTCTGGAGGAACCGGCCGATCGTCGTTACGGGGAACTTCGAACCCATCTGGAAAAGCAGGGGGCAGCCATAGGGCCCAATAATATGCTCATCGCTGCCCATGCTCTTGCGCTGGACTACATAGTGGTAACCGCCAATGTGCGTGAGTTCTCCCGTGTGCCCGGACTGAAGGTGGAGAACTGGCTGAAAAAGTAAAAAGCAGGGATCATCGAGTCTGAGTACGGCCTTTCTATTGGCGAGAATGGGTGGAGGTAAAGTCCGATCAGGCCATTCCCATCTTGGCAAGCAAGTCGTCGGCGTCCGCGCGCAATGACTGGTCGGCCATGATGTACATCTTTTTTTCTTCCTTCCGGTTGTGCTGCTGCATAATGGTAAGCAGCGTATCGGCCTGGCCCAGGAACGCCTCTGGTTCCTTCGCCTTCAGGTTCTCCTCCATTTCGAAAATCAACTGGCGCATCTGCATGTGCTCCATCATCATGGCCTGGGTGACGCTGGACAGGTTTGTCTTCATCACATAGGCCGGGAAAAGAATGGTCTCCTCCATCAGGAAATGCTGCTCTATGGCCTCTTCAAATTCCTTGAGCAGGGCGGCCCCTTTTTCCAGGTCTCCGTTTGATACGGCTTCCTCGGCCTGAACGAAGATTTTGTCGCATCGCTGGTGTTCGGCGGACATTGCGTCAGTGATCTTTGGCATAACTATTCCCGGTTTGGTTATAAGACATGGTTGATGATTATGGATTTCAGGGCCGGCCCATTCTCAGGCGTCAACGCCGCCATCGACGGTCCAGATCGAGCCCGTAACATAAGAACATTCGATTTGGGCCAGAACAGCCTCGGCCACTTCGGCCGGAGCGCCAAAGCGCTTTAAGGGGATGGAGGCTATGTGATGATCGGCCACCATCTTCTGCTGTTCCTCGGTCAGGCCCATCTTGGTGAACATGGGGGTATCGATTGCACCCGGAGAAATGACATTGATACGAATGTTTCTCGGCGCCAGTTCCAGCGCAAGACTGCGGGTAAAACCCTCGACCGCACCTTTTGATGCGGCATACAGCCCGACATTGGGCGCCATGCACGGTCACAATTGAAAAGTCTTGCGGTGGCATAGCCGATTTCCGAATTGCCGCCGGTAATAAGAGCTGTTTTTGTCATGTTGGCAGTACCCTGCATAGAACTGGATTAAGCCGTGGCCTCTGATCCGGCATGAGTTGGAATTCACGGCATCTCAATTTTTACCCAGGCCATGATTTCAGCCCGGCTGAGACTTGCACCGTGCATTGATGTATAAGCTATCATTACAGTGCGATCAGGCCTGAAATACTTTAGCGCCACAGTCGGGATAGTGACTGTTTTTTGCGATTTGCAGCTTGATATTTAAAATACATGATTATTTTCGCAGGAGCCATTAAACTTTTCCGCTGAAGCGCCGTTACGACGGGCGGACCATCCTGGATTGATGGGTTTTTTGGTAGCTTTGACGCAATAATAATTAACGCAGTCAAAAAAAATGCGCAGATTTAGAGGCCTTCCATCGACAGATTAAATGCTGAAAAGCAAAAGGTGCCACTTCCTGTTAACGAAGTGGGGGATTTGCTGGTTGCTTACCTGAAGCGACTTTCCGTTGATTATGTGTTTGGGGTCCCCGGCGGCGCCATCGAGCCGCTGTACAATGCCCTTGCCAGAAGCGCCCGCACCGGAGGGCCCCGGCCCGTGGTGGCGCGCCATGAGGTGGAGGCCGCTTTTATGGCGGATGGCTACTCCAGGGCCACGGGCCGTTTGGGCGTATGTTGCGCCACCACCGGGCCGGGTGCCACGAACCTGATCACCGGGGTCGCATCCGCCTACGAAAACCGCATTCCCATGCTGGTGATCACGGCCCAGACGGCGCTGACCAACTTTGGGCGGGGCGCGCTGCAGGAATCGTCCTGTACCGCCATAGATATCGTGGGCATGTTTCGCCACTGTACGCGCTACAGCACCCTGGTTTCCCATATAGAACAGTTCGAGTGCAAACTGGCGGCCGCCATACTCCACGCTCACGGCACCCATGCGGGGCCGGCCCACCTGAGCGTCCCGCGGGATCTGATGTGCGCGCCGTCCCCGAGCCCGGAGCCCTCTTTCAACCTGACCTCCCAATGCTGGACGCGTCCCATCAGCCACGTGGACGCATCGGTGGACGAGGTCCTGTCTCGCCTTCAGAAGGCGCGCAAGGTGGTTTTTGTCATCGGTCACGGTTGCTGTGATGCCATCGGGGTCATCCTCGACCTGGCCATGCACATCCATGCCGAGATTGTCGTGACCCCCCATGGGAAGGGCCTGGTAAGCCCCTACCACCCGCTTTTCCGGGGCGTTTTCGGCTTTGCCGGGCATGACAGCGCCCGCGAGGCGTTAACCGCCCGGGATGTCGACGAGATCATCGCCGTGGGAGTCACCCTCAGCGAGTGGTCGAGCAACGGCTGGGATGACAATGCCCTGCTGCATGGCAAGCTCATCCACATCGATGCCGATGAGGAAAACTTCACCCGCTCGCCCATGGCCGGGATGCATGTTCTCGGCAGTGTCGACGGTATCTTCGGTTATCTGTTGGAGCAGATCCGGGGAGGGGACCGTGAAAACCGCTGGGTTCGGGGGGGAGCCGGCCAAACCCATGCCTCGGTTCGGGAGTGGCTGCGTGAGGAGCCGGTGCGGCGTTTCCGCCTGGAGCAGGAATCCTGCTATCTTGACGATGCCGCGCCGATAAAACCCCAGCGGCTCATGCATGATCTGCCGAGAATGCTTCCATCCAATACCCGTTATGTGGTCGACTCAGGCAACAGCGTCGCCTGGGCCATCCACTACCTGCACCCCTTTGACCGGAGGATGGCCGGCAAAAGGGACGCCCGCAGTTGCTTCTTCGACGGTTGCATGGAATTCGCCTCCATGGGCTGGGCCATAGGCGCCGCCATAGGCGCCGCATTGGCGGACAGAACCAGGCCCGTAGTCTGTATCACCGGCGATGGCAGTCTGCTGATGAGCGGCCAGGAATTTACCGTTGCGGTCCAGGAGCGGCTGCCGGTCATTTTCGTCATCCTCAATGATGCGGCCCTGGGGATGGTCAAGCATGGTCAACGCCTGGCCGGGGCTGAGCCCGTTGGATTCGGTTTGCCCGAAATAGATTACAGCGCCTATGCCGGGATAATGGGCGGCTATGGCCACAGCATCAGTTCCCCGCAAGACCTGGCGGAACTGGATCCCGAGGAAATTTTGAACCGCCCGGGGCCGACCCTCCTCGATGTGCATATCGACCGGGAGGAGACACCTCCCATCGCAACACGCATGAAGGTTTTGCAAAGCCTGCTATGACAACAGAGCAAGAGGTCATCCACAGCCGTATATGGGAAGAGCAGGCCGAAGCGGACAACCCTTTCGCGGCCGCCGCCTGTTATTGCTCCGGCTTCGATGTCTATGGCGACCTGCTGGGCAAGGCCGGCTGGATCGAGTACCTCTACCTGCTGTTCCGCCAGGAGCCCCCTGCCGCGGCGGAGGCCAGGCTGCTTGAGGGGCTGGCGGTGGCCATCGCCAATCCGGGGCCTAGGGATCACAGCGTGCGCGCCGCCATGTGCGCCGGCGTCGGCGGCTCCTCCAGCGCCTCCGCCCTTATGGCCGCCCTGGCCGTGGGGGCCGGACAGCTTGGCGGCGCCCGCGAGGTCCGCCTCGCCATGGAAGGCTGGGACCAATGCGGCGAGGACCTCGATGCCTGGTGCAACTATCTGCTGCATCCCCCCTGTAATGAACGCATCGACGTCTGGCCCGAGAGGGAGCATCCGCCGGGATTCGACCCCAATGGCGTAAGCTGTCCCACGCCGGTGCGCCAGACGCTGGACTATCTGATGCAACACAGCCCCGGCGGCTCGCTGAAGTGGCTGCGGGAACAGCGCCCGGTGCTGGAAGAAAAAACGGGCATGCCCCTGGCGATGACTGGCGTTGCGGCGGCTGCTTTGGCGGACCTCGGTTTTACCGCGCCTCAAGGAGAGATGCTCTATCTGCTGCTTCGCCTGCCCGGTGCTGCAGCGCATGCCCTGGAACAGGGAGAATACGGCTTTCGCCGCTACCCCTTCTTCCCCAAGGGGCTGGATGTCACAAATGATCCCGGGCCCTATACTGCGAATTAAAGCCGGTCAAGTTCAATGCCGAAACAAAGCCCGCTATTCGAGTTTGAGGATCATTGGCCAACCCAGATGGGTGGTTGGTTTCCAGGAGAGCGTGTTGTGTTCCGGGGCAAGGACCTCTTCAATGAACTCAAGGGCCTGCCTTGGATGGGACTGCTGCTTTACGGAATTACCGGGCGTTTTTTTACGGATAACCAGATACGCTTGTTTGAAGGTATCTGGGCAATCTCTACCAGTTACCCTGACCCGAGGTTATGGAATAACCGGGTTGTTGCTTTGGCCGGCACTGCGAGGAGCACTACCGCTTTGGGGATTGGAGCGGCAACAGCAGTTTCTGAAGCCAACATATACGGTCCCCGCCCCGGAATTAGGGCGATTGATTTTCTGTTTCGGACAAAAAAACATCTCGATGCTGGAGGGGAGCTAACAACCTGGATTAAAAAAGAACTGAAGCAATATCGATCTCTTGGTGGTTATGGACGGCCAGTTGTCAGGAGAGATGAACGCATTCAGCCGCTGTTATCGTACGCAATAGAGCTAGATCTAGGTGATGGCCCGTATACAAAGCTTGCCTTTAGAGTCGAACAGGCGCTATTAGAAGGCAGATGGCGTATGCAAATGAATATTGCGGCGCTGATTGCATCGCTTTCTGCTGATCAAGGACTCATCGCCGAAGAGTTTTATAATTTTGTAGTTCTTTGTTTTTCTGGTGGTATGTTCCCCTGCTACATAGATGCTACAGGGAAACGAGGGGGCAGCTTTTTCCCATTACGTTGCAGCCGGATCACTTATGATGGGAAGCCACGCCGCAATTGGACCAGTGTTAGGCCGGTATCCGAAGCGTAATTGATGAAACGAAAATCCACCTCTGTTTCCGGGGCGTTGCCAATCAGAGTAGAATCCCTGTTATGATCGCAACGGCAATCCAAGGGGGGAGGTAATACCTATGCACTCCTTACGATGCACCATATTCTGTCTTCTCATGCTGGGCGTTTCCGGCCTCGCCGCCCAAACCCTGGATGAGGAAGAGGCGGCGTTGCTGGGGCTCTATGGCGATGAAGAACTCATCAGCATCGCGACCGGCAGCCACCAGCCCATCACCAAGGCCCCCGCCGTCGCCAGCGTCATCACGGCGGAAGATATCCGCGACATGGGGGCAACCGACCTGGATCAGGTATTGGAAACCGTGCCGGGGCTGCATGTCGCATATGATGTCATCGGTTATAACCCCATTTACACGGTGCGGGGCATCTACAGCCAATATAACCCCCAGGTCCTCTTCCTGGTCAATGGCGTTCCGATGCAAAGCCTGCACACCGGCAGCCGCCACTTAGTGTGGGGTGGCATGCCGGTAGAGGCTATTCAGCGCATCGAGGTGATCCGCGGTCCCGGCTCCGCCGTCTATGGGGCCGATGCCTTTTCCGGTGTCATCAACATCCACACCAAGACCCGCCGGGATATCAGCCAGACCGAGTTCGGCGTGCGCGCCGGCAGCTTCGACACCCAGGATTACTGGGCCCTCTATGGGGGCGACTGGGGCGATCTTGAAGTGGCCGCCATGCTGGAGTTTCGCACCACCGACGGCCAGCGTGAAAGAATCACAGCAGATGGGGCGACCCCATTTGGAATCTCTTTTGCACCGGGCCCGGTTGAGTTGTCAAGAAATAATCTCGATGCCCGCATCGATATTGGTTATAAGCTCTGGCGCCTGCGGGCCGGCTTGCAGCGGCGGCGCGATTTTGGGCTGGGCGCCGGCCTCGGCAGCGCCCTCGATCCCCAGGGCCGTTATGCCAGTGACCGCTGGAATGTCGATCTGACTTATGACAATCCCCTGTTTACCGACAACTGGGAAGTCGAAGGGCAAATCAGCTTTCGCAACACCAGCCAGGAAGTAGAAGAGGATGTTCTGTTAATGCCTCCTGGCGGAGTTTTTCCAAACGGCATGATCGGCAATCCGGAGGTCTTCGAGAATCATTGGCGCCTCGATCTTTCGGCCTTTTATACAGGATTTGAACGCCATAAAGTCCGCATCGGGGCTGGTTATTTCCTTGCGGATATCTATAAGGTGAAAGAGGAAAAAAACTTTACAAAAACGCTAGCCCCGCTGCCCGGAGGTCTGACGGATGTGTCAGATGACCCAAACAGGGTTTTCATGCCGGAGGATGACCGCAACAACCGCTACCTGGTCCTGCAGGACATCTGGCAATTCGCCAACGACTGGGAACTGACCGCCGGGGTGCGCTATGACAATTACTCCGACTTCGGTGATACCGTCAATCCCCGCCTGGCTCTGGTATGGTCCACCAGTTACAACCTGACCAATAAGTTTCTCTATGGCCGTGCCTTCCGCGCCCCCTCTTTTGCTGAGGCCAGAGTGACAAACAACCCGGTAATTGAGAGCAACCCGGATCTCGATCCAGAGACCATTCAGACCTTTGAATGGGCCATGGATTACCGGGCCTCCGATGAGCTGCATCTGGGGGCCAACCTGTTCAAATACCGGTGGAAGGACATCATCGAGCTGGACGCGGCGAACAAGTTTCAAAATGCCGGCAGGCAAACCGGCTATGGGCTTGAGCTGGAGGCCGAATGGCGCCCCCTCCACAATCTCAATATCAGCGGCAACTATGCCTATCAACGCTCGGAGGACAAAGAGACCGATCATGTGGTGGCCGGGGCCCCGAATCACCAGCTCTACCTGAGGGCGGACTGGGAATTCAGACCGGACTGGAATCTGGATACCCGCCTCAACTGGGTTGGAGAAAGGAAAAGGGGGGCGGGTGACAGCCGCTCCGGGCTGGATGATTACCGGATGCTGGATATGACCCTGCGCTACAAGCCGGCCAATGGCCAATGGGAGCTGGCCGTTGCCGGGCGCAATCTCTTTAATACGGATGCCAGGGAACCGACTACCGGGACCAACGCGGCGGCTATCCCCGGTGATCTGCCTTTGGCCGGGAGAAGCTTTTTTGTCGAGTTGCGTTACCGCCCGTAATTTGTTGGCGGTAAGACAAAAGGCGACGCCAAAATGTTAAGGAAGGGAAGGGAACTTGCGGGGATATCGGAAAAATAAGCAACTTGGATTTGCTCTGCTGATAATCAGCCTGTTGTCTGCCGGGGTCACGAACTCCTGGGCGGTGTGGGCGGGTTCGTTGCGGGTGGCCGTCATCTACCCGGAAATCCGGGAGCCCTATCGGAGCGTTTTTCGTAATGTCGTGCAGGGCATCGGGGAAAAACTGCAACAGGCGCCGAAAGAGATACTGCTCGAAGGCAAGGACACCGACATAACCGGCTTGGAGCGTGAGCTCATTGAAGAACAGGTCGATGTGGTGATTGCGCTGGGTCGTAAGGGCCTGATCGTCGGCCGGGACCTCGCCGGGGCCCGGCCGGTCGTCGCGGGTGCTACGCTGATACCGCCGGGGCTCGTGGATGGGAGGATCGGTGGCATCACCCTTACGCCCGATCCCGCCATTCTTCTTCAGCGCCTGCGGCGCATGGCGCCGAAGGTGGAGCGGGTCACGGTCGTATATAATCCGGCCCATTCCGGCTGGCTGATAGAACTGGCGCGGAAAGAAGCCATGCGGCTTGGCCTCGCCCTGGATGCACAACCCGCGACTGATCTCAAAGAAGCGGCCCCCCTCTACCGCGCCTTCATCAACCAGGCGCAACCGAAGACCGACGCCCTCTGGCTGCTGCGGGATGCCTCGATCCTCGATGAGCGGGCCATAGTGCCCATGCTGTTGTCCAGGGCGTGGGACAGGCACCTGGTGGTCGTTTCAAACAATCCGGCCCATGTCCGCAAGGGTGCGCTGTTTTCCCTATACCCCGACAATGTGGCGCTGGGGCGCAGCCTGGCGGCGATGGCCCAGGCGCAATCGGACCAGGAAGGGGGCCCCGGTATCCAGCCGCTGCGGGATTTGTTGGTCGCCGTCAATCTGCGCACTGCCGGGCATCTCGGCATTCGCTTCACCAACCAGGACAAGCGTGGCTTTGCCATGCTGTTTCCCTCCCGGTAGGATGCCGGCATGAAACGCTTCCCACAGGGTCTGCTCAGCAACACCGGCTTCCGGGACCAGTTGTTGCTTACCTTTACCCTGGGCATCATCTGCCTCACCTTGACCACTTCCCTGGTGACTTCGATGCTCTCCAGCCGCAGCGTGCGCACCAACATCATGGAGCAGGGGCGCCAGGCGACTCAAAGCTTTGCCTCGCAGAGCACCCTTGCCCTGCTCTATGAGAGCGCGGCCAATGCGCGGGATGCGGCGGCGACCACCCTGGCCTTTCCCGATGTGCAGGCGGTGGCCATTTACGACCTGGACGGCCGGCCGCTCCTGGTGGAAGGGGAGGAGAATCTGTTGGGCGCGCCATCGGGGAGATGGCCCGTGGAGCTCGAACTCGAGAAGGAAACCGACGACTTCTGGTGCTTCACAGCCCCGGTCTACAGCCGCCAAAGCGCCGCCGATGAGGAACTCTTCCCCTATGAGGAGCAGCCGGTCGAGCCGGAGCTGCTCGGTTATGTCCGGGTTCTCATTGGCAAAGAGACCCTGGCGGCCATGACCAGCGATATCATGCGGGGCACCTTTTTCGTATCCGGCCTGCTTGCCGCCATCCTGCTCATGCTGCTGCTCGCCATTACCTCCCGCGTCACCACGCCCCTGAAAAACCTGGCGGAAATAATGCGCCGGGCGGAGCAGGGGGACAAAACCCTGCGGGCCGAGGTTGGCGGTCCGCGGGACATCGTCCACATGGAAACCGCCTTCAACACCATGATGGATGTGTTGGAGGCCCGGGAAAAGGAGCTGGAGGCGGCCCGCGACACGGCCCTGGAGGCGGCCCGCGTCAAGGGGGAATTCGCCGCCAATGTCAGCCACGAGCTGCGCACCCCGCTGAACGGCATTCTGGGCATGCTCGAGCTGCTTTCCGATATGGATCTGACGCCCAAGCAGCTCGAATACGCCAAGGTGGCCCATGACTCCGGCAAGGCGCTGCTGGAGCTCATCGATGATGTACTGGATTTCTCCCGGGCCAAGGCCGGCAAGCTGAAATCCAGCCCGGTGGATTTTTATCTCCACGAGATCATGGAGGACGTGGTGGGACTGCTTTCCGGGCAGGCGGCCAGGAAAGGGCTCGAATTGGATTACCACATCGATGAAAACACCCCGGCGACCCTGCGGGGCGAAGCCAACATCATTCGCCAGTTGCTGCTCAACCTGGCTGGAAATGCCGTCAAGTACACGGAGCAGGGCAGCATTGAACTGAATGCCCGCATAACCCAGGCCGAACAGGGCATGCTGTTGCATCTGGAGGTGAAAGACACCGGCATCGGCATTCCCAAGGAGGCCCAGAGCAGGATCTTCGAGGCCTTTTCGCAGGTGGACAGCTCGACCACGCGCAGATATGGCGGCACCGGCCTTGGGCTCGCCATCTGCAGCCAGCTCGTGGATGCCCTGGGGGGGGAGATCGGTGTCGAGAGTGAACTGGGGCAGGGCAGCAGCTTCTGGGTCAACGCCCCGGTGGAGCCTGCCAAAGGCATACCGGTAAGCACCAGGCAGCGCGCGGCCGATTTCGCCGGTTTGCGCATATTGGTGGTGAACAGCGATGAAACCGAAGGCCGGGCCGTTCAGCAGGCCCTCGATGCCCAGGAAATCAGCAATACCTATACCGCCGGCGGCGCCCAGGCCATAGAGGAATTACACAGGGGGATCTCGGGTCAGGCTCCCTACCGGATCGCCGTTGTGGACGAGCAGCTTGCCGATATGAAAGGGATGGAGTTCCTGCGCCGTGTCCTCAATGATCCTGTCATATCGGATACCAGGGTGGTGATGGCCTCCAGCCGGGTGTTCGGCCGGAATGAAGCCCAGCTTGCCGGTATCGCAGGCTGCGTCGTCAAGCCCATCGAGGATGGGGTGTTGCTTGACGTCATCGGCGGCATTGTCAGCGCCAGCGGCCAGGATGCGGGTCCCATAACCAGCGCGGGGCAACAGGACAGCACCGCCAGCCTCCTGGGCCTGATGGTATTGGTCGCCGAGGACAACCGGGCCAACCAAAAGGTCGCCGTGGGCATGCTGGAGCGGCTCGGATGCCAGGTGGACGTGGTGTTCAGCGGCAAGGAGGCCGTCGAGCAGATCACCCAGAATGCTTACGAAGTGGTGCTCATGGACTGCCACATGCCCGAGATGGACGGCTATGCGGCAACCGCCCATATCCGCGCCATGGAGGGCGCCGTCGCCCAGATCCCCATTATCGCCATGACCGCGAACACCCGCCCCGGCGATGCGGAGAAATGCCTCGATGCGGGCATGAGCGACTATCTGCCGAAGCCTCTCAAGCTCAAGTCCCTGCGTGAAAAGCTGTTGCGCTGGCTGCCCGCCGCGGCCTCTCCCGCTGCCGCCGGTCCCCCCGCCGTGGCGGAGGCACCGCCGCAGGCGTACTCGGAAGACGTCGTGGACAAGGCGGTCCTGGCGGAGCTCAGGCATACCATTGGCCAGTCCATCGATGAGGTGATCGAGGCCTTCCTCGAGGACATGCCCGGTTACCTGGACTCCCTGGAAAAGGGGATCGGCGACAATGACCCCCAACTCGTTTCGGAGTTCGCCCATACCATAAAGGGCAGTTGCAGAAACCTGGGCGTGAACAAGATGGCCGAACTGGGCATGCGGCTGGAAGAGCTCGGCCGTTCCGGTTCACTCGAAGGCGCGCCGATGCTGCTCGATCAGCTTGGCGGCATGTGGGAGCATGTGCGCCAGGTTCTCGAACATGAGCGTACGGTCGAAATAGAACTCAGCAAGCAATGCGCCGACGAGGCATGGCAGCCCAGGATTCTTATCGCCGATGATGACCGCAGTGTTCGTTTTGCCCTGCACAATGTGCTGAAGGAGGATGGATACTCCATCGATGAAGTGAGCAACGGCGCCCAGGCCGTGGCGTTTTGTGAAAGGCAGATGCCGGACCTGATCCTGTTGGACGCCGTGATGCCGGTCATGGACGGTTTTCGCACCTGTAGCTGCATCCGGAGGCTGCCTGACGGCCAGAACACGCCCATATTGGTTATCACCTCGCTGGACGACGAACAGTCGATCGGCCGCGCCTTTGCCGCTGGGGCCGTAGACTATATCCCCAAGCCCATACACTTCTCCGTCCTGCGCCAGCGGGTGTCCAGGCTGCTGCACGCCAGCAAGGCGGAAGACCATATCCGCCGGCTGGCCTACCATGACACCCTCACCGGCCTGGCCAACCGGGCCCATTTCAACGGCCGTCTCGAAGAACTGCTCAGCCGTCCGGGCAGCGATGCCGGGATGGTTGCCGTCCTGTTTCTGGATCTCGACCGCTTCAAGCTGGTCAACGACACCCTCGGCCATGACGTGGGAGATCTGCTGCTCAAGGCCGTGGCCGAACGCATCCAGGGCAGCGTGCGCTCGGGAGACCTGGTCGCACGCCTGGGCGGAGACGAATTCACCATCATATTGGAACGGGTGGACTCGTCCGAGATGGTTGCGCGGGTTGCAGACAAGATCTGCCGTATCCTGAGCGCCCCTTTTGTGTTTTCCGGCCAGGAGATCTATGTCACGACCAGTATCGGCATATCGCTCTCGCCCATGGGCGCAAAAGATGTGCAAACCATCATCAAGCACGCCGATGCCGCCATGTTCCGCGCAAAGGAACAAGGTGGCGGTTACTTCTTTTACAAGGAAGGGATGGAGGCGGCCGCCACCCAGATACTGGAGTTGGAGACCGAGGTAAGGCAGGCCCTGGAGAGAAACGAGCTGACCCTTTATTATCAGCCGCAGTCTCATCTGGTAACCGGGGAGATCGTTGGGGCCGAAGCGCTTATACGCTGGGACCATCCCGAGCGGGGGCTGGTGTGCCCCGGTGATTTCATCCCCCAGGCGGAAGAGACCGGCCTGATCATCAGTATCGGCGAATGGGTTGTGCAAGAGGCCAGCCGCCAGATCGTCGAATGGCAGAATAATGGCTATGCCGTTCCACGCATCTCGGTCAACCTGTCCGGGCGTCACCTGGGAGCCAAGGGCATCGTTGAAAACGTTGCCGGCATTTTGCGTGACGCCGGAGTGGGTCCCGGCCTGCTGGAACTGGAGATTACCGAGAGTGCCATTATGCGGCAGGGGGAAGAGACCATCTCCGTGCTGCAAAATCTGAAGGCCATGAGCCTCAATATCGCAATCGATGACTTCGGCATCGGATATTCATCGCTCAACTATCTGAAGCGTTTTCCAATCGACCGGTTGAAGATCGACCGCTCTTTCGTGCGCGACATTACCGCCGATCCAAAAGATGCCGCCATCATCAGCGCCATTATTGCCCTGGCCCGCAGCCTGCAGATAGAGGTTGTCGCCGAGGGTGTTGAAACCGAGGCCCAGCAGGCCTTCCTGCGCGATCAGGGCTGTGATGTCATGCAGGGCTACTATGTGGCCAAGCCCATGCCGGCGGGAGAATTTGAAAAACGCTACCTGCGCAAAGCGGCGAAAATTGAGCTTGTCGGATTGAAAAACTAGTGATTGCTTTACGGCGTATAAACTGGAAGCGCGGGCAGGGCGTGAGGGTCGCAACCGTTGCCCTGCTGCTTGTACTGAGTGCGTGCGCGGGCAGCGTAAAGGTCAATCACCCCATATCCCGTGAATTGATAACGGATAGCGGAAATGGCGGTTATGCCGGGGTGGAAATGAATACGGACAGCATGGACATACCCTGGAGTTTTCTGAATGCGGTGTCCAGGTATTTGCAACAGGAACTGGACCGCCGCGCCCTGCTCAACAGGGACAACAGCTTGTACAAAATTACAGTACAAGTAACGAAGGTTGATGTGAATACCGGCGCCTCGCGGGAATTATTGGGCGCTTTTGCCGGACCGGATGAAGTGGAGTCTGTCGTCCGGGTCGTGGATACCAAAACAAACCGGGTTGTCGGGGAATCGGTGGTAACCACCCGGCTGGCGGGCCTCGGCGGGAGAGACGACGCGGCCTGGACCCATGCCGAGGAGATTGCTGATTTCCTGACGGTGGAATAGCCGGTGCGGGCGTCCCGCCCGCGTTTCCCCCATTACCTTGGTTCGGATGATTTTGCGCTGGAGGAGTCGTCTTGCGGTGCGGCCGCGGCCTCACTGTCTGCGCCGGCCTTGCTGGATTGTTCCTCCTCATCGAAGGGTGCGCCGGCCGTTGTTTCCCCCTCTGGCTTTTCAACCGGTTCCCCGCTGCTTTCAATGGCGCTTGCTGCTTCATCACCGGTTGATTCTTCGGCCGGAACCGGGGCGCTGTCGGCCGTATCGGGAGATGCCTCGGCCTGCGTGCCTGTCGCGGTTTCCGCTTGTGCCTGTTCCGGCGTCTCCCCGGCTTCGGTTTCGTTCAGGGTGTCGGCCGTTGTGCTGACAGGCTCCTGCGCCTGCTCGACCAGCTTTGGCTCGCTGAACTGCACTGCGGCCTGGCGAACCCGGTCATCACACAAGCTCTGTGCGCCCTCGGCCAGATGCTGGTAGACGGAGCGGTAGCTTTCCGTCATGGTGTTGACCAATTCCGCCGTTTTATTGAAATGACGCCCTACCTCTTCGCGATAGGCCGCGAACTCGCGCTCCGTCTTGGTCAGTTCCTCAACGGTTTCCTCATTGCGTCGGCGGCTGGGGATTAAAATAATGGAAAAAACGATGCCCCCGACAATGCAGCCGGCGGCAAAAAAGACAAAACCGATATCCCAGGGGATTGTATCCAAAGCCATTATCGCCTCCACATCGCGATTATCTGTTCAAGGCGCCAGTGCGGTTGGTCAATGTCGCCGGGCGGGCTGGAGCGACAGTATTTCAGGCGCGCTTTTAACCATTGCGCGCCATTCTACTCGCTACGCATTTCCAATACTAGATTGATGCAAGGGAGGTGGAGGGAGGCGGGCTCAGGGGTAGTGAAAGCACTGTTTATGCCCCGGCCCTACCGAGGAGCCCAGAATTTGCTAATGTAGAACAGGTTGTCATAGTTGATCAATTCGATTTTCATGACTTCCGGGTACAGGTGCTGCCCTGTCTCGTAAATAACAAAATAGTAGCGAAGATGCCGGAATTTGCTGATAGTGTCCCGGTAATAATGAACGGCTACAACCTTGGCCTTCGGGTTGCCAAAGATCTTCAGCCGGGCAATCTTTTCGGCCGAATAACTGGTATGTTTTCCAGATGCGTAATAGCCCCCATCTGTGGCGAGGGTTACTGCCTCCGCCTCTCTTCCCAACAGAATCAGATTCATGAACTTGTTGATCAGGGCAAGGTCTCGTTCCTTGGCGGCTTTGGGTATGTTTGTAACAATTCGTACTCCGCTGTTTTTGCCTGCGCCGGAGGTCTTTGTTGGAAGCCGGTCGGTCTGAGTGGAAGCGGGGGATTCCCCTGTTATAAAAAACAGAGCCAATAAAACTATCGGCAGGGCAATGCTTCTTGCTGTCATGGCTGTTCCTGTTTGGCTGCGGATGAAAACCAACAAATACCGGTATTGTGCTTATATGTTATTTAATAGCTTTCATTGCGTGGTATCTGCGTCTTTCCGGCTTTGTCATGGTTAGTGTTAGCAGGCCCTGGTAAAAGCCCGCTGGATGTAGTCTATTGGAAGAGGCAGTGGGGTCATCGGGGCTTCTTTGTTTTTCCCGTGGTTTATCTCACGTGCTTGGAGTGAAAGTATTTATACTTTTGCAGGCTGTCCAGGCCGTGGCAGTTCCGGCATACGTTCTTCGAGCTCTTGAACCGGAGGAAGCTGTTCTTGATGTCGCCTTCCATCTTTTTTCCCGGGCCCGGCGCTTTCTTGCGCGCGCTCCAAATATGGGGGTCGTGGCAGGTGGAGCAGACGATGAGGCCCGCATGGACCTTGTTGCCATCCTTGTCGAAGACGGGCGCGTATTCTGCGCTTTCAAGGCGCCGGGCCTGGGCGACGAGAACTTTCCTCGGGTGGCTGAACTCCGTCACGATTTTATTGCCGCCTGCCTTGTTTTTGGCATGGCAACTCAGGCAAAGGCGCTCTTGTTTCAGATCGCTGCCTTCTCCAAGATCGCGTGCCCAGAGCCGGTAGCCGTCCGCCTGCGCCCCATGAGGTATATGGCATGCGCTGCATACGCCGCTTTGGGCCACGGTCTTTTTCAGTCGGTTCTTTGTTTGTGGCGCGGTCAGGGCCATGTCGTGGTCGGTGCCTGCTACAAAGGCCTTTTGGGTGTGGCAGGTGGTGCAAAGGCCGGAATCCGGCAGGTTTGATTTTCTGAGGAAGCTGTTGCTGCCGTCGCCCTCGAGCTTTTTGCCCGGGCCGGGGCCGTCCACCTGCGGGTCCCAGACGTGGGGGTTATGGCAGGTTGGGCAGGTGATATCGCCATCGCCGGAGCGGAGGCCGCCGGGTGTAAACAGCGGCAGTTCGGTTTTTATCTTGGCGCCGCTGCCGCCGGTATAGAAGGTGCTCAGCTCCCTTTGTAGCGAAGGCTTGGCCTCGGATACACGCTCATTCATGGGATGACTAAGGCCGCGCAAGGCCTTTCTGGAGGCGGATTTCCTGCGTTTGTGACAGCCGTTGCAGCGGGCCTCGTTGCGGTTGTCGCCGAGGCCTACGCTGCGGCTCCACAAGCCATTGCCCCAGGCGTTGTGCACGACGTGGCAGGCGCTGCAAACGCCGGCTTCCGCGACGGTCTGCTCCTCCATGTTTCGTTCCTTCGGTGCTGTTATGCGCAGGTCGTGCTCGGTTCCGATGACGTAGGTATTTTTCTTGTGGCATGCCGCGCAAAGGGTGGCGGAATCGTCGTTGGGAACGCGGAGAAAGCTGGTCAGGCGGTCTCCTTCGACCTTCAGGCTGCCGGGGCCCTTCTTCGTTTTTGGATCCCAACGATGGATATTGTGGCAGGTGGCGCAGCTGATGAGGCCGTTTTTGTCCTTATCGCCATGTTTGGTGTAGAGGGGCAGCTTGCCCTTCATTGAGGGGTCTATGCTGTCTACCTTGAGCTGTAATGGATGACTCTCCTTGCCGGTGGTTTTGTCCTCGGCCATGCCTCCTTTTTTATGGCAGTCGTTACAGATGCGTTCAATAAAGGCGCCGCCTTTTCCGATTCTCCTGGCCCAGAGTTTTTGCCTATTGGCGTTGTGGGCGGTATGGCATGCGCCACAGATGCCTGACTGTTGCAGGGTCTGGTTTTTGCTGTTTCTCTGTTTCGGCGCCGCCAGGTTGAGATCGTGCTTGGTGTCTTTTATTGCGGCCTCAGCGGTATGGCAGGTTTGGCAGAGCCGGCCTTTTGTGGCGGATTTGCGCAAGAAGCTGTTATTGCCATCACCGGGTATTTTGGGGTCGCCTTTGGCGGTGGAATCAGGAGACCAGCGGTGCACGTCATGACAGGTGGCGCAGGAGACCTTGCCCTGGGGTGATTTCTTGCCATTTTTTGTAAACAGCGGCAGGGAGCGCAGGGGTGCTTTGAAGCCGACATTTACCGGATGGGTCAGATCGCCGGTCAGCGCCTTTTTGGCCATGCCCGTTTTGTTATGACAGCCGGTGCATAGCTCCTCCATGGGGCCTTTGACCGGGTCCCTTGCCCACATCTTTGGTCCGTTCCCTTTATGCATGAAGTGGCAGGCGCTGCAGGTGCCCTGTTCAGAGGCTTTGATGCCGGCGGAGTTTTTGTCATCGGGATGGAATTTGCCGATATCATGCCGGGTCTTGTAAATGGATGCCTTGGATGTGTGGCAGGTCAAACACAAGGCATCCCCGCGAACCTTTTGTACCAGGAGGTGGTTATCGGCGGTGCCGTTGTGAGGGGAATGGCAGGTGCGGCAGTTGACCATCTTTCCCTGTCCCAGGTAGGGCTTTTCCCCGTTATCCCACTGCTCTGGAAGCTCTGCCTCTTTGATCAGTTCCACATCGACGGGGTGGGAATGGCGCCGGAGCTCCTTGTCGCTGTTCAGGTCCGGCGATACCCCGTGGCACGCCTCGCACAGCATGGACTGGGAGAGGTTGGCCTCACTGTTGGGGATGATCAGGAAATTCTCGTTGGTGCTGCCGTGGGGGGTGTGGCATGTTTCGCAGATGAGCTTGTTCCCCTGATAGGCCTTGCCGCCGGCCTGAAGGATCTCGTCCGGGAACGCCTTGAACTCCACATCGACGGGGTGAGAGCCTTTTTGGGGGCCCAGGTCCTTGCCCTTGTGACAGCGCTGGCACATGGATGAACCGATGTTGGGCTCACGCAGGAAAATGGCCGAGGCCATGGTGATGCGGGTGTCCACCCCATGGGCGGAGTGGCAGGTGCCGCATTGCATCCGTCCTTCCGCGTCCAGTGGATACTCCTCCGGGACGCTGACCTTCGCCGAGGGCTTCACGCCCGCTTTATGCCTGTTTGTTTCCCACACCTTGAAGCGGGAATCCGATATGGAGCCGTCGTGGCAGCTGTAGCACATCATCTCCGTGGCAACGGCCTTCTCCTTGGGGAAATCCAATAGATAGTCACGCCCCTCTTCCTGCAGGAAATCATCCATCCAGTGGAAATGGCACATGGAGCATTCTTTGGATGAGTTCGGCCCACCTTCAGGCGCCGCCAATAGGGATGAAGACGCCAGCAGCAGGGCCAGGAGGGGAATGAGCCGCAGCGCTCTCATGGCCCGATCTGGTAAACGCCGACCCGGTTGGCGAACATCTCCACCACGAACAGCCGTCCCTGTTTGTCAAAACAGAGCCGGGTGGGGGTCACGAAGCGCTTGACCTTTCCGTCGCCGTCGCCCAGGACCGCCCGGAATCTCCCCCGGTGGTCGAACACCTGGATGACGCCGAGGTAGGAGTCGCTGATGAAGATCCGCCCCGAGGCGTCCACCG
>DRKS01000078.1 GCA_011051655.1 Sedimenticola sp.
GCCGAGGGCCGCGGCGTGCGGCTGGACGATGATACGGCCGGCGTCTGGCTGGATACGCCGGGGGTGGAACGGCGCAATCCCGGAATCCTGGAGAGCCGCCTGCCGAAGCTGGTGCAGCTTGGCCGCAAATGCGGTATCGATCCGGCCGAGATGCCGTTACTGGTCTACCCCACGCTGCATTATCAGAACGGCGGCGTGGCCATAGACGAGAACGGCCTGACCTCCGTGCCCGGCCTCTACTGCGTGGGTGAGGTCTCCGGCGGCATTCACGGGCGCAACCGCATCATGGGCAACGCCCTGCTGGAGATCATCAGCTTCGGCCGGCGGGCGGGTGAGCAGGCCGCCGGGCTGTCCCACGGGCGCGGCCACAAGAAGGTGACGGTGGAGCATCTCAGCAGATTGCGGCGGGAGCTCGCCGCCGCGGGGAGGCCCATGGATGTGAAAGGCCCCATGCTGTTCCCGGAGTGCGCCAAGTTCGAAAAGGATTCGGACTATGACGGCTTCCGGCGGCGCAAGTGATCTATATCGCAGGCGGCCTTGAATTGGCCGGGTTTGTGTCCCGGGCGGCGGGAAGGTAACGGTCGAGATTCACGCGTATTTTATTGACGCCGCCGTCATGGCTGGCGGTGATATGGGCGCTGAGCAAGTCGGGTGATTCCGAGGTCAGCCTGCAGTTCAGGCCGGCGCCGGCCGTTTCCTGGCAAAGCCGGAGGGCGGCGCCCAGTTTGTCCTTGATGTCGCCGAGCACCTGCCGCCACACCTCATCCCCGTTCTTTTGGATAAAGGAGAACTGCAGCTTGACGAGCCGGTCATCGCTGCTTTTCAACAGGATCCGCCTGGTCAGCATTTTGGTCTGCTGCTTCCAATAGATCCCGTTTCCCGGCTTGTTGCCCCGGTGCGCCCGGTAGCCGGCGGCAATAAGGGTTTCGTGGGCCTGCTCAGGGGTGGAGCCAAGGGACAGGCCCTCCAGGGCGAGCCCCAGAATCGTCCGCCTCAGCTCAGGCGCATGCGCCGCGCCGCCGTCGCCAGCCTGTGCGAGAGCGCCGGCGGGCCCCCAGTATGCGGCCAGCGCGAATACCATTGCGGCAGCGGTTTTGTGCATGGCTCTTGCGTGAAGTGAATGTGTGCTCATGTGAATCTCTTTGCTCCTGGAATGCCTTTCGCGGCCGCATCGGCCCCGCCGGGGGCCGCGATTATATCAGTGATGCGCGGTGCCGGCCGGGATTCTGGCCCGGCCCGCCTGTGAAGGGTTGGTTATTCCGTATGCCCCAGTTCCTTCGGCCGGATCAGCGAGCGCAGCCGCGCGCAGCCATAATGCAGCTTCGTCCAGTCATCGGGCATCGCCAGGTGTGCAAGGGCCGCAGTGGGCATCAGCTTGCCGTCCGGCGGCAACCGGGTGGCGTCGCCCCAGAGGTAACAGAGCAGTTCCTCCATGCCGGGATTGTGCCCCACCAGCAGCACCCTGTCCGCGTGCCGGGGCTGCTCCCCAAGGATGCCGAGCAGATCGCTCGGCCCGGCCCCGTAGATACGCTCATCCCAGTTGATCTCCTGCCTGGGGATGTCCAGCTCCTTGCATATCAGAAAGGCGGTCTTGCTCGCCCTGGCGGCGGGCGAGCTCAGGACCAGGTCCGGCCTCAATCCCTGCGTGCGCAGCCATGCGCCCATGCGCGGCGCATCCCGCCTGCCCCGGCCGGACAGGGGGCGCTCGAAGTCCGTGGCCGCGCCGGTATCCCAGGCGGATTTGGCGTGCCGCATAATCAACAGGTGGCGTGACATGGCGAAGCTGTAAAAAGGCGATTCGAATCAGCCAAATGACGTGAAGTTTTTTGCGCCTCGATTTGAATTATCCGGAATCTGGGATGATAATGCCAGGATTGCCGGCGAGCGGCCTGAACAGAGGAGCAAGAGGTGATGGCGAAGCCAAATGTTGCGGTGATCTTGTCCGGTTGCGGTGTATTCGATGGGGCTGAGATTCACGAGTCGGTATTGTCCTTGCTGGCCCTGGACCGGCAGGGCGCCGGTTACCAGTGTTTCGCCCCCGATATTCCCCAACATCATGTGATCAATCATCTTTCCGGTGACGAGATGGATGAGTCGCGAAACGTGCTGATCGAGGCGGCGCGGATTGCGCGGGGTGATATCAAGCCGCTCAGTGAGTTCGATGCCGCCTCCTATGATGCGCTTTTGTTGCCGGGAGGGTTTGGCGTGGCGAAGAATCTGTCCACCCTGGCGTTCGACGGCCCGCAATGCACGGTCAATCCGGAGGTGCATGCCGCGGTCACGGCCATGGCCGAGGCGGGCAAGCCCATTGGCGCCCTTTGCATTTCACCCGCTGTCATCGCAAGGATCCTCAAGGGCGCCAGGGTGACCATAGGCGAAGACCCCGGGACAGCGGGCGCCATCGAGGCAATGGGGGGCGTCCACCAGAAGAGTTCCCATGGGGAGGTCGTCATCGATGAGCGGCTGAAACTGGTGACCTCGCCCTGCTATATGCTCGATGCCTCTATCGGCCAGGTTGCGGAGGGGGCGGAGAATACGGTGCGGGCCTTGCTGGCGATGGTGGGATAGGGGACCCAATCCCCCGTTCAAGGCCGCCCGGCCCTAACCGTTCGCGGTGGCGGCGTCCGGGCCCTGAGTGAACCCGCCGTCTTCCAGGGCCGGCTGTGGCCGGCCTATGAGATACCCTTGGGCATAGTCGATCCCGAATTCCCTCAAAAGTTGCAGCGTTTCCTCGTTTTCCACGAATTCGGCCACGGTCTGGATGCCCATCCCCCTTGCGACATCCCGGATCGCCTTGACGAAGAGCTGGTCTTGCTGGTTCTCGTGCAGCCTCCTGATGAATGAGCCGTCGATCTTGATGTAGTCGATATTCATCTCCTTGAGATAGGCGAAGGAGGTGAAACCGACGCCGAAGTCGTCAAGCGATATGCGGCAGCCGATGGATTTCAGGGCGTCGATAAAGCGGATGGCGCTGTCCATTTCATGGATGGCGGCGCTTTCTGTGATCTCAAAAATGAGCTGGCCCGGATTGATTCCGGTCTCGGTTATCTTGGACTGTATGAATGTCAGGAGCGCCTTGTCGCCCAGGTCCTTGCCCGACAGGTTTATGGAGAAGGTGAGGGGCTCCTTCCTGGCGGCATTGACCTTTGCCATGTACTCGATGGTCTTGGTTATCACCACCCTGGTCACCCCCCCCTGAAGCCCGAATTTTTCGGCGATGTCGATGAACATGCCGGGCAGGAGGGTGCGCTTGTCCTTGGTGCGCATGCGGACGAGGGCCTCGCAATGGGTGATCCTGTCTTTCCCGAGGTCCAGGATGGGCTGGAACCAGGGGGTGAAGCCATCTCCCGCAAGGGCGTCCTGAATGCGCCCTTTCCATATGAGCCTGTGGCTCGTTTTTTCCAGGTCGCGATCTTCCGGACGGAACAGGTGGGCGCTGTTGTGGCCGAGTTCCCTGGCGCGGATGGATGCCGCATCGGCATGCCGCAGGAGATCGGTGCCGGTCAGCCCGTGGTCCGGATACAGGGATACACCGATGCTGACGCTCAATTGGGCGGGCATGTCTTTATGCCGGAGGGTGATCACCTGCTCTTTTATGCCGTCAACGATATGGCTCCAATTGTTTTTATCCACCCGGGGCAGAAACAATGTGAATTCGTTTGAACCGATGCGCGCGCTGATGGCGTCCAGTTCCCCCGGCTTTTGTTGCAGACCGTTTATGCTCCTGTTGATGGCCGCCGCCACATCCTTCAGGATAGTGTCGCCGACCAGATGTCCATAGGCCTCGTTTATGGATTTGAAATCGTCAATGTTGATCAGCAGCAGGGCGCCGGTGTTTTTGTCGGCATCGGATGTGGATATCGATTTGTCCAGGCGTTCGATGAAATGGGAGCGGTTGAGCAGTCCGGTCGTCTCATCATGAGTGGCGAGGTAGTCGATCTGCTCCTTGGAGCGCATTTTTTCCGTTATATCCTCCTGGACGGAAAGGAACTGGGTGATCTCGCCCTTATCGTTCATGATGGGTGAGACCGTGGAATTGACCCAGAAGTGCTGGCCATTCTTTTTGCTGTTCTTGAAGGTTCCCCTCCAGGTCTTGCCTGAGAAGATGGTCTGATACATCTCTTCATAATGGGCCCTGGGCGTGTCCTCGCAGGCGATCAGACGGGGGGTCTGGCCGATGATCTCATCCTTGGTGTAGCCGGTGACCGACTCGAACATGGGGTTCACATAATTGATTACCCCATGGGTGTCGGTTACGAAGACGATGTTGACGCTGCTCTCTATGGCGGCCGAGAGCCTTTTCATCTCGAGTTCCGCCGCTTTGAGAGCGGTTATGTCCTGGATTGTGCCAATCATCCTGAGCGGCCTGCCTTCATTATTGAAGATGACCTCGGCCTGCTCATGCACGACGATATCTTTGCCGCCCGGCAGGACTATGCGGTGGTCTATGCTGTAGGGCGCCTCTCCTTTCAACGCCCTGTCTACCGATTCATTGACAAAGTCCCTGTCGTCGGGATGGATGAATTCCATAAAGCCTTCATAGGTGGCGTCGAATTTCTCCCGGCTGATTTCCAGGAGGCGGTATATCTCGTCGGACCAGGTGAGCTTGTTTGTGACGATGTCCCATTCCCAGTTCCCCAGCCGTGCGATTCTTTGGGCGTCGGCAAGGCTCGCTTCGCTTTTCCTCAGGGCCTCGGTGGCAAGCCTGGTTTCCCTGATGTGGTCGTAGAGCGGGCGAAAGAGCAGGAGGTAAAGGATGGGGGAGAGCAGTATGAGCAGCAGCGTCGAGTCGATAAAGGCCTCTATGACGGGGCTGACCGGCGGCAGGACGAAGGAAAGAATGGTCATCACGAAGGCTTCAAGGATGAATATGGAAGTGCCCATGGTGACGAGGATATAGAACGGCGACAGAACGCCTACCTGTATCTTGGAAGTTTGTTCCGACAGCCGGCCCAGGTACAGGGAACTCAAAAGAATCAGGCCGACCAGCACGCCGAACAACAACAGCAGCCGGTTGATCAGCTCATTTGATTTTGCATTCAGTAGTGCGGAAGGGACGTAAGAGACGATCTTCCAATAATAGTTTTCCACTCCGACAATGGCGCCGTTTCTGCTATCCGGGCGCCGGTCACTCAGAAGCGGATGCACGGTAGCGAAGGTGAACAGGTCCCCGCCAAGATAAAATTGCCCTGATTCCGCTTGTGAGATCCGGCGCCATGCGTCCGGAAAGTCCCTGCCGAAGCTGCGCTCCTTGCGGTCTTCGAACATGAAACCCCATTCGTCATCGGGGCTGGGGCCGGAGAGCCAGTACCCGGCGGGGTTGAGGAGCATGGCCTGCCCCGGCATGTTTGCGGCTATGGCCTTGAAATCATCCAGCAGCTTGGCGCCCAGATAATTTATGATCAGTGCGCCGCGCCTATGGCCCGGTTGATCGTAGATTGGAATGCCCAGGCGGATGATCGGTTTGAAGGGTTTTTCAACCTTCCCGTGTTCCACGTTCAGATCGAACGGCGACAGGTATACCTGCCCCGGTTCAAGGGCCATGATGCCCTTGAAATAGTATCTGTCACCCTTGAACTGGAGTTCCCGTTGCGTCAGGATCCTCGGGTTGCCGCTGTTGTAAACAACCCGGATGAGCTCCTTGCCCCTCTCATCCAGGAGGCGTATCTGGTCATAGGTCTGGGTGCTTTTCAGAAGTATCAGGAACTGGTGGCCTATGGCTTTTGCCAGGGTCTCATCGATATAGTCCGCTTCCAGGAGGTCATGCAGTTCTTTATGCAGACTGAGCATTTTCAGGTCGGAAATCGCGGGTCTCAATTCATCGCTGACCACGCCCTCCAGAAAAGAAATGCTTTTGTCGGTATAGGCCTCGATGGCCTCGCTCTCGGTGCCGGCGCCGGAGTAGTAAATCACCACCAAAAAGCAGCCCAGGAGGGCCGACAGGGGCAAAAGGACCATTAAGAAACGCTTTGGCATGGGAGGTCAGAAGAATACTTCGCCAATACCCTGGGTTTGTTCTTTTGTGGCGGGTTCATTATCACTGCCGGCGTCAAGCCGTGCAAATGCCTTTATCTTGTCCCGGTCCACAGAGGCCAGGGGGTGGTCGCTGCCCTCATGGCTGAGGATGTTGGCGACCTGGATCAAGTCCACGTAGTCCACCGGCGCATCCCCCGGATCCCGGCCCGTGTCTTCATGTTCCGCGGCCACCGCCACCAGCCGGGGATCGAATTTCCAGGCCTTCAGCACAGCGCCTCCGAGCCGTTGATGCAGCTTGGTCAGAATGGTGTCAAGATAGTCCGGCCTTTTGCATAATTCCTCGTGGTCACAGGCCTTGACCAGCAGCGGGATCTTGCCGATGTCATGGATCAACCCCGCAACCAGGGCCATGTCCGGGTCGAGCCCGGGCTGTTGTCTGGCCAGCGTCGCCGCATGGGTGCCCACGGTTACGGAATGTTCCCACAGCTCGTTCATGCGCTTTTCTATGGGCTTGAACGCCGTGCTGAAGACCTCCTTCATGGATACGGCATAGATGGCGTTTTTCACTTTTGCGAAACCTATGCGCGTTACCGCCGCCTTGATGGTCGATACCGGCTCCACGCCCTTGAACAGAGGACTGTTGGCGTAGCGGATGAGGCGGGCGGTGATCGAAGTGTCCTTGTGGATGACCTTTACCAGGTCGTTCACCGAGCTGTCGACATCATTGATCACCAGCAGCGCCTCTATGGCGAGGTTTGGGAGGGTAGGCAGAGTCAGGCGGTTGGTGGCCAGCTCTTCGCGCAATTCGTTGATGAAGTCCTTGGTGGAAAATGTTTCGGGCCCCTGTTCTTCGGGGGCCCCTGAGGTGATGGTTGTGCCGTCGGAAAGCTGGAATGTTGATTTCGCCATATTTGATACTGCTGGTGGTGTTGGTCAAAGGCCCTGGTTTCAGAAGCCGGGGGCATCAATGGTGTCAGGTTTCACTTGACCTCTAGCGCCAAAACTCACCTCGCCCCGGAGCCGTTAGAGTTATCGGCCGCCTGAAGGGTTTCTGAATATAAAACCATTGAATATCAATGGGTAAATGGAAGTGGTATTCGGTTTTTGGCCAGCCAAACCTATGCTGTCAAGTATAGGTGATAAAAGCGCACGCCACCCTTATGGGGGGAGTTTGACCGTTTTATGCCGGAGAATATGGGAATGGCGATCCTGGAGGCTGTGCAACGGCCTGTTTGCAAAGGGATTGTATGGAGCCGGACCGGTATGGCGGTATGGTAATATGCAGCCCAACGGCTTGCCTCGGTGAAAACAACAATATGAAGATCATTCGTTTCCTCGATGATTCCCGCAATGAACGCCTCGGCGCGGGCTACCGGGACGGCAGTGCGGAGCTGCTGGACGGCGGCCTGTTCGACGGCCCGGTCCCGACGGGCCGGCGGGCGGTGGTGGATGCTCTGCTGGCGCCTGTGGCGCCGGCCAACATCTTCTGCATCGGCCTGAACTACCGGGAGCATGCCCGCGAGACGGGGGCCGGATTGCCCCGGCATCCGGTGGTCTTCATGAAGCCGACGACCGCGGTGGCGGGCCCCGGCGGGGCCATCCCCCTGCCGAAGTGCTGCACCCGGGGACCGGAGGTGGACTTCGAGGCCGAGCTGGCCGTGGTGATCGGCCGCACGGCAAAGGACGTGGCGGAGGAGCATGCGCTGGATTATGTGCTGGGCTATACCGCCGCCAACGATATCTCCGCCCGCAAGTGGCAGAAACACGCCGGCGGCGGCCAATGGGTGCGGGGCAAGGGCTTCGACGGCTTCTGTCCCCTCGGACCGGCGCTGGTCACGGCGGATGAGATTCCCGATCCCCAGGCCCTCGGCATCCGCACCCTGCTCAATGGCCGGGTCATGCAGGAGAGCAGCACGGCGGACATGATCTTCCCCGTCGCCCGCCTCATCAGTTTTCTCAGCCAGGATACGACGCTGCTGCCCGGCACCCTTATCCTGACCGGCACGCCCCCCGGTGTCGGTTTTGCCCGTAAGCCACCGCTGTTTCTCGCGGATGGCGACCAAATCGCTATCGAGATCGAAGGAATCGGTCAACTGAAGAATTTTGTAATAACCAGGTGAAAATAGATGTCTGTATCCTTGATGTTTCCTGAGAAGCCCGCCATTCGTTTGTATGACCCTCTGGGTGATCTGCTGGGGGCCGGCGACGGTGTGTTCAGCTACACCTTCGATGACGTGGCCAAGCTGTCCGGCCATGCCTGCCCCACGGTCGCCGGTGGTTTTTTACTGGTAAAGCGGGCCCTGGAGGAGTTGTGGGGCGATGAAATGCCCCAGCGCGGCGATATCCGCGTGACCGTTTATGGCGCCCAGGACGAGGGGACCAACGGCCCCATCAGCCAGGTCTTCACCCTGTTGACCGGAGCGGCCGCCGACAACGGCTTCCATGGCCTGGGCGGGCGCTTCGCCCGCAACGGCCTGCTCCGGTTCCAGCCCGGCGGTCCCAATGCCGGGGCTTTCCGTTTCGAAAGGATCTCCACGGGCGACAGCCTGATGCTGGCCTATGACCCGGGTGTGATTCCGCCCGCGCCCACCATGGGCGGGGATCTCGGCAGCATATTGCAGGGTGCAGGGGACGAGGACACCGTCAGGCGCTTCCGGGATGCCTGGCGTGACCGGGTGTTGCGGATATTGGCCGATGAGGGGAGGTCCACGGTTCACCGGCTGTAAGACAGTGAGAGGGGGGCGTTATGGCTGACAGTGTCGGCGGGAAGGGAACGGCGGCGGATGCAGAATCGCTGAATCGCAGTATCCTCATCAAGGGCGGGGCCCTGCTGGCGGCGATCCGGGAGGCCGGGCGCGCCCGGAGCGCCGGGGAATCCTGGCTGGATCAGTTGTTGAACCGCTTCATGGCCGATGACGCCTTCCGGGTCAATGCCCTGCGTTTCGTGGATGTGCTGCCCACCCTGAAAAAGGATGAGGAGCTGGTCGGGCATCTGCAGGAGTATTTCCCCGCCCATGAATTCCCCCTGCCGGGCCTGGCGAAATGGGGCCTGAAGCTGGGCGCCGGCAGGCTCGGCGCCAGCCTGATTGCGGGGGCGGTCAGGCAGTCCATGGGGGTGATGGGCAAACGCTTCCTTGGCGGCGCCTCCGCCGAAGAGGTCCTGAAGACCGTCACTGCACTGCGCCGGCGTGGCCTCTGCTGCAGCCTGGATCTGCTGGGCGAGGAGTCCGTCTCCGAGGCCGAGGCGGACGAGTATTTGCAGCGCTACCTCGGGCTGCTGGACAGCCTGGGCCCCCCGTTGGCGGCCTGGGAGGACAACGCCATCCTGGACAGCGTCGGCGCCAGGCCGGCGCCGCGGCTGAATCTCTCCGTCAAGCTCTCCTCCCTCTATTCCCAGCTCAGCCCCCGCGATCACGAGGGGGGGATAGAGGGCATCGCCAGGCGGCTGCGGCCGCTGTTGCGCAAGGCCAGGGCGCAGCAGGCCTTCATTTGCCTCGACATGGAGCACTATGATTTCAAAGGCATCATCCAGGGGGTGCTGAAGCAGGTCCTGATGGAGGACGAGTTCCGCGACTGGCCGGATGTCGGCATCGCCCTGCAGGCCTACCTCAGGGATGCGGAACAGGATTTGACGGCGCTCATCTGCTGGGCCAGGGAGCGGGGAACCCCGGTTACGGTGCGGCTGGTGCGCGGCGCCTACTGGGATCAGGAGAACATCATCGCCGGCCGTGAAGGATGGCCGCTGCCGGTCTGGACCAGCAAGGACCAGACCGATGCCTGCTACGAGCGCTGCCTGGAACTGCTGATGGGGGCCCACCCCCACCTGGAGGCGGCCATCGCTACCCACAACGTCCGCAGCGCGGCGGCCGCCATGGTGGTGGCGGAGCGCCATGGCATAGCGCCGGGGCAGTTCGAGTTCCAGGTGCTTTTCGGCATGGGGCAGGATCTGGCCAGTGCCCTGGCGGCCATGGGTCACCGGGTGCGGGTCTACACCCCCTTCGGCGAGTTGCTGCCGGGCATGGCCTATCTGGTGCGTCGTCTGCTGGAGAACTCCTCCAGCCAGTCCTTTGCGCGCATGATGGCGGCTGAGGACTGGTCCGATGACTCGCTGCTCAAGGCGCCGGATGTGGGGCGGGATGAAAAACAGGCGGAGCCGCCGGCGGGCTTTTGCAGCGAGCCGGTCCGCCGGTTCGTCCATGCGGCGGAGCGGGAAGGCTTCGCCCGGGCCATCGGGGAGGTCCGCTCCCGGCTGGGACGGAGCTATCCCCTGATCATCGGCGGCGAGGAGATCGAGACCGGCTGCTCCCTGGTCTCGGTCAATCCCGCCCGGCCGGATGAGGTGGTCGGCCGGGTGGCCTCGGGGGGAGAGGCGGAAGCGGAGGCCGCCCTGAAGGCCGCCGAGGCGGCATTCCCGGCCTGGTCGGCCCTCGGCGCGGCGGAGCGGGCCGGCTACCTGCGGCGGGCCGCCGCGGCCCTGCGGGAGCAGCGGGACAGCTTCGCCGCCTGGGAGATCTTCGAGGCCGGCAAGCCCTGGGCCGAGGCCGACGCCGACGTCACCGAGGCCATCGACTTTTTGGAGTACTACGCCGGGGAGGCCGAGCGCCTGGCCCGCCCCGGCCGGTTCGACCTGCCGGGAGAGACCAACGCCCTCCACTACGGCCCCCGCGGCCTGGGTGTCATCATCCCCCCCTGGAACTTCCCCCTGGCCATTCTTACCGGCATGCTCTCGGCGGCCATTGTCACCGGCAACACCGTCATCCTGAAGCCCTCGTCCCAGACGCCGGTGATCGCCGCGCTGTTCGTGGACCTGCTGCGCCGGCTGGGACTGCCGGAGGGGGTGGTGAACCTGCTGCCCGGCCCGGGCCGGGAGGTGGGGGAATACCTGGTGCGCCATCCCCGGGTGCACTTCGTGGCCTTCACCGGCTCCCGGGAGGTGGGGCTGCGCATCGCCCGCCTGGCGAGCGAGCTGGCGCCGGGGCAGACCCACGTCAAGCGCGTGGTGGCGGAGATGGGGGGCAAGAACGCCATCATCGTGGACCGGGACGCCGACCCGGACGATGCGGTGCGCGGCGTCATCGCCTCCGCCTTCGGCTTCTCCGGGCAGAAGTGCAGCGCCTGCTCCAGGGTCATCCTGGTGGGCGGGAACGAATCCTTCGTCCGGCGCCTGACCGCCGCCGCCCGCAGCCTGCATGTCGGCGACCCCCAACGGCCGGGCACCTTCATGGGGCCGGTGATAGAGCCGGCGGCGAGGGACCGTATCCTCAAGGCCATCGAGCAGGGGAGGAAGGTGGCCGAACCGGCGCTGGAGACGGATTGCAGCCATCTGGGGGACGGCTTCTTCGTCGGCCCCACCATCTTTACCGGCGTGCCGCCGGATTCCGCCCTGGCCCGGGAAGAGATCTTCGGGCCGGTCCTGGCCCTGATGGATGCGCCGGATTTCGACCGGGCCCTGGAGCTGGCCAACGCCACTTGCTATGCCCTCACCGGGGGCGTCTACTCACGCAGCCCCGCCAATCTGGAGAAGGCCCGGCACGGCTTTCACGTGGGCAATCTCTATCTCAACCGCAGGATCACCGGCGCCCGGGTCGGCCACCAGCCCTTTGGCGGCTTCAAACTCAGCGGCATGGGCACCAAGGCGGGCGGCCCGGATTATCTGCTGCAATTCCTGGAGCCCCGCACGGTCACCGAGAACACCCTGCGCAAGGGCTATGCGCCGGAGTAAAAAGGGCTACTCTTCCAGCCATTGGACGGAGCTGGCGCAGTAGACCGGGCCTTGCCCCCTCCCTTCCTCTTGTTTCGCCATGCAGCTTCGCCAGCCGGGCATCTTGCGGATGGTCACCGCCTCTTTGGTGAACCGGACCAGGTAGAAGTAGCGGGTCTTGCCGGACGAGGCGGTGTGGGCGAATTTTGAGAATTGCAACCCGCTCCTGATGCAGCGGCTGGCGATGATCGGAATGTTCGCGGATGAAAACACCCCTTTTACCAATGCCTGCTTCTGGCGGCACTGGGCGAGGGTTTCCGTATTGACGAATGATGCGTTGATGTCGCCGGCGCCGTTCTGGCTGAGCAATACGAGCAGGAAGAATGTCTTCATTTGTGTGACGGAGTGCCTTGGTTGGGGAGCGCCGCTTCTGCCCCATCATATGCAGGCTTTGATGCAAACGGAAGTCTGTATCCGTTAAAGGATGTTGCCGGCATGCCGTAACAGGCTGTAAGCAGGTCCGGGATGACCAGTCCCGTTCCAGGAGGAGCAACATGTTTATCGAGACCCCATCACGTCTTTCGCGCCGGTTCCGGGTGGCCCCACCGGTGCAGGAGGACCAGGAAGCAGCGAAGGGGAAAAAACAGGGAAAACAGGACGTTTCGTCCAAAACCACAAGCCGTTTTCATATCACCCCCGCCGGGATGCCCGAGGGGGTGCGAAAATGAAATGCACCCTTCCGGCCAGGTTCGCCCTGCTGGCCTTTGTGATCGCCGGCCTCGGCATTCTCGGTATCTCGGCATACAGCTATCAGGATGCCGGCGCCCTGCTGCGCCAGCAGAGCATAGAGCGCATGGCGGGCGAGCTGCAGCGGCTCACCAGCCGTTTCCGGGAGAACATCGACCGCATGCGCCTGGATGTGCAGCGCATCGCCGTGTCGGATCTCGTGGTGGGCTACCACCGGGCGGCCGAAGGCGGCGGCCACGAGGGCGGCCCCGCCATGGCGGCCGGGCCCTGGAAGCAGCGGCTGGCCAGCAATTTCAAGAGCCTGCTGCAGCAACGCCCGGACTATCTTCAGGTGCGCTATATCGGCGTTGCGGACAACGGGATGGAACTCGTCCGGGTGGAGCGCCGCAATGGCCGCGTGATCATAATTCCGGACGGGGAGCTGCAGGCGAAAGGCCGGCGTGATTATGTGCGCGAAACCATCCGCCTGGGGCCGGACCAGCAATATCTTTCCCGGGTGGAGCTGAACAGGGAGCACGGCGCCATTGCCCTTCCGCCGCAGCCGGTAATGCGGGTGGCGGCGCCCATTTACACCAAAGACGGTACTGTTTTTGGTGTCGTCGTCATCAACGCCAGCTTTGAAGCCCTGGCCAGGCCCTTTGATGCGCCGCCCTCCAATGTCTCTTTCATGCTGGCCGACGAGGCGGGTGACTATCTTATGCATCCGGACAAGGAGCGGCGCTTTACCCTGGCCATGGGCGGCGATGCCGGCATGAAGAAGGACTTTCCCCAATTTGCCCAGTTGCTGCGCATCAAAGACGGGTTCGAACTCCTGGATCTGCCGGAACGGTCCTCCAGCCTCATCCACACCCACCTGCGCTACAACCCGCTGGACCGGGAACGCCATATCCTGGTGGCGGCCCTCATATCCCACAGCGTCATCGATGGGCTTGCGCAGGGTTTCGGCCGGCGCCTGTCCTTCGGCGTGCTGGTGGTGGTTGTTCTCATCAGTGTGGGCATGGCCCTTCTCGCCCGCCGCCTGACCAGGCCCATCAATCAGCTCACCCTGGCGGCCGACCGGATCGCCAGGGGCGACGAGGCCGTCATCCCCGCCGTCAACCGCGGCGATGAACTGGGGCTGCTGGCGAACTCGTTCCATACCATGCTCGATCACCTGAACAGCTCCCGGGATGAATTGAAGGATCTGGCCGACGGCCTGGAGAGACAGGTGGAGGAGCGTACCCGGGAACTGGAGACGGCGCTCCAGCAGGCCGAGGCCGCCAATCAGGCCAAGGGCGAGTTCCTGGCCAACATGAGCCACGAGATCCGCACGCCGATGAACGGCGTCATCGGCATGACCAACCTGCTGCTGGACAGTGACCTGAACCGGGAGCAGCACAGCCGCGCCCTGACCATCAAGCGCAGCGCCGAATACCTCCTCGACATCATCAACGACATTCTCGATTTCTCCAAGATCAAGGTGGGCAGGCTCGATCTGGAGTTCATTGATTTCGACCTGGGCGAGCTGATGCAGGATTTCTCCACCGCCCTTGCCTTCCGCGCCGAAGAGAAGGGCGTGGAGTTGATCTGCCCCGCCAACCTGGTAGTGCATCAGTGGTGCAGGGGCGATCCGGTGCGTATTCGCCAGATCCTCACTAACCTGGTGACCAACGCCATCAAGTTTACCGAGCAGGGCGAGGTGGCGGTGCGTTGCGAGCTGAGGGCGGGGCGGGACGCCCGGAGCCTGCTGCGCTTCATGGTGATCGACACCGGCATCGGGCTGGACGCCGAACAGCAGCGCCACCTGTTCGAGCGCTTCACCCAGGCCGACAGCTCCACCACCCGGAAATACGGCGGCACCGGCCTGGGACTGGCCATCAGCAAGCAGCTGGTGAAAATGATGGGGGGAGAGATCGGCGTCGAGAGCGAGCCGGGCAAGGGCTCCACCTTCTGGTTTACCCTCGATCTCCCCAATGCCGATTCCCCGGCCCCGGCATGCCGGGGGGCTGATCTGCGCTCCGAGAAGATCCTGGCGGTGGACGACAACGCCACCAGCCGGCGGCTGCTCGATGAGGTCTTGAGCGCCTGGCGGGTGGACCATGCCCTGGCCGCGGGCGGGGAGGAGGCCCTGCGGATCCTGCGGGAGGCCGCGGCGGGGGGCGAGCCCTTCAGCATCGCCCTGATCGACATGCACATGCCGGGTATGGGCGGCAAACGCCTGGGGGAACTGATCCGGCGAGAGGAGACATTGGCCGCCACCAGGCTGGTGCTGCTCGCCACCGAGGGGCGGCGCGGGGATGCGGACAGGTTGCGAAAGGCCGGCTTCGCCGGTTATCTCACCAAGCCCCTCAACCAGTCCGAGCTCTATGACACCCTGCTGCGGGTGGCCGGCGTCAGCGGCATGGAAGAGCCCCGGCCCGTCCGCCAAGCCGCCCGCGAGCTGCCCCAATTCAGGGCCCGGGTGCTGGTGGTGGAGGACAACCCCACCAACCAGGCGGTGGCCCACGGCGTGCTGCAGAAGTTCGGCGTCCATATCGATGTGGTCGGCAACGGCGAAGAGGCGGTCAGCATCCTGGCGCAGCTCCCCTACGACCTGGTGTTCATGGACTGCCAGATGCCGGTGATGGATGGTTATGAAGCGACCCGGCTGATCCGTGATCCCCTGTCCAGGGTCAGGGACCACGCCATTCCCATCATCGCCATGACCGCCAACGCCATGCCCAGCGACCGGGAGCGCTGCATCGAGGCGGGCATGGACGACTATATCGCCAAGCCCGTGGATCCCGCCAAGCTGCACCAGGCCCTGGAGCAATGGCTGCCCCGCCGCTGCCGTCCGGACGCCGCGGAAGAAGACCCGTCCGCCCCGGTGCCGGCGTTGCCGGAGGGCATGGACGATCCGGTGTTCGACCATGCCGCCGTGCGGGAGCGCCTGCTGGGGGATGAGGAACTGATCTGCACCGTGGCCGGCGCCTTCCTGTCGGATCTGCCGGGACAGATCGAACAACTGAGATCAGTGGTCGCCGCCGGGGATATGCCGCGGATCATCGCCCTGGCGCACAAGATCAAGGGCGCTTCCGCCAACGTGGGGGGCATGGCCCTGAGCACGGTTGCCAGGATGATGGAACAGGCCGGAAAGGCCGGGGAGCTGGAGGCCGTCCGCCGGGGACTGCCGGAGCTGGAGCAGCGCATCGCCCAGCTCAAGGCGGCGATGGAGGAGGTGTTGTTCCGCAAGGTGGCTCATGGTTAACCCGCATTTCTCACCAGGATTTGGATTTTTGGGGCAAGCTGGCGAAGCAGGTTGGACGATCGGCCGCCGAAGCATAGCCGTAGCTATGATTCAAGGCTGATCGTTCAAGATGCGAAGCCAGATTGTTCCAAAAACCAA
>DRKS01000079.1 GCA_011051655.1 Sedimenticola sp.
GCTTCGATCAGGAGATGATATTCAAGGCCGAACGGACGGCAAAAAAGATCCCGCTTGATGCGGGGGCTGAAATTTGGCGTTCCATGGCGCCAACGAAAATCTTCATCCAGGGGCAAACGATTGTGGAGCCCTTCTGGATCAACAACTCCGTCGACATGGTGGAAGTGCGGGCCCTGTATAACGAAGACGAGATCGGCTTTCTTGTCGAATGGGACGACCCGGTGCAGGACGCCGGGCATCAGAAGCAACGGGAGGTTGCGCAATTCCAGGGCGAGTATGTAAAAGCCTTTGGCGAGATACCACGGGAACCGGGGGTGTTTCGAGACGCCATTGCACTGCAGTTTCCCGTCAAGCCCAATATAGACAGGCGCGTACGCGCATTGCGGGGCGGGCGGAACAATCCTGTAAACCTGTGGACCTGGAAATCCGACCTGGCGGAGAAACAGGCGAACGCCGTTGAAGAAAGCAACTCCTGGGGACCAAGGAGGCCTGTCCGGCCCCAGCCGGCCACGGACCAGCAGGTACGCTCGAAGGCGGCCTGGAAAGACGGGCGCTGGCGGGTGGTAATGGTCCGCCCCCTGCAAACCCGGGACGAAAATGACGTACAGTTTGCGAAAGACGGCATCATTCCCATGGCGGTCAATGTCTGGGACGGCTCCAATGGAGAGCATGGCTTGATCATGGGGCTCTCCCCCTGGCTGCTGGTCTATTTGGATGACCCGGCGTCGAACACCTTCGGGCGCATAAGGGATATATTGTGGTTTTTCGACGTCTCCCGGGAATTTTCCTATCAATAGCCGATTCCATCCCCCACTCCATGAAGGCTTTTTATTTGGCGCGGGGCTGTTAGACTTTTGCCCATGAGTCGAAATTTCATATTCCGGCGCGGCATCGTTGCAATATTCATCTTCACGACGCTGTTTTCACAGTTCCAGACGGTGTACGCCTGCGGGCTGGACGGCAAGGTGCGGTACTTTTGCTGCTGCCACAAGCACGACTCGATGCATCATAAAAACGGCTCCATGGACGGGCACGGCTCGATGAAGACAATGGATTGCGACATGGACGGCCAGTGCTATCCTCACCAGGATATGCCGGCCCAGGGGTGCTGCGACATCTCCTACGAGCAGGCGCCGGGCGCCACCGGCATCACCCCCGGCGCGCAGGCACAGCAGGTGTTGTTGCTGGATGCGCCGCAACCGCCCCCGGCAGTGCTGCTCGAACCCCCCGACCCTCCCCTGCCCGGCGGCTTTCGCGCCGGCATCGATTATTTCCCCATCCCTCCCTGGTCCTCCGGCACCTGGACCTATCTGCTGACCGGCCGCTTGCGCATTTGATCACACCTTCGTCCGCCCCTGGCAGCTAACAGGGGCGTTAAATCCAGTTGCGGGCTCGCGCCTGGCGCATTGTTGCGCCTTTGCGTGGCGTGGCCCCGATCCGAGTGCAATTGAAAAAACGAAGGTACTCATATGGATTACAAGTCACTGCTTTTTATACTCTTTATCGCTATCTGGAGCACGGCCGCCGGTGCCGCCGAAGGGCCCGGCTTTCACCCGGCCGGGCCCTTCAGGGTGCAGGTGGAACTGGACCCCGAGACGCCGAGAGTAGGCAAGAACAGGGTCAGGGTCCTGATCCACAACGAAGCCGGCAAACCCCTGGGCGGTGCGGCGCTCAAGGTGGTGGCGGTGATGCCGGCCATGGGCAGCATGCCCGCCATGTACGCCCCGGCGGAGATGACCGAAACCGGACCGGGACGCTACGAGGGTGAGTTCGAGCCCTCCATGGGCGGCGAATGGCCGCTGACCATCGATATCGAAGCGGACGGGGACAAGGGCAGCATCACCTTCGACCTGGCCACCGGCCGCAAGGGGCTGCGTTGCGCCACCTGCGGCAGCGAGGGCGCCGATATCCCCGGCACCGTGCGGGTGGACCCGGCCCGCCGTCAGCTCATCGGGATCACCACCGGCCGGGTCAAGCGCAAAAAGCTGCGCATCAGCATCCGCGCCGCCGGCAACATCACCTATGACGAGACCCGCCTAACCGATGTGGCCTTGAAGTTCGACGGCTGGATCGGTGAGCTGTATGCCGACGCCATTGGCAAGCCGGTAAAAAAAGGCCGGCCCCTGTTCAGCGTCTACAGTCCCGAGCTGTTGAGCGCCCAGGAAGAATATCTGGAGACCCTCAAACGCGGCCTGGGCGGCCGCATGCGCGAGGCGGCCCATCGCCGGCTGCATCTGTGGGATATCAGTGAGGCCCAGATCGATGCGCTGAAGCACAGCGGCAAGGCGCGCGAACACATGCCCATCCCGGCCCCCGCCAACGGCGTGGTGATCGAGAAGCAGATCGTGGCAGGCTCCGCCTTCCGCGCCGGCCAGCGGTTGCTGCGCATCGCCGATCTCTCCCGTGTGTGGGTGGAGGCCCGGGTCTACGACTACGAACTCCCCCTGGTCAAGGTGGGCATGGAGGCCAAAGTCATTCTGCCCGAGCTGCAGGACCGCGAATTCAAGGCCAGGGTCGATTTCATCTACCCCTTCATGGAGGGCGACACCCGCACCGCCCGGGTGCGGCTGGCGCTGGACAACAGCGACGGCTTCCTGCGCCCGGACATGTACGCCCATGTCCACCTCAAGGCCAGGCTGGGCAAGCGCCTGGTGGTGCCGGAATCGGCCGTGGTCTACTCCGGGCGAAGCCGCGTGGTGTTCCTGGATCTGGGGGACGGCCGGCTGGCGCCGCGCAGGATCAGGACCGGCCGGCGCAACCGCAAGTGGATCGAGGTGCTGGAGGGACTGGAAGAGGGCGATATCGTCGTCACCTCCGGCAACTTCCTCATCGCCGCCGAGAGCAGGCTGAAGGCGGGGGTGGAGCAATGGTGACGCCGCGGGATACCAAGCCCCGGGGCCCCATCGAGTGGCTCATCGGTTATTGCGCCCGCAACCGGCTGGTGACCCTGCTGGCGGTCCTGGCGGCGACCTTCTGGGGTTACCGGGCGCTGCTCGACACCCCCCTGGATGCCATCCCCGACCTGTCCGACGTGCAGGTCATCATCTACACCGAGTGGCCGGGGCGCAGCCCCGATCTGGTGGAGGACCAGATCACCTACCCCCTTTCCACCACCCTGCTGGCGGCGCCGAAGGTGCAATCGGTGCGTGGCCAGAGCTACATGGGGCTCTCTTTCGTCTATGTCATTTTCGAGGAAGACGCCGACATGTACTGGGCCCGCTCGCGGGTGCTGGAGTACCTCAATTCGGCCCAGGGCAAGCTGCCGGAAAATGTCCGGCCCACCCTGGGCCCGGACGCCACCGGCGTGGGCTGGGTGTTTCAGTACGCCCTGGTGGACAAGTCCGGCAACCTCGATCTGGCCGGGCTGCGCAGCCTGCAGGATTTCACCCTGCGCTACTGGCTGGAGTCGGTGGAAGGGGTGGCCGAGGTGGCCTCGGTGGGGGGCTTCGTCAAGGAATACCAGATCCAGCTCGATCCCAACAAGCTGGCCGGCTATGGCATCCCCCTGAAGAAGGTCGCCACGGCGGTGCGCCGCTCTAACGCCGATGTGGGCGGCCGGGTGCTGGAGATCGCCGGGCATGAACAATTCATCCGCGGCCGGGGCTATATACGGAACAAAAAGGATCTGGAGGAGATCGCCGTCGGCGTCGACGCAAACGGGGTCCCCATCCTGCTGCGCGACCTGGCGGTGGTGAGCCTGGGGCCGGCCATGCGCCGCGGCCTGGCCGAGCTGGACGGGGAAGGCGAAACGGTGGGCGGCACCGTGGTGATGCGTTACGGCGAAGATGCGCTGGGGGTCATCGAACGGGTCAAGCAGCGCCTGGCCGAGGCCCGGTCGGCGTTGCCGGAGGGGGTGGAGATCGTCACCGTCTATGACCGTTCCAAGCTGATCGAACGGGCCATCGACACCCTGAAGCACACCCTCGCGGAGGAGATGGTCGTGGTGTCGCTGGTCATCATGCTGTTTTTGCTGCACTTGCGCTCGGCACTCATCGCCATCCTCACCCTGCCGGTGGCCATCCTGCTGTCGTTCATCCCCATGTCCGGGCAGCACCTCACCGCCAACATCATGTCGCTTGGCGGCATCGCGGTGGCCATCGGCGCCATGGTGGACGCCTCCATCGTGATGATCGAAAACATCCACAAGCGCCTGGAAGAATCGGGACGCCCCGACAACCGCACCGGCGTGATCATCCGCGCCATGCAGGAGGTAGGCCCGAGCATCTTCTTCTCCCTGCTCATCATCACTGTCTCCTTTCTGCCCGTGTTCGCCCTGGAAGGCGCCGAGGGCCGGCTGTTCAAACCCCTGGCCTACACCAAGACCTACTCCATGGGTTTTGCGGCGCTGCTGGCCATCACTTTCACCCCGGCCCTGGCCGTGTTGCTGATTCGCGGCAGGATTTGTGGTGACAAGAGCTGGCTCAACCGCGCACTGGTGGCGGCCTACACCCCCGTGGTGCGGCTGGCGGTGAAGCTGCGCTGGCTGGTGGTGGGCGGCGCCGTCGCCGCGCTGGCGGCCACGGCGCCGGTGTTCATGCAACTGGGCAACGAGTTCATGCCACCGCTCAACGAGGGCAGCATCCTGTACATGCCCACAGCCCCGCCGGGCATGTCCGTCACCGAGGCAGGCAAGGTATTGCACGCCATGGACAAGGAGCTGAAGGCCTTCCCGGAAGTCGAGCGGGTGTTCGGCAAAATGGGCCGCTCCACCAGCCCCACGGATCCGGCGCCGCTGTCCATGGCCGAGATCGTGGTGACCTTCAGGCCCAGGGACCAGTGGCGTGAGGGGGTGACCTGGGAGAGCCTGCTCGCCGAGATGGACGCCCAACTGCGCTATCCCGGCATGCCCAACGTATGGTGGATGCCCATCCAGACACGCACCGAAATGCTGGCCACCGGCATCCGCTCCACCCTGGGCATCAAGGTGTTCGGCGACGACCTGGACGGGGTGGAGGCCACCGGCATCCGCATCGAACAGGCGCTGCAATCCGATGAGCGCACCGCACCGTTCACCCGCAGCGCCTTTGCCGAGCGCATCAGCGGCGGCTATTTCCTGGACTTCGATATCGACCGCGGAAAGATCGCCCGCCACGGCCTGACCATTGCCGACGTGGAGGAGGCGATCATGGCTGCGGTGGGCGGTATGACGGTATCCGAGACGGTGGAAGGCCGCGAGCGCTACGCCATCAACCTGCGCTACGCCCGTGATTTTCGCGACGATCCGCAGGCCCTGAGGCGGGTGCTGGTGCCCACGCCCACAGGCGCCCAGATCCCACTGGCGCAACTGGCGGAGCTGAACTTCCGCACCGGCCCGCCCATGCTGCGCAACGAGAATGGCCAACTGGTGGGCTATGTCTTCGTGGACGTCAACGACGAAATCGGCATCGCCGACTATGTGGAGCGGGCACGCCAGGTGGTGGCGGACAAGGCCAAGGTGCCGCCCGGCTACCGCCTGGACTGGGCCGGCCAGTTCAAATACTTCGAGCGGGCCAAGGCCAGGCTCAAAGTGGTGGTGCCGCTCACCCTGTTCATCGTCTTCTTCATGCTGTTTCTCAACCGCAAGTCGGTGACGGAGTCGCTCATTATCCTGCTGGCGGTGCCCTTTTCGCTGATCGGTGCGGTGTGGCTGCTCGCCTGGCTGGACTACAACCTCAGCGTCGCGGTATGGATCGGCATGATCGCCCTGGCCGGCCTGGACGCCGAGATGGGGGTACTGATGATGCTCTATCTGGGGATGGCCTACCGGAAACACAGCGCCGACGGCCGCCTGCAAACGCGGCGGGACCTGGCGGAGGTCATCGCCGAAGGGGCGGGGCGGCGCATCCGCCCCATGCTCATGACCGGCATGGCCCTGCTGCTGGGACTGATCCCCATCCTGTGGAGCGACGGCGCCGGCGCGGACGTGATGAAGCGCATCGCCGCGCCCATGGTGGGCGGCACCGCCTCGGCGCTGTTCACCGTGCTGGTGCTCTTTCCCGCCGTCTTCGCCATCTGGAAAGGGCGACGGCTGCACACGACCAGGGAGGAACCGGATATGACATAAAAAACTCGTAGGAGCGGCGCCTCGCCGCGATTACCGGGGCTGACGGACACTCGGAGTAATCGCGGCGAGGCGCCGCTCCTACAGCAGATTTTGACCACCACTCAAACAAAGAGGAATCAAACCATGAAACTGAAAACCATTGCTATGTCACTGGGCCTCATCGCATTCGGGACCGCCGCATTGGCGCCGCATGCCAATGCCGAAGGCGCGTTCCCGAACCGCCCCCTCATGCTGGCCGCGGCCCAGAACCATCACGGCGTGGGGACGGTCACACAAATAGACAGGAAAGGCCGCAGGGTCGAGTTGAAACACGGCCCCATCAAGAGCATCGGCTGGATGGCCATGACCATGTTCTTCGAAGTGGAAGACGCAGACCTCCTGGATGAGATCGAAGTGGGTGACGAAGTGGACTTCGATTTCATCGAAACCCGGGACAAGCGTTACGTCATCACCGACATCGAGACACGGGGATGACCGTTTCAAAGGCGGGGCCAAACGGGCCCCGCCCGATCCTGCAAAGAGGTGGACACTATGATGATGGATAACCTTGGAATGGGACATGGGATGGGATTCATGGGGATGATCTTTTACATGCTCTCCTGGCTTCTGATCCTGGCCGGTATCGTATTGCTGGTGAAATGGCTTGTCACCCGGGGCAAGGGCGCGGACGAGGACGGCGAGACCGCCCTGGACATCCTGAAAAAACGGTATGCCAGGGGCGAGATAACCAAAGAGGAATTTGAGCAGAGAAGGAAAGATCTGAACCAGGAAAACCATGGAGGCCCGGCATGAAAAAGAATCGAAACCTTATCCTGGGGTTGGGACTGATTGCGGCCGGCCTGACCGGCCTGGCAATCATCAGCCCCCCTTCGGCAGACAACCGCATGGGCATGATGGGGATGATGATGGGCAAGGGAATGAAGGGGTGCGACGGCATGATGGGCGGCACAATGATGAGAGGCGGAGGCATGATGGGAGGCATGATGAAGAACATGGAAGAAATCAGGGGCAAAACGGCGTTCTCCTCCAACGGGGAGCGCATCTTCTACACCGGGATCAACGCACGGGGCGAGGCCATAAAAAACAGCCACGGCATGCAGGGGGTGGGTTGCGCCATGTGCCACGGCGCGGATGCCAAGGGCATGAAAATGATGATGGACGTGCCCGCCCTGACCTGGGACAGCCTCACGGCCCCGGCGGGCCATGCCCATCCCAACGGCAGGAAGCACCCGCCGTACACGGAGCCATCCTTCAAGGTCTGCGTCCTGGCCGGGGCCGATCCCGGCGGGAACCGGCTCAGCGAAATGATGCCCAGGTGGCAGATGTCAAAGGAGGACCTGGATGACCTTATCGCTTACCTGAAGACCAAGGGTACCAATCCATAGGAACTCTGAGAGGGTGGGCCCCGCCTCAAGGGATCAGTCCGGAAACAGTGCTTTTCTCTTCGCGATTGTAAATCGCTCCTACAAAAACAGCGTGCCATCAGCAAGTTGTAGGAGCGATTTGTAACCGCGAAGAACGACGTACGAGCTTCCGGGCTCGCACTATTTAACTTTCGGGGACTGCTCCCTCTTTGCCTTGCCCCTTCTGATTCCGCATCATTTGCTCCATCATCATTTGCATCATGTCCATGCGTTTTTCCATCCGCCGGTGCGCCTCCCGATTATCACAACCTGCCTTTTCACTCTTCCGATGCATCCCCCCGCCCATCATTTCTTTCATCTTGCAGTGGTCCCCACCACCGCCCATCATCCCTTGCTTCATGCAGCAGCCGTCACCGCCCATCATGCCTTTCATCTTGCAGTGGTCACCGCCGCCTCCCATCATCCCTTGCTTCATGCAGCAGCCGTCGCCGCCCATCATGCCTTTCATCTTGCAGTGGTCACCGCCGCCGCCCATCATCTCCTTCATCATGCGGCAACCGTCGCCGCCCATCATACCTTTCATCCTGCAGTGGTCCCCGTTGCCGCTCATCATCTCCTTCATCATGCCTTCCATTTCGCAGTGTTCTCCACCGCCCATCATGCCTTTCCCCATGCCGCGCATCATTTCCATTCCCTCGCGCATGGTGCTCATGTGCTCCTGCAGCAGTTTTTCACGCTTGGCCGGGTCGTCGGTTTTTTGAATCTCTTCCATCTGGCGCATCATCTTTTCCATATGCGCCTCCATTTTCCCCATCATCCCTCCCCGGGCCGGCTTGCCCTGGGTCTGGGTTTCTTCCTCCGGTCCCTGCTGTTCCGGGTGATGGCTCTCGTCGGCATACAGGAACAGTTGCGGCAGAAACAGCGCACTTGCCATGATTAAGGTGATCATCTTTTTCATAACGGCCTCCTGGTCAAATCAATACAGCGAACTCCCTGCAAGACCGGCATCGGTGCGATCGGCAGGTAAGTGGACAGGCTGAGTGTATCACCAAAAGCCGCTGCCGCCCGATGTTTGCCAGAATCCGCATCCACGGAAATGATGCCCGCCACCCCGGCCATCGCCAGGGGGTGCGGGCCGCAGGGCCCGCCCAAGGCGCTCCCTTTCAATGCCCGGGCGCGGCGGGTATGATCCCGCGAGGATATTTTCCGGATAACGACAAGCCGCCC
>DRKS01000080.1 GCA_011051655.1 Sedimenticola sp.
GAGTCACTGATGATCCGCAAGGGCTACAAGAAGGCGATCGTTGCCCTGGCGCACAAGATGCTGCGCATCCTCTACGCCATGCTCAGTAACAAGACACACTACCAGGACAGCACCATCGATTACGAAGCACTGACCGTTGCCCGGAACGCCCCGCGCTGGCTCAAGATGCTTCGCAAACACGGCTTCATCACCGACGCCGCTACCGGGTAACCCGCCCTCCCGGGGGCAAAAACGTATTATCAGACAGGGCCGCGACCGGTCCCAGGGGTTCGTGTGCGCGTCAGGGTGAGTTCTTCCACATTAACGACCTCGCCCTGGATCAATCGCGCCAGTTTCTGCTTTGCCTGCTGCCCGGCTACCGTATCGATCTCAGGGGCATCGTAGCCCGTCGGCCGTACCCGAGACCCGGTCTGGCCGTTCCATTTCCAGCCGTTTGCCACTTCGAACGTATCCCCATCAATCACTACTGAAACTGTGAATTGCGTCATTGGCCTTACTCCTCTGGATTCGGTTGTGGTGATCCAGATAGAGCAAGCAATATGCCATCACCCGCAACAACCCACGTTCACTTTAACATTCAAATACTTATGATACGGCTCCTCGTCCTCTTGTGATCAACACCTTTCAACCAAAGTTCAACCAATTTAAACCCGGGTTGAAATTATTGTTTTGTCTTCCGCAGGAACTTGTGTACCGCTTGCGACGTCACCCCCAACAGCCGCGCCGCCTCGCTCTGGTTCCCCTGACTGATTTCGAGCGCCCGCAACACCAGCTGCTTGCGCGCACTGGACAGGAATTCCTCCAGCGAAAAGCCTTCAACCGGTTCCGGCAATGCTGCCAGCGGATCGGCATGACCCACCGGTTCGCTGAGCAGCAAGTCATCGGCATCCAGCACCGGCGAACGCGCCAGCCGGGCAGACCGTTCGATGACGTTGGCCAGATCACGGATGTTTCCCGGCCAGTCATGCGCCTGTAGTCGCTGCAATGCCGCCGTGGTCAGCCGCTTCGGCTGCTTGAGGCTGGCGTTCACTCTGTCCAGCACAGCGAGCGCCAGCTTAGGGATATCACTGCGCCGGTGCCGGAGTGCCGGCAGGCGGATCTCACCGACATTCAGGCGATAGTAGAGATCCTCCCGAAACTTACCCCGCCTGATGGCGCGCGCCAGATTGGCATTGGTTGCCGCAATCAGCCGCACATCAACGTCAACGGGTTTCCCCGCTCCCACTGGCTCGATTTGGCCCTCCTGCACGACGCGCAACAGTTTCGCCTGCGTCTCCAGAGGTAGTTCGCCGAGTTCGTCCAGAAACAGCGTTCCACCATCCGCCTGAACAAACTTGCCCTCCTGGTCGGATATGGCACCCGTGAAGGATCCCTTGCGATGACCAAACAGGATGCTCTCAACAAGATCATTTGGGATCGCGGCGCAGTTGATGGTCACAAAACGTTCCGTCGGCCGGCCACTGGCCAAGTGGACGAAGCGCGCCAGCAATTCCTTTCCAGTACCTGTCTCCCCCAGAATCAGAATCGGGACATCCGAGGATGCGAGCGTGGCCGCGATCTCAAGCGCCTTTTTCAACTCAGGGTGGTCGCCTACGATGCCCAATGAACGGATAATCTCACCGGTATCTACCGATGCATAATGAGACTCCGGTTCCGGCACCTGGGCGCTGCGAACCTCTGGAAATTCTCGCGACAAAAGATCGACTTCACTGACAAGCGGCTTATCAGCAGTCACAAAGCGGGGCGGCCTGATGTGGAGAATCCGTGCAGGCAACTCACCGCTGGCAACCATCAGGAGCCAGGCTGCGTGCATCTGTGGCGTTCCGGAAGCAACAGCTACCGAAAGATCCGTCCGGGCGCCGTAGGATTCCAATGCTAGCCTGACCTGTGTGCGAAGTACGCGCAGGATTTCAATGTAATCCGTGGGATCGCTCAGCGCCGCATCGATGATAGAAACTTCAATTCCTGGATTCGATACCCTGAGTGCTGATTCGGTTGCTGCGGTGTTTTCCCGCGTATTCAACGTTGAAATCAATACGACGTGGTCGAAGGTCCTTGCCTTCACCAGGGAAAGAATCGGGCCTGCCTGTTGCTCCTCCCCAACCAGGCCCAGGGTGTAAGGATCGTGGAATCCCGTGAAGGTCACCAGAACATGCATTTCGACTTATATCAAGCTTATGTAAGGGATCCGGGAACTCCGCTGCCGGACTGTTGCTGTTGCATCAGGCCGTTCCCTACTTGCGGATTGATCTTTGATCATTTGCGCCTCCTTGGCGAACCCACCGGTCCACCTCGTCTATCTTGAACTTCCACAGCCGCCCCACCTTGTGGGCCGGCATGCTCTTGCGCTCGATCCACTTGTAGATGGTGTCCCGCTTGACCCCTAAATAGGCCGCGATCTCGTCGACAGACAGCCAGCGGTTTTCGATTATCTTGCTCATCGGCTTCGAACCGTTTCGGTGGGCTTACGCAGGGCGGACCCGGGCCGTTACGACCCGGTCGTCGCCCTTTGTCCAATAAACACGGCCAAATATGGCACCATCATAGGAAAAAACGCATAATGCGTCGAGGAATTCTTGGGCAAGAGGGCTGCCTCCGTGCAGCCACGCACCCAAAGGCAAGGTAACTTATTGAAATAGCACAGATTATGGAAAGCACCGGTTGACGGCTGCTTGGTACGGCTCCATGGTTGGCCTTGCAGGTAAGGATTTTTTATGGGGAGAGCCCCGGATGAAAGAAGGATCTTTCTGGAAACACCTTGATTTTTCCGGCGGGATGTCGAGAATACTAGATAACAACACCCGCCACGCCTCTCGTCAGATCGGCGCACCAGGGCGGGTTTTTTATGCCTGAGAAACACAAGAAGACCCAATTCGACAAGCCGGCGCTCACCCTCGACCAACAGCTCGACCGCCTGATCGAGCGGGGTCTCGAGGTCCCGGACCGGGAAAAGGCGCTCCACTACCTGCGGTTCATCGGCTACTACCGCCTGAGCGGCTATACCCTTCCCTTCCAACACAACGATCCGACCTTGCCCGCCCACACCTTTCGCGACGGTGTCGCGTTCGACGCCGTCCTGGATCTCTACATCTTCGACCGGGAGCTGCGGCTTCTGGTCATGGACGCCATCGAGCGCATCGAGGTCGCCGTCCGGGTCGCAATCTCCAACACGATGTCCGAACGCTATGGGCCGCATTGGTACCTGGACAAAACGCTGTTCCGTAAGCAGTATCGGCACGACAAGCTGCTGGACGAGATAAGGGCGCAGACTCGACATTCCGCTCAGGACGGCACGGTTCAGCACAAGAAGCGCGAAACGTTTATTCAGCATTACTTCAAGAAGTACCATACCCCCGAGCTTCCACCGAGCTGGATGGTCGCCGAGGTCCTGTCCATCGGCACTTGGTCCATCGTCTACTCCAACCTGGAGAAGCGCAGCGACAGGAAGGCGATCTGCGCACCGTTCCCGCTATCACCATGGACGTTTCACTCCTGGCTGCACGCCATTGCCTACCTGCGAAACCTCTGCGCCCACCACTCCCGACTGTGGAACCGCCGCTTTACCATCACGCCCGAGGTGCCCAAGGAGTACAAACCGCACATGTCGCCCAACATGACCTTCCGTGCGCAGGCCGCAATGCTGCATATTCTCTTGAATGTCATCGCGCCGGACTCCCGCTGGCAGCACCGGCTCTATGAGCTGTTGCAGAAGCACCCCGACGTTCCCCCCGGCAAGATGGGCTTTGCCGATGATTGGCAGCGAGATCCGTTCTGGGGCTTGGCGTAAGGAGGCGAAGCGAAATGAGCGCCGAGCACGGCTGACGGCGAAAGCGACTGATCTGACATAACCGATGACACTCGTGGCGCCGCGCCGAAAAGGATTTGATAGGGCTCTTCCAAGGGAAGGGGGTTGGTAACGGCAACGGTCCTACCCGAAAGGGCCGCCGCGCTCGAAGGGGCGCGCGGCGATGAAAGGGTTACCCAAAGGGCGGCGCGTCTGCCTCTGGAAAATCCGCCCGGAACGGTAATCACGTTTTCCATGGTGTGAGTCGGTCGGCGTTGGCACAGTGCCGACGCATGAGACACCCGTCCGCATCCCGCATCACCCTCGCTCACATCCACGAGGCGGGTCTCGGCCCGTGGATAGAGCCTTGCCGGGTCCTGCTCGAGCATCTCAGGGGTCTGGAAAGGGTCATCGAGGACCCTGACGAGCTTCCCTCGGCCGTCGTCCTGGGCGCCCTGCGGGCGGCCATTGCGGCGCCGGGACCGTGCCAGGCGGCCATCCTGCGTCACCAGCTCTGTCGCCTGCCCTTGTTCGAGTACCGGGCGGCGGCCGCCGGCGAGATGTGGAATCCGCTCTTGGTCCCGCTTGAGGATTTCCTCAAACGGCACGGCAACGCCGTGCATTTCTGGCGCGACTGGGCGCCCTGGCCCCGCCCCGAAGAGGTCTCGGAATGGCTGGACCAATGGGTGCGCTGCTGAGCCTCTGGGGCAGAAGGCGCCATGTCGACCCGCCGGTGGAGGGGGCTCTGCCGGTGCTGGATGCCGGCACCCTGCTCCGCCCGCACCGGTCTCAACTAGCCACCATCCGACAACTGGTCGGGGTGCCCCGCGCCCACTGGGAGGCGTTCTACGCCACGGTCTTCGAGGCCTACGCCGGCTTCGTCCAGCAGCTGCCGGCCTCGGAGGCCCATCACCACGCCGGCCCGGGCGGCATGCTGGTCCACGGACTGGAGGTGGTTCGCGAGGCCCTGAAACTGCGCCGGGGCCGGCTGCTGCCCCCCGGAGCCGCCGCCGAGGAGCTGGCCGCCCGGCAGGACCTCTGGACCTACGCCACGGCCACCGGCGCCCTGCTCCATGACCTCGGCAAGCCGGTCACCGACCAGCGGGTGCGATTCTACGACCGGCAAGGCCGGAAACTCGGATGCTGGGATCCCTGGGCCGGCCCCCTCCCCGTCACGGCGGGTTGGTACCGGGTGGAGTTCGTGCGGGAGCGACGCTACCGGTTCCACGAACGGGTCCCACCCCTGCTGGTCCGCTTCATCCTGCCCCAGCGGGGCCTGAGCTGGCTGGCCTCCGATCCGGAGGTCTTTGGGGCCTGGCTGGCCGCCATCTCCGGGGATGCCGACCGCGCCGGCGTCCTCGGCGAGCTGGTGCACCGGGCGGACGGCCTGTCGGTGGCGAGCGACCTGGCCGGGGCGCCGGCCCGCATGCCCTCGGCCCGGCGCAAACCCCTCGTCGCCCGGCTGCTGACCGGCCTGCGATACCTGCTGGACCAGGGCAGCCTGCCTCTGAACCGCCCGGGCGCCGCCGGC
>DRKS01000081.1 GCA_011051655.1 Sedimenticola sp.
CCCTTCGGGCCAGCCGGAAAGCGGTCATCTGCGTTGTTGCGCTCCCTTGAATTAGCGCTGCTAGTCCTGCGGTCGCGCGCCTAGCAGCTAACCGCTTTCCGGCTGGCTGCATCCCAAGTTATCACCTTGACGGAGTACTAGTTTTAACAGGCCCTAAGCTGTTTTGGCCGTGAGTTCCAGGAGCCTGCCTGTTGCATTAGAATAAAACTCAGGTATTAAAACCGTGGCGCCGGTATGATGGCCGGGTCTGCGATCGATGAATCTCACGGGTCTGTGGAGGAACCGTTGCCGTGCAGTTTGTAACCCAGTGGTTCAAGCGTCATTTCTCTGATCCCGGAGTGGTGTTCCTGGCGCTTTTCCTGGTGATCGGCTTTGCCGTGGTGACCACCATGGGCGATATGCTGATGCCGGTGCTGGCCAGCGTGGTCATAGCTTATCTGCTGGAAGGCATCGTGGGTGCGATGGAAAGACGGGGGCTCCCCCGGTTCGCCGCTTTCCTCCTTGTCTATCTTATTTTCATACTGTTCGTGACCCTGGTGCTGTTCGGCATGTTGCCCATATTGTCGCGCCAGGTCACCCAGCTTTTTCAGCAATTGCCGGCCATGATCTCCCAGGGCCAGCAGGTATTGATGCAGCTCCCGGACCGGTATCCGGATATCATTTCGGTGGAGCAGGTGCAGGAGTTCATCGGCGTCATCCGCCAGGAGATCGCCGAACTCGGGCAGACGGTGGTGTCCGTTTCCATATCGTCGGTGCTGGGGGTGATTACCCTCCTGGTCTATGTGATCCTGATGCCGCTGCTGGTGTTCTTCTTTCTCAAGGACAAACAGCTCATACTCGACTGGATCGTGGGTTTCCTGCCCCGGAACCGCACCCTGGCCAATACGGTGTGGAAGGACGTCAACCGCCAGGTTGCAAACTATGTGCGGGGTAAATTCTGGGAGATCATTATCGTGTGGGCGGCCAGCTTCGTCGCCTTTACCGTGTTTGGGCTGGAGTACGCCATGCTGCTTGGGGTGCTGGTGGGGCTCTCCGTCATCATCCCCTATATCGGCGCGGCGGCGGTGACCATCCCGGTGCTGTTGATCGCATGGTTCCAGTGGGGATGGAGCAGTGATTTCGCCTGGCTGGCGGTGACCTACTTCGTCATTCAGGCCCTGGACGGAAACGTGCTGGTGCCGCTGCTGTTTTCCGAGGTGGTGAATCTCCACCCCGTGGCCATTATCGTGGCCATCCTGGTGTTTGGCGGTTTCTGGGGCTTTTGGGGGGTGTTTTTCGCCATTCCCCTGGCGACGTTGGTGCAGGCGGTGTTGAGCGCCTGGCCCAGGTTGGATGCGGAGCCCGAGCCGGCGTAACGAAGGCCGCGCCGCCGAATCCTACAGGTTGTCCGAGGCGAATTCCGCCAGTCTCGAGCGCTCGCCCTGGAGCAGGGTGATGTGGCCGCTGTGGGTCCAGTCCTTGAAGCGGTCCACCACGTAGGTGAGGCCGGAGGTGGTCTCGGTCAGATAGGGGGTGTCGATCTGGCCGATGTTGCCGAGGCAGATGACCTTGGTGCCGGGACCGGCCCGGGTGATGAGGGTCTTCATCTGCTTGGCGGTGAGGTTCTGAGCCTCGTCGATGATGATGTATTTGTTCAGGAAGGTGCGCCCGCGCATGAAGTTCAGTGAATGGATGCGGATGCGGTTGCGCAGCAGGTCGTCAGTGGCGGCCCGCCCCCATTCCCCCCCGTCCGGCTGGGTCAGGACCTCGAGATTGTCCTTCAGGGCGCCCATCCAGGGGGCCATCTTTTCCTCCTCGGTGCCGGGCAGGAAGCCGATGTCCTCGCCCACCGGGATGGTGGCCCGGGTCATGATGATCTCCCGGTAGATGTTCTGGTCCAGGACCTGGGCCAGGCCGGCGGCCAGGGTCAGCAGGGTCTTGCCGGTGCCGGCCGCGCCCAGCAGGGAGACGAAGTCGAGCTCCGGGTCCAGCAGCATGTTGAGGGCGAAGTTTTGCTCCCGGTTGCGGGCGTTGATGCCCCAGACGGAATGCTTGGGGATGCGGTGGTCTTCCAGCAGTTCGATGACGGCGCTGTCGCCGTCCAGCTCGCGGACGATGGCCTCGAAGCTGTCGTCGCCCGCCATGCTCAGGCACTGGCCGGCGTGCCAGCCGCCAAGATCCGGCCCTTCGATGCGGTAGTAGGCGCGCCCCTCTTCCCGCCAGGATGCCAGCTCCTTGCCGTGGGTCTCCCAGAAGTCCGCCGGCAGCTCCGTCTGGCCGCGGTAGAGCAGATCCACGTCGTCGAGCACCTTGTCGCTGCTGTAGTCCTCGGCGCGGATGCCCAGGGCCGCTGCCTTGATGCGCAGGTTGATATCCTTGGAGACGAGGATGATGGTCGCCGTGGGATGCTCTTCCTGCAGCGCCAGGGCGGCCCTCAGGATGTTGTTGTCCGGGATGTTGCCGGGCAGGCTTTCGGGCAGCAGGTTGGGCAGATGGCGGGTCTGGAAGAACAGCCGGCCGCGCTTCGGGCCGCCGGGGGTGGCGCCGCTGTTCTCCAGCGACGGCAAGGGCAGGCCCTTGTCGATGCTGGCCTTGCTGGCGCCGGACATCAGGTCGTCCAGGAAGCGGCTGGCCTGGCGGGCGTTGCGGGCCACTTCGGAGAGCCCCTTCTTGCCCGCGTCCAGCTCCTCCAGCACCACCATGGGCAGGAAGACGTCATGCTCCTGGAACCGGAAGATGGCGCTGGGATCGTGCATCAGCACATTGGTGTCGAGGATGAAGAGATGGTGGTTGTAGGTGGTCGCAGGCATGTGGCTGTTCCCGGTGGCCCTAACCCTTGATGGGCTCCAGCACGGCGTCCAGGTTCATGAGATCGCAGAACTCCAGGAATTCGTCCCGCAGGCTGGCGATGTGGATGTCCGCGGGGATGCCCACGCTGATGTGCACGGCGAACATGGGGGTGCCGGTATGGGCGGCGGCGTAGCTGGTGGTGCTCAGATCCTCGATGTTGATGTTGTGCCTGGAGAAGAAGCTGGCCAGGTGGTGCACGATGCCCGGGTGGTCCATGGATACCACGTCGATGGCGTAGGGCAGCAGCTTGTTGTCCGCCTGGCGTTCCTCGGTGCGTTTGGAAATGACGGTCAGTCCGAGTTTGTCCCCCAGGGCCGGAAGGGCGTCCTCCAGCTTGGTCAGGGTGTTCCAGTTGCCCTCGACCATGAGCAGGATGGCGAATTCCCCGCCCAGCACGGTCATGCGGCTGTCGACGATATTGCATTCGTCGTCCAGGATGATCTTGGTCAGCTTGTCCACGATGCCGGGCCTGTCCTTGCCGAGGGCGGAAATGACCAGGTAGTTCTTTTTGACGGGCATTGCTTGCGGTCTCGCTCTGGGTTGATGATGTCTCTGGCCGGCAGTGTAACGCCGTCCGGCCCGTTTTGTCCCTCTTTCAAAAAATTTTGCCCCGGCGCCGCGCCAGTATGCCCGAGTATGCCCGACGTTTCCTTGTCTCTGTTTTCGAAAGCGCGGTAAAATTACGCGTTTAGCCGGATCAGTCGGGGTATGTGCATGTTTCAGGGCAGTATGGTTGCGTTGGTCACGCCTATGCGGGAGGACGGCAGCCTGGACGAGGCGAGCCTGCGTGGCCTGGTGGATTGGCATGTGGAACAGGGCAGCGACGGCATCGTCGCCGTGGGCACCACCGGGGAATGCCCCACCCTGGACGAAGAGGAGCATTGCCGGGTCATCCGGTTGGTGGTGGAGTATGCGGCGGGGCGCATTCCGGTCATCGCCGGCACCGGCGCCAATTCGACCACGGAGGCGATCAACCTGACCCGGCGCGCCAGGGAGGCCGGGGCGGACGCCTGCCTGCTGGTGTCCCCCTACTACAACAAGCCCACCCAGGAGGGGCTCTACCTGCATCACAAGGCGGTGGCGGAGGCGGTGGACATCCCCCAGATCCTCTATAACGTGCCGGGACGCACCGCCTGCGACATGCTGCCGGAGACGGTGGCGCGCCTGGCCGGCATCGACAATATCGTCGGCATCAAGGAGGCCACCGGCGACCTGAGCCGCGTGCCCCTGTTGCGGGAGCTTTGCGGGGATGATTTCGCCATCTACAGCGGTGATGACGCCACCGGCCGGGAGCTGTTGCTGCTGGGCGGGCAGGGCGTCATATCGGTGACGGCCAATGTGGCACCGGCCCTCATGCACCGGATGTGCGCGGCCGCGCTGGCGGGCGACAGGGCGGAGGCCGGGAACCTGGACGCCAGGCTCGAGGCCTTGCACCGGGATTTGTTCATCGAATCGAACCCCATACCGGTAAAGTGGGCCATGGTGGAGCTTGGCCGCATTCCCCCTGGCATCCGCCTGCCCTTGACCTGGCTGTCCGAGGGCGCCCGTGAACCGGTGCGGCGGGCCATGGTCCAAGCCGGCGTACTTTGAATCAGCGCTGTGGAATTGCCATGCCTGTCAGATTGACGAAAGCCCTGTCCCTTCTTGTCGCCCTCGTCCTGACGGCCTGCGGCGTGGTACCGAAAGTGGAGCGGGTGCTGCCGGACCGCAAGGTCGAATACAAAAAGGAAAAACAGGCCGAGGTCGACCTGGAGGTCCCGCCGGATCTGACCAAGACCTCCATCGAGGATGTCCGCGCGGTGCCGGATGTCACGCCGGCCGGGACGGCCACCTATTCCGACTATGTAACCGAGCGCAAGCCGGCCGGCGGAACCGGCGGCGCCAGGGTGCTGCCGCCCATCGAAAACATCACGGTCAAGCGCGACGGCGACCAGCGCTGGCTGGTGGTACGGGCGCCGGTGGAGGATGTCTGGTTCAAGGCCCTGTCCTTCTGGGAGCAAAACCATATTCGCCTGCTGGAGCAGGACCCCGTGGTGGGCATCATGCGCACCAGCTGGATCGAGCATCGTGCCGATATCCAGCCCGATTCCATCACCGGCAAGATCAGCAAGGTGTTTGGCGGCGGCACCCATTCGGTTGCGACCAGGGAGCAATACCGGGTGCGCCTGGAGGAGGGGGAAGAGCCGGGCACCACCGAACTGTTTCTGACCCACCGGGGCATGGAGGAGAAGCTCGTGGCCGACAGCGGGGGGGATGCGGGACAGCCGGTCTGGGTGATCCGCCCCCCCGACCATGAGCTGGAGGCCGAGATGCTGCGCCGCATGATGGTCTTTTTCGGGGTGCAGGATCAGCAGGCCAAGCGCGACCTGGCCAGAAAGAGCGGCGGCAAACTCCGCTCCCGGCTGCTTCAGGGCACCGACAAGTGGGAACTCAGGATCCGGGAGGAATTCCCCAGGGCCTGGCGGATTACCGGCATGGCCCTGGACCGCGGCGGCTTTGCCGTGGAAGACAGGGACCGGGGCAAGGGCATCTATTACGTGCGCTACAACGATCCCACGCGGGAGCAGGAGAAAAAAGGCTTTCTGTCCAAGCTCGTATTCTGGGGCAGTGATGAAAAAATCGACAAGGAAACCCAGTATCGCGTCAGCCTGCGCGCGGAAGGCGGGGCCACCAGGGTCATGGTGCTGGACAGCAATGGCGAGCGGGACAACTCCGTGACCGCCAGGCGCATCCTGACGCTGCTGCATGAGCAGATAAAATAGGGTGCGCTTCGCCTTGCTGGGCAGTGGCAGCCGGGGCAACGCCACTCTGATCGAGGCCGGCGGCACCCGGCTGCTGGTGGATTGCGGATTTTCGGCCCGCGAGACGGAGCGGCGGCTGGCCTGGCTGGATGTCGCGGCCGACAGCCTGGACGCCATCCTGGTCACCCATGAGCACGGGGATCACATCCAGGGGCTTGGCACCATGGCCCGGCGCCATGGCCTGCCGGTCTGGATGACGGGGGGGACCCGGCGCCAGGGCCGCCATGGCGACCTGCCGGAGATACACGCCTTCAGCAGTCATCAGGCGGCGTTCAGCATCGGCGACATCCGGGTATCGCCCTTTCCCGTGCCCCATGACGCCCGCGAGCCCGTCCAGTTTGTTTTCGGCCACGGCCCGTCGCGGCTGGGCATGCTGACGGACAGCGGCGCCATCACCCCCCATATCCTGGAGCTTCTCCAGGATTGCGACGCCCTGATGCTGGAGTGCAACCACGATATGGACATGCTGGCGCAGGGACCCTATCCGCCCTCGCTCCGGGCAAGGGTCGGGGGCCGGCTCGGGCACCTGAACAACCGCCAGGCCGCGGATCTGCTGCGCCGTATCGACCACGGCCGATTGCGGCACCTGGTGGCTGCCCACCTCAGCGAAAAAAACAACACCCCGGAACTGGCCGCAGAGGCCCTGCTGTCGGTTTCCGCCTCCCTGGAGGCCCGGGTGACCGTATCCACCCAGGACGAGACCACCGGCTGGCTGGAGCTCTGACATATACCGGTTTCATGTCACTCAGGCAAATCATCTTCCCCGCCGAGTCGCGCCTTTTCCCCGGCCAGCGCTGGGCCAATATCGGCCTGCGCACCCTGCACCTGCTGGGCATGGCGGGGCTGGGGGGCGGTTATTTCTATGCCGCCGCCGGCGGGGCCTGGCAGGGATTCCTCTACCTGACCCTTGGCTCCGGGCTGGCGTTGATGCTGCTCTCCGTCTGGTCCAACGGCATCTGGCTGGTGCAACTGCGGGGGCAGGCGATCCTGCTCAAGGTGTTGCTGCTGGCGCTGATGCCGGTGTGGCCGGAGCAGAGAACGGCCCTGCTGGTGCTGGTGATCCTGATCTCGGGACTGATCGCTCACGCCCCCGGGGATGTCCGTTACTATTCCCTTTTTCACCGCAGGCGAATCGAGCGCCTGTGACCCGGCTGCCATTTAAAGTTATTTACCCCAGAGACGATGTCTTGTTAACGCCATCCAGGGAGTCTGTCGGATTCAGGATGAACTGGCTGCGGAAGTGGGGGAGCGGTTTACCTCGCTGCAATCCGCCTGAACCCGGCAGACTCCAATGCGCGGGAGTGCGCCATGATACTTTGCAAACCATATCCAAATCTGATCGAGACCTGCTTCCTGGCTGCCGTTCTGCTTCTGGCGCCTGGCCCGGCGCCGGCGCAAACGGCCAGCGATAAAGCGGCCGAGCTTTATGAAAAGGCCCTGGTCCGGTTTCAAAAAGGTGAAACCAAAACCGCCATCATTCACTTGAAAAACGCCATCCAGAAGGACCTGGGATTTCTTTCGGCCCATGTGTTGCTGGGCAAGGCCTATCTTCGGCAGGGTGACGGCGCAGGGGCGGAGAAGGAATTCCTGATCGCCCGCCGGCTGGGGGCCGATCCCGCACTGATCGCCGTCCCCCTGGCCAAGGCCTATCTCCGGCAGGAGAAATACAAGCAGCTGCTGGACAACATCCAGACAAGAGGGCTCGGAGCCGGCGTCCGGTCCGAGCTGCTGGTGCTGCGCGGCGAGGCCTATGTGCGTTTGAACCGGCCGGAGGAAGCGGAACAGGCCTATGCCGAGGCCGCCAGCCTGGCCCCCAGGTCCGTGGGGCCCGTCCTCGGCCAGGCCTCTGTGCTGCTGCGCCGGGGGGATTTCAGCGGTGCCGGGAAGGAGGCGGCCCGGGCCATAGAGCTTGCGCCAAAGGAGGCCGGGGCCTGGTATCTGGCCGGTTCGATCCGGCATGCCCAACATGATCTCAAAGGGGCGATATCGGACTACAGCAGGGCGATTGCCCTGGCGCCGGACCATCTCGCCGCCCGTATGGCCCGCGCCGGGGCCTGCATGGATCTGGAGGACGATGCCCGCGCCCTGGAGGATATCCTCTATCTGCGCGAGAAATTCCCCCGGGATCCCCGGGCCGCCTATTTGCATGCAGTGATACTCGCCCGCAGCGGCGATGAGGCGGGTTCGCGCCGGGCGCTGCTGGAGGCCGGCTCCATTATCGAGAGCCTGGATGAGCAGGTGTTTTCCAAGCATGGTCCCAGTCTGCTGCTGGCCGGTCTTGTGAATTACGGTCTCAACCAATGGGAGAAGGCGCGCCAGCATCTGTCGCGCTACATAGAACTCAATCCGCAACAGACCGGCGCGCGCAAACTGCTGGGTGCGATCATGCTGTCCAAGGGAGAGTACAAAAAGGCCATTTACACCCTTGAACCTGCCCTGGAGTTTGCGCCCAACGACTACCGCCTGCTGACCCTGCTGGGAACGGCCTATGTGCGGGCCGGGCGGCACCTCAAGGCGACGGAGATCCTGGAGAAGGCCATGGGCCTGGCCTCCGGCGACCGGACCGCCTCGTTCCAGCATGCGCTGAACAGGCTGGCCGCCGGCGAGGATGCGGCGGCCATGGAGGAACTGGCGTCCGTCTTCAGCAGCGGTGAACGGACGAACCGGGCCGGCCTGATTCTGGCGGTGCTGCATTTCAAGCGGAGGGAGTATGATTCCGCCCGCGAGGTGGCCGAGGAGATCGTCAGGCGCGACCCGGGAAATCTCACCGTGCTCAATCTGCTGGCGTCCATCCGGATGGCGCAGAAAGACTGGGCGGGAGCCCGCTCGGGCTTTGACAAGATCGTTGCGGCCAATCCTGCTTACCTGCCGGCCCGCATCAACCTGGCCAAGCTGGATCTGCTGGAAGGGAAAAAAGGTGAGGCGCAACGGCGTCTCCAGGCGATTCTCAAGGAGCGCCCCGAGCATATCCGCAGCATGATCGAACTGGCCAAGGTCGCCGAGGCCATGGACCGGCCGGACGAGGCCATCCGCTGGCTGGAGAAGGCGCGGGCGCTGAATGCCGAAGCGACCCCTGTCATCAGCTACCTGGTGGACCTGTACCTGCGCAACGGCCAGGCGGAGGCCGCCCTCGAGGTCGCGCGCAAGGCGGAGCAGACGGCCCCCGAGGACCTGGAAATACTGGATGCCGTGGGCCGCAGCCATATGGCGAACAACCAGCCGGCCAGCGCCCGGACCGTCTACCGGCGAATGACGCGGATCGCCAGCTATGACACGGCGTGGCTCTACCGCATCGCCCGGATGCAGGCGAGGCTGGGGGATCTGGACAACGCCATCTGGTCCCTGCAGAAGGCGGTTGACAGTGACGCGGATTTCTTGGCGGCCCGGATCATGCTGGTGGAGGCCCAACTGGCCGCCGGCAGACTGAAAAAGGCCCGCGAGGACGCCCTGGCCCTCACCGCCGCATACCCGGAAAAGGCCGTTGGCTACCAACTGCTGGGTGATGTCCGGTTGCAGAGCGGGCAGCCGGGCAAGGCGGTGGAGAGCTACCGTCTCGCCCTGGAGCGGGAACAGGCGCCCCGTTCGGCCATTGGCCTGTACCAGGCCTACATGGTTTCCGGCGAAGAAACCAAGGCGGAGGCGTTCCTCCAGGACTGGGTGAAATCCCATCCGGACGACCTGGACTCGAAGCAGGCCCTGGCCGAGCGTCATTTGCGCAGGGGCCGGCTCGATCAGGCCAGATCCCTTTATGAACAAATCCTCCAACGTCGCCAGGATCTGCCATCCGTCCTGAACAACCTGGCCAACATCTATTCGAAAACGAAAAACCCCAAGGCCCTGGAATATGCCCTCAGGGCCAACCGGCTGGCGCCGGACAACGCGGCCATAAATGACACCCTGGGCTGGCTTCTGGTGCAGAACAACCAGCCGGCGGAAGGGCTGCGCCATTTGCGTAACGCCCACTCCCGCGCCGCCGCCGATCCGGAGATCCGCTACCACATCGGCGCGGCCTTGGAGCGCCTGGGCAGAAGAGAGGAGGCCAGGGCCGAGCTGGAGCAGGCCCTGGCCGGCCGGCAACCATTTGACGGCCAGAAAGAGGCCGAGGCGCTTTTACGGCAACTGGCTGATTGAAGTGTCAGTATTTTTTACACTGATATGGGTGAAATAAATTACTATCTTGTAACAATATGAATTTATTGAAATTAATTTATTGGCTTTAAATTTGCATACTTATTGGCATTCATTTCCTTTCTGATATCTGATACAGGACATTCCACGATTATGAGGAGCCTTATGTTGAAACAATTCAATGCGTCGGAAGCTGCGGGGGTTTGCGGTCTGGCTTTATTGTTTTTTGTATCCGGTTCCCAAGCGGCGGATCTCTTCAAATGGGAACTTACATCTGCAAGTTGTGATAGTGGAAACTGTGGTACGGGTGTTTACACACCAGAGAAAACCTTCCGGGACTCATATGGAGGGCCAAAAGTAACAGTTTCCGGTTGGGCGAACACGGGAACAGGAGATTTGTTTGAGCGGGGGAATGTCGCAAGATGGAACGGGCTTGGCGTGAAGCATGCAGGCGAATCATCTGGTTCACCTCAACACTCTACGGACAACACGGGTACTGGCGCCGATGCCGGCTATGATGTCGTATTGTTTGAATCGCTTGGCAATAAGGTCAGCCTTGACAGCATCAAACTGGGGTGGACGGAAAGCGATGCTGATATCACAGTGTTGGCCTATACCGGCAGCGGGGATCCAACGGATTCCGGTGATGCGGATTATCTGGGGAATACGGCCTATACCACAGCCGGACTCGCCGCGCACAGTTGGCAGCATGTGGGTGATTATGCGGATGTCGATGACAGGAGCGGAAAGACTGTAGATATCAGTGCCGATACCGTTTCCACCTATTCGAGCTATTGGCTGGTTGGCGCGTTTATTGATCTTTTTACGCCGCACTTGAGTAAGGATTCTGTCGGCCGCTGGTTTGGCGTGGGGAACGACAAATTCAAGGTTTACGCTGCTGCCGGTACAATCGATAAGCCAAGTGGTGGCGGCAATGCAGTGCCGGAGCCATCTTCCCTTTTGCTCCTGACCTTGGGGCTGCCTCTTATTGGGCGCCGCGCGCCATCTTTTCTTTCTTCAAGATCCGCCTGAAGGGCTGATAAGCGCATGATTGCCGGGCCATGGAAGGCGCGGGCCGGCGCTCAAATTGTGGGTCGAGTGTAAAAAAAACTGACAAATCAGGCCGATAAAGGATTTTCGTTCCTTATTTTCCTTGCCCGGAAACGGTGATTTTTTGGCATTGTCTTGGTAATCAATAGCTTGCCTCGGATGTTGGTGTAAAAAAATCTGACACCTGTCTGCGCAGGCGTCTGGAAAACCGGTCACAGGTCTTCATCCAGCGCAATGCGGTGCGCCGCCATCACCCTGCGGCGCCGATTTCGAGTATCATTGCGTCTCCTTTTCACCCCGTATTTCAGGTGCAAGATGCTGATTCTCCGTGGCGCTCCTGCGTTATCCGAATTCCGCCGAAAAAAACTGGAACAACGAGTCGCCGATGCCCTGGGGCGGCCCGTTGCGCTCCATGCCGAATATCTCCACTTCGTGAGCATGGAACTGGCGCTGGAGGAGAGCGAGCGGGCCGTGCTGGACAGGCTGTTGCGTTACGGCCCCCGTCTGCCGGAACATGATGCCGGGGGGCGGCTCGTTCTGGTTGCGCCCCGTCCCGGCACTATTTCACCCTGGTCCAGCAAGGCCACGGATATCGCCCACAATTGCGGCCTGACCAGCATCCAGCGGCTGGAGCGGGGGATTGCCTATTATCTCACCCCGGCGGGCGACGCCCTGTCCGGACAGGAGTTGAACCAGGCGGCCGCCCTGCTGCACGACCGCATGACGGAGACCGTGCTTTTCGACCCCCGGGACGCGGAATGCCTGTTCGTTCAGGCCGAGCCGGCGCCCCTGCAAAGCGTGGATCTGATGGGGGCCGGCAGGGTGGCGCTGGAGGCCGCCAACAGAGAGCTCGGCCTGGCCCTGTCCCCGGATGAGATCGACTACCTGGTGGAGAGCTTCCGCGGCCTGGGGCGCAATCCCACGGATGTGGAACTGATGATGTTCGCCCAGGCCAATTCAGAGCACTGCCGGCATAAAATATTCAATGCCGACTGGGTGATAGATGGGGAAGTTAAAGAAAAATCTCTGTTCAGGATGATCCGCAACACCACTGAGAAGTCGCCGCGGCAGGTGTTGTCCGCCTACAAGGACAATGCGGCGGTGATGGCGGGCCACCGGGGCTGGCGCTTCATGGTGGACCCCCAAGGGGGGCGCTACGGCTACCGGGAGGAGGATATCCACATCCTGATGAAGGTGGAGACCCACAACCATCCCACGGCGATTTCGCCGGATCCGGGGGCGGCCACCGGGGCCGGCGGCGAGATCCGGGATGAGGGGGCCACGGGGCGGGGGGGCAAGCCCAAGGCGGGGCTGACGGGGTTTTCCGTCTCCAACCTGCGCATCCCCGGCGCGGAGCAGCCCTGGGAGCGGGACTTCGGCAGGCCGGAGCGCATCACATCCGCCCTGGATATCATGCTGGAAGGTCCCATCGGCGCGGCCTCCTTCAACAACGAGTTCGGCCGCCCCAATCTGGGCGGTTACTTTCGTACCTACGAGGCGGAGGTCCCGGGTCCCGGCGGCACACAGCTGCGGGGCTATCACAAGCCCATCATGATCGCGGGGGGCATGGGCAACATCCGGGAGGGGCATGTGCGGAAGCACGATTATCCCCCCGGCACGCCCCTGGTGGTGCTGGGCGGGCCGGCCATGCTTATCGGCCTGGGGGGCGGCGCCGCCTCCTCCATGGCCAGCGGCGCCAGCGCCGAGGATCTGGATTTCGCCTCGGTGCAGCGCAGCAACCCCGAGATGGAGCGGCGCTGCCAGGAGGTGATCGACCGCTGCGCGGCCCGGGGGGAGGCCAATCCCATCCTGTGGATTCACGATGTGGGCGCCGGGGGGCTCTCCAACGCCCTGCCGGAGCTGGTCCACGACTGCGGCCGGGGAGGGCGCTTCGAGCTGCGCCTGGTGCCCAGCGACGATCCCGGCATGTCCCCCATGCAGATCTGGTGCAACGAGTCCCAGGAACGCTACGTCCTGGCCGTGGACGCCGCCCGGCTGGAGGAGTTCAAGGCCCTGTGCGAACGGGAGCGCTGTCCCTATGCGGTGGTCGGCGAGGCCACGGAAGAGGAGGAACTGCTGCTGGGTGATGCCCATTTCGGCAACAATCCCATCGACCTGCCCATTCCACTGCTGTTCGGCAAGCCGCCGCGGATGCTGCGGGAGGCCCACCATCACCCCTTCCACAAGCCCGAATTCGATACCGCCGGCATCGATCTGAAAGAGGCCGCCCTGCGGGTGCTGCGCCTGCCCGCGGTGGCGGACAAGTCTTTTCTCATCACCATCGGCGACAGATCCATCACCGGCCAGGTGTGCCGCGATCAGATGGTGGGCCCCTGGCAGGTGCCGGTGGCGGACGTGGCGGTCACCGCCGGCAGTTACCGGGGCTATGCCGGCGAGGCCATGGCCATGGGGGAACGCACCCCCCTGGCCCTGATCCACCCCGCCGCCTCTGGCCGCATGGCGGTGGGGGAGGCCGTCACCAACCTGGCCGCCGCCGCCATCGATGAACTCAGCGATATCAAGCTCTCGGCCAACTGGATGGCCGCCGCCGGCCACGCCGGGGAGGACGCCGCCCTGTTCGAGACGGTGCAGGCGGTGGGGATGGAGCTTTGCCCCGCCCTGGGCATCGCCATCCCGGTGGGCAAGGACTCCCTGTCCATGCAGACGGTCTGGCGGGAGGAGGACGGGGAGCGGGTGATGACCGCCCCTTTATCCCTCATCATCTCCGGCTTTGCGCCGGTGCGGGACGTGCGCCGCACCCTCACCCCCCAGTTGCGGACCGATCTGGGGGAGACCGATCTGATCCTGATCGACCTGGGCAAGGGGGCCAACCGCCTCGGCGCGTCCGCCCTGGCCCAGGTCTACGGCCAGGTGGGCCATCACGGGGCGGACCTGGACGATCCGCTGGCGCTGAAGCACTTCTTCGGCGTCATCCAGGCGATGAACCGCAAGGGCCTGCTGCTGGCCTATCACGATCGCTCGGACGGCGGGCTGTTCGTCACCCTGTGCGAAATGGCCTTTGCGGGCCGCTGCGGGCTCTCGGTGGCGCTGGACGACCTGGGGGATGATCTCTTCGCCGCCCTGTTCAGCGAAGAGCTCGGGGCCGTGATCCAGGTGCGGCGCGGGGACAGGGCGGCGGTGCTCGAGGCCCTGCACGATGCGGGCCTGGGACACTACAGTCACCTCATCGGAGGCCCTGACCGGTCCGGCCGGATCGAGTTCAGGCGGGGGGGCGACTGTGTACTGGGCAAGTCCCGGGCGGAGCTGCAGCAGGCCTGGTCCGAGACCAGCCATCGTATGCAGGCCCTGCGGGACAACCCCGAGTGCGCCCGGGAGGAGTACGCCCGCATCACCGATGAGGCGGATCCCGGCCTCCGGGTCCAGCTCGGTTTCGATCCGGACGAGGATGTGGCGGCGCCCTTCATCAACAGCGGCGCCCGCCCGGCCCTGGCGGTCCTGCGCGAGCAGGGGGTCAACGGCCAGCTGGAGATGGCGGCGGCCTTCGAGCGCGCCGGCTTCGAGGCCATCGACGTGCACATGAGCGACATCATCGCCGGCCGCACCGACCTGAGCGGCTTTCGCGGGTTGGTGGCCTGCGGCGGCTTTTCCTACGGCGACGTGCTGGGGGCAGGGGAGGGCTGGGCCAAATCCATCCTGTTCAACGCCCGCGCCAGGGACCAGTTCGAGGCCTTCTTCCGGCGCCCGGACAGCTTTGCCCTGGGTGTCTGCAACGGCTGCCAGATGCTCTCCAGCCTGCACGAGCTCATCCCCGGCGCGGACCACTGGCCCCGTTTCGTGCGCAACCGCTCGGAGCAGTTCGAGGCCCGCCTGTCCCTGGTGGAGGTGCAGGACTCGCCCTCGATCCTGTTGCGGGGGATGGCGGGCTCGCGCATGCCCATCGCCGTGGCCCACGGCGAGGGCCGGGCGGAGTTCCGCAACCAGGCCCATCTGCAACAGGCCCGCTCCCGGGTGGCCCTGCGTTACGTGGAGAACGGCGGCGAGACCGCGGTCCGGTATCCGGCCAATCCCAACGGCTCGCCGGAAGGCGTCACGGGGTTCACCACCGCCGACGGCCGGGTGACCATCATGATGCCTCACCCGGAGCGGGTGTTCCGTGCGGTGCAGCACTCCTGGCGCCCCGATGACTGGGGCGAGGACGCCCCCTGGATGCGGCTGTTCCGCAACGCCCGGGTCTGGGTGGGGTAGTTGATGTCTACAGGCCGGCCTTGCCGTGCAGTTCCGCCGCCTGCAGGGTGTTCTCCAGCAGGGTGGCGATGGTCATGGGGCCGACGCCGCCGGGCACCGGGGTGATCCAGCCGGCCTTTTCCCTGGCCTCCTCGAAATGCACGTCCCCCGCCAGAGAGCCGTCATCCAGGCGGTTGATGCCCACGTCAATGACGATAGCACCCGGCTTGATCCAATCCCCCCGCACGAAATTCGGCCGGCCCATGGCGGCCACCACCAGGTCGGCGCCGCGGATCTTCTGTTGCAGATCCCGGGTGCGGCTGTGGCAGACGGTGATGGTGCAGCGGGCGGCCAGCAGCTCCAGGGCCATGGGGCGGCCCACGATGTTGGACTGGCCGATGATGACGGCGTCCAGCCCCTCCAGCTTCTGACCGGTGCGCGCCAGCATGGTCATGATGCCCTTGGGAGTGCAGGAGCGCAGGATGGGCATGCGCAGCACCAGCCGACCCACGTTGTAGGGGTGAAAGCCGTCCACGTCCTTGGTGGGCAGGATGCGCTCGATCACGGTCTCTTCGTCGATCTGATCCGGCAGCGGCAACTGCACCAGGATGCCGTCGATGGCCTCCCGTTCGTTGAGCGAATCGATCAGGCCCAGGAGTTCCTCCTGGGTGGTTTGCGCCGGCAGCCTGTGCTCCTCGGAATGGAACCCCACCTCCTCGCAGGCACGGCGCTTGTTGCGCACGTAGACCTGGGAGGCGGGATTATCACCCACCAGGACCACCGCCAGGCCGGGCGCCCGCTGGCCGGCGGCGATGCGTTTCTCGACGCTGGATTTGATGGCTTGGCGTAATTCGGCCGCAATGGCCTTGCCGTCGAGGATTCGTGCGGTCATTTGGGTTATTGCTTTACTTGGGCGACGGTGGCTTTCTCGATCAGCAGCGGATAGAGATAGCCGGAGCCGAAATCGACATCCACGGCCACGGTGCCGGTGATGATGACCTCGTCGCCGACCTTGGCGAAGTCCTGGCTGGTGACGGTCAGGTCGTTGCTGCCCTTCTCTCCGGTGCCGTCCTGCAGGTGCAGAAAATTACGGCCCATGATCTGGTTGTTGACCTTGACGATTTTTCCGCGGACCTGCACCTGCTGGTCCTTCAACTGGGCCCTTTCCTGATAGACTGCCGCTACGGTCTTTTGGGCGGGATCGGAGGCGATGGCCGCGGAGCCGAAGCAGAGCAGGCCAGCGAGCAGGCAAATACTGAGACGATTCATAAGGGTTCTCCTGGTGAGGGTTGAATATCCGGTGCGCGAATCTTACAGATCAACGCCCCTGGTGTAAATTGAAGGCCGGAAATTAGGATAAGGAAAACAATAACTTTGGAAGAGACAAACGAGCATCCCTACCAGGCCCTGACGCCGGACCTGATCCTCGATGCGCTGGAAGGACTGGGTTTTCGTTGCGACGGCCGCCTGCTGGCGCTGAACAGCTATGAGAACCGGGTCTACCAGGTGGGACTGGAAGATACGGGGCCGCTGGTGGCGAAATTCTACCGCCCCGGCCGCTGGAGCGATGCTGCCATCCTGGAGGAGCATGCCTTTTCCCATGCCCTGGCGGAGGCCGAATTGCCCGTGGTTGCGCCCCTCAGGGACCGGGATGGCGCAACCCTCCACCGCTTCAAGGGTTTCCGTTTTTCGGTATCGCCGGGCTGCGGCGGTCGCTGGCGGGAGTTGGATGACCCGGAACATCTGGCATGGATGGGGCGCCTGATCGGGCGTATTCACGCCCTGGGCGGCATTGCCGGGTTCCAGCACCGGCCAACGCTGACCATCGAAAACCGGGGTATTCAGGCTTATCGGTATATCCTGGAAAACGGCTTTCTGCCCATTGACCTGGAGGCGGCCTACGACAGCCTGCTCGAAGGGCTGATCCCCCGCATTCAGGCCATATTCGACGCCGCCGGGCCAATCAAAATGATTCGCCTGCATGGCGATTGCCATCTGGGCAACATATTGTGGACGGATGCCGGTCCCCATTTCGTCGACTTCGACGATTGTTGCATGGGGCCGGCGGTGCAGGATCTGTGGATGATGTTGTCCGGCAACCGCGGGCAGATGGCCGCCCAGCTCTCTTCCTTGCTCGACGGTTACTGTGAGTTTTTCGATTTCGATGGGCGTGAAATCCGCTTGATCGAGGCGCTGCGCACCTTGCGCATGATCCACTATTCGGCCTGGCTGGCCCGCCGCTGGTCCGATCCGGCCTTTCCGGCCAATTTCCCCTGGTTCAATACCCAAAGGTACTGGGAGGAACAGATCCTGTCACTGAAAGAGCAAATGGCCCTGCTGGATGAGCCGCCGCTTCCGTGGCATTGAATGCCCGGTGGCCAATGCCTGATGCCTCATATGGGTATTTGGGGTAATATAAGGCCGCAACAGGGAAGATAAGTTGGTTGACCGACAGGGCGGTCGCAGGCGCAAACCGTTTTGAAACACATAGTATAGGGGGTTAACGTGTTTGAGGATCAACAAGATGCGGTAAACCGGCTCCTTGAGACAAGTGAGAAGTTCAAGCGGATGTACGATCAGCACCGGGAACTCAAAGACAAGGTTCATGATGCCTCGATCGGGGTGATGCCTCTGGATGATTTCTCGTTGGAACGGTTGAAAAAGGAAAAGCTGCTGCTCAAAGATCGGATGGCGGATATTCTCAGAAGTCACCAGGGCGGGTGAATGCAATATTTGGGGGAGCGCTCTGTTTCGACAGGGTGCTTCCCCACTATGAAAACAACCGGCTCAGCCACGATTTTCCTTTCTTGCCTGCTTCGACCGCTGTTTTTCGCAGCTCCCGCCTTGCGGGCCTGACGACGACATTTTTCAGGCATTGGGCGCATATCTGTGAATAGAGTTCCCGGGACTCTTGTAACAATGCCTCGCGGTCTCTGACGAAATAGTCCTTTATCGTATCGTTGAAGGCGTCGGCGATGGCCTGGAATCCCTTGAAGGTCTCGGCGATCACGAATTGGGTCGCGTCATCCTGCAGAAAACTCAGCTCCTGAATCATCTCCTGGAATGATTTTTCTTCGTCCTTCCTGCTGCTGATCAATCCCTGGAGTTTCAGCTTCAGCACCTCTCCGAACTGTTTGAAGTGATCGGGCCTGTTGTCGCTGGGGGCCTTCAGTGACCGGTCTACGATGAGCTTCAGCTCGGAAACGCTGAGAATCAGGTGGTAGGTGGTGAGATTCGAGATATACCGGCGCATGATGGAGAAATCCACCGCCTCTTTGGAATATTTGAGGAATTCGGAGTTGGAAAAGAGAATGGAGTAGATTCTTATCCAGTCTGTGATCTGGCTGGCGTTTATGGCCGTGGAAATGCCGAGGGCGGCCCGTTCCAACTCGTGAAAGGGCTTGTTGGCCGCGGCCTGGGCGCGGACGGGTGAGATTTCAAAAATACCCTGAAGGTTTACGACTTTTTCCAGGGCTATCCTTATTTTCTCCTCTTCTTCGGTGCTGCGCTCGGCGCCGGTCGATTCAAGTTGCTTGAGATATTCCTTGGTGTACGCCAGTTCCGCCTCGATCATGCCGTGGCGGACCCCCATCTGCTGTTCCGCGCAGCGGTATTCGTCCACAAAGGTTTGGGCCAGTCGCTTCAGTATGGCCTCTTGATCGTTGTTGATTTCAATGTTGAGGTCTTCCAGGAATTTTCTCGCCTTTGTGGAAAGCCCCGCTTCCCCCCGGTAGTTGAAGATATCGGATACCCGGGCCAATACCTGCTTGTGTTCGGCCACCGGCAGGATCTTGCGTTTCCACAGGAATTGAAGCAGTTTGACCAGTTGGATTCTGAATTTAACCTGCTGGCCGAGGTCCGGTTCCTGGCCGGTGGTCAAATAATGCGGGAACAGGGCGTAACTGGAAATCTCCTGGTTCGCCTCTTTGCCGGAGGCGGCGCTTGCCAGGGAGCCTTGTCCGGCCTCGAAGACGCCCAGGAAATACGGCTTTATCGACAGGTAGCTGTAATTCGACTTGAGCTTCAGGTGAAGCTGCTTGAGGATATCGGATAAGGCCTTGACGTTTTCTATGGGAAAATTGCTGTGCTGCTGGAGTATTTTTACAACTACCCGCCGTCCGTCCTCGATCCTGATCAGTTCGTTTTTATACTGGTTGACCAGGTTCTCGGAAAGCCTGCCGGTGTCGCCCCGGTCATGACTCAGCCGTATCTTATGCAGGAACTCGTTGGGGATCTTGGTGCTTAGATAGACCTCGGCCACTTCATCGTTGAATCGCTTTTTGAGTTGTTCCGCGATTTCAAAGTAATTGTCTTGAACGATGATGTCGCCGCTTTGTTCGATTTCCTCTTCCAGCTCTTCGATCAGCGCGGCGGCCACGTCTTCGGCCTTGATTGCCGCTGATGTGATTCTTCCTTCCTTTATGAGCCTGCGGCTGAGTGCCGCAAATTGCGGGGCTTTAATCAGTTCGCTGACCAGCCGGATAATGGCGTCCACGTCTCTGTGGTCATAATGCGTTCTCAGCTCTTTTTTATAGTCCGGGGATTCCATGCATCTCATCCACGCGTCGAGTATGCCCGTCAGAGGATTAGTGTTAACAGGCCCTTATTATTCCGGGGCCGAATGGATTATGTAAACAGATGAAATCCAAATCTGTGATGGGCGCCAGGGTAATGAGGGCAGATTCCGGCGGCCAAAGCAAGGCCTGGCGTCCCTAAGGAAAATCTGGCGTGGAGGGCGCCGGAAGCTCGATTTTCGGCTTTTTTTCATTCCTGCGGAAGATGACAATCATCTGCCCGATGGCTTGAACAAGATCGGCGTGGGTTCGCTCAAGTATTTCCGCCGTAAGCGTTTTTCGCTCTTCCCTGTCGGCGGCGATGCGCACCTTGATCAGTTCGTGGGCGTTGAGCGCCGCCTCCAGTTCGTCGAACAGGCCGGCCTTGAGGCCATGCTGGCCGACCATGACGACGGGCTTCAGTTGATGTGCGAGGCGCCTGAGATGACGCTTTTGTGACCCGGTGATTTTCACTAATCCCAATCCAGCAGCCGCTGCTCGCCTTCCAGGGCCCGGATTTCGGTGACGTCCTGGGACATTTCGATGACACCCCGGTAGTTTTTCTGTTCGTCGCGAACGGCAAAGTAGCGGATGTGGATGAAACGGCCCCGCATGGTGATCCAGAAGTCGGCATGGTCCTTGGTGCCTTTTTTGAACTCCTCCAGGATGCGCAGTACCTGATCCACGGATTTGGGCGGGTGGCAGAGCTTGACTTCCCGCCCGATGATGTTGGCGCTGCGCGGGAAGACCCGTTCGTCCCCCCGGTTGTAGAAGACCACCCGGTCGTCTTCGTTGACGTAGGTGATGTCCACCGGCAGGAACTTGAAAATGAGGTTGACCTGCTCCGGCGTCAGGTAGCCTTCGTCGAAATGGTCTGCGTTTTCGATGGAGAAGGGCAGTTCCTTGGCCCTCTTGGGCGTGGATTTTCTGCGCCTGGGCGCCTGCGCCTCGGCTGCCTGTTCCGGCTCGGGTTGCGGCTCCCGGGGGGATGCGGGGTAGGGAGGCGGGATCTCGTCCAGCATCCAGCCGATCTCCTCGTCGCCGATGCGCATGTCGATCCACTCGGACTCCTCCAGCATATTCATGGCGTTGGGCAGCAGCCGCTGTTCCTCCACTCCCATCAGGCGCTCCATCTCCGATTGCAGGTAGGGGAAGAGGGTGACGACCTTGTCAGCATCGTCCTGTTCCAGGGCCTGGCGGACCTCTTTCAGCCTGGCCCTGATGTCATCGTGAAAGGCCCACATGTTCTTGCTGGGGGAATCCCAGCCGTGCTTTTCCAGCAGGGGAAAGAGCTGGTTCTCCTTGCGCACGAAGTGTTTCTCCACGGTGCATATCCTGTCGAAAATGGCCTTGAACTTGTCCTTGTCCCGCCGCGGGTCGGCGTGGCGGATCCGGGAGAACAGGGAGCGCAGCAGGCGGTTTTCCTCCAGGTAGACCCTGGCCGGGTGGCCGGGAGGGAACCGGTTGATCGCGCCGGAGGAGAGTTTTTCTTCGATGACGTCCTGATAGAAGGTGATTACCTGGGGGTTGTTTTCGTAGCGCAGGTTTTTATGGCTCAGCCGGGTGAAGGCCTCGGAGACCTCTTCCGGGCTGAGGCTGTCGCAGCCGCTTCTGAATTGCCGGATTTCTTCCTCAGGATTGCCGCCGGCGCAGAAAGTGCTAATGATATCAACGAGGTAGTCAACTTTTGATTCGCTTAGAAATTCACTCACAAACGTCACCCATCAGGAATCGGGCCCCGGCGCCGCAATGGCCCGTGGCGAAAAAAGCGGGCATCATATCAAACTGGCCCCTCGAATGGACAGGAGCCGCCCGAATCAAGTAACATTCGGCAACTTTGCGACAGACGTGGTCCTGTTGCGCATCTTGTTGATTTTGCACGCGGGGCGGGCCTGGAGCTCTTCCCGTTTTTTATGCCTGCTCCGGAGTCTTTCTTGAGAAAACCTGCGCTTCTGGTCCTGGAGGATGGCACCCTGTTCCGGGGTGAGTCCATCGGTATCGACGGTCAGACGGTGGGAGAGGTGGTATTCAATACCGCCATCACCGGTTACCAGGAGATCCTGACCGATCCCTCCTATTGTCGCCAGATTGTCACCCTGACCTATCCTCATGTCGGCAATACCGGCGCCAATGCCGAGGACGAGGAGTCCCCCCGCATCGACGCCGCCGGGCTGGTGATCCGGGATTTGCCCCTGCTGGCCAGCAGTTGGCGCAGCCGGCTTCCGCTGGAGGAGTACCTGCGGGAGAACGGCGTGGTGGCCATCGCCGGCATTGACACCCGGCGCCTGACCCGCATCCTGCGTGAGAAAGGCGCCCAGAACGGCTGTATCCTGGCCGGCGAAGACCTGGACGAGGCATCCGCCCTGGAGGCGGCCAGGGCGTTTCCGGGCCTGAAGGGCATGGACCTGGCCAGGGAGGTGACTGTCGGCAAGCCCTACGAATGGACCCAGGGCGGCTGGACCCTGGAGGGGGGGCTGCCCGGGCCGGCGCAGGGGCTTTCCTGCCATGTGGCCGCCTATGACTACGGGGTAAAGCGCAATATCCTGCGCATGCTGGTGGACCGGGGCTGCCGCCTGACGGTGGTGCCCGCCCGCACGCCGGCCCGGGAGGTGTTGGCCATGAAGCCGGATGGCGTCTTCCTCTCCAACGGCCCCGGTGACCCGGAGCCTTGTGACTATGCCATCGAGGCCATCCGGGAGATTGTGGCCAGCGGCGTGCCGACCTTCGGCATCTGCCTGGGCCACCAGCTGTTGGGCCTGGCCAGCGGCGCGCGCACGGTGAAGATGAAATTCGGCCACCACGGGGCCAATCACCCGGTGCAGGATCTCAGGACCGGCGCGGTGATGATCAGCAGTCAGAATCACGGCTTTGCGGTGGACGAGGGCAGCCTGCCGGACCACCTGGAGGCCACCCATCGCTCCCTGTTCGACGGCTCCCTCCAGGGCATCCACCGCACCGACCGCCCGGCCTTCGGCTTCCAGGGGCACCCGGAGGCAAGCCCCGGCCCCCATGATGTAGCGCCGGTATTCGATCACTTCATGGCGCTGATCGAACGGTACCGAAATGGAAAGGCATAACCCCGCTTCGATGGCAAGTGGCCGTCAACCGTAAACCGTCAACCGTAAACCGCTCTTAAATGCCAAAACGCACTGATATCAAAAGCATTTTAATCATCGGCGCCGGCCCGATCGTGATCGGTCAGGCCTGTGAGTTCGACTACTCCGGCGCCCAGGCCTGCAAGGCCCTGGGGGAAGAGGGTTACCGGGTCATCCTGGTCAACTCCAATCCGGCCACCATTATGACGGACCCGGATATGGCGGATGCGGTCTACGTGGAGCCCATCACCTGGCAGACGCTGGCGCGGATTATCGAAAAGGAGCGGCCGGACGCCCTGCTGCCCACCATGGGGGGGCAGACCGCCCTCAATTGCGCCCTGGATCTGCATCGCGAGGGGGTGCTGGAGGCCTTCGGCGTGGAAATGATCGGCGCCTCCCGGGAGGCCATCGACAAGGCCGAGGACCGGGACCTGTTCCGCCAGGCGATGACCAGGATCGGCCTGGACATGCCCCGCTCGGCCATCGCCCACAGCATGGAAGAGGCCCGGCAGGTGCAGGCCGGCATCGGCTTCCCGGCCATCATCCGTCCCTCTTTCACCATGGGCGGCAGCGGCGGCGGGATCGCCTATAACCGGGAGGAGTTCGATGAGATCTGCGAGCGCGGCCTGGATCTCTCCCCCACCAGCGAACTGCTGATCGAGGAGTCGGTGCTGGGATGGAAGGAGTTCGAGATGGAGGTGGTGCGGGACCACAAGGACAACTGCATCATCATCTGTTCCATCGAGAACCTGGACCCCATGGGGGTGCATACCGGCGACTCCATTACCGTGGCCCCGGCCCAGACCCTCACGGACAAGGAGTACCAGATCATGCGCAACGCCTCCCTGGCGGTGTTGCGCGAGATCGGCGTGGACACCGGCGGCTCCAACGTGCAGTTCGGGGTCAATCCGGACAACGGCCGCATGGTCATCATCGAGATGAATCCCAGGGTGTCGCGCTCCTCGGCGCTGGCCTCCAAGGCCACCGGCTTCCCCATCGCCAAGGTGGCGGCCAAGCTGGCCGTGGGCTATACGCTGGATGAACTGCGCAACGAGATCACCGGGGGGGTCACGCCGGCCTCCTTCGAGCCCAGCATCGATTACGTGGTGACCAAGGTGCCCCGCTTCGCCTTCGAGAAATTCCCCCAGGCGGATGACCGGCTCACCACCCAGATGAAATCCGTGGGTGAGGTGATGGCCATCGGCCGCACCTTCCAGGAGTCCCTGCAGAAGGCCCTGCGTGGCCTGGAGACCGGCAAGCACGGTCTGTGCGAAGTGGTCGATCCGGATGCCCCGGGCGCCCTGGACAGCATCCGCGAGGAGATTCGCCAGCCGGGGCCGGAGCGGCTCTGGTATGTCGCCGACGCCTTCCGCGCCGGGCTTTCCCTGGAGGAGGTGTCCGATCACAGCCGTATCGACCCCTGGTTCCTGGCCCAGATCGAGGAACTGGTGGGTATCGAGGCGGAGGTCAAGGCCCGGGGCGGGGACGCCCTGGACAGGGAGCGGCTGCTCTATCTCAAGCGCAAGGGCTTTTCGGACCGGCGCCTGGCGGCGCTTACCGGCCTGAAGGAGCATGAGATACGGGAAAAGCGCCAGGCCGCCGGCGTGCGGCCGGTGTTCAAGCGGGTGGATTCCTGCGCCGCGGAGTTCGCCGCCACCACCGCCTACCTGTACTCCACCTACGAGGAGGAGTGCGAAGCGGCCCCCGGCGACCGCAAAAAGATCATGGTGCTGGGGGGCGGGCCCAACCGCATTGGCCAGGGCATCGAGTTCGATTATTGTTGCGTGCATGCCGCCTTCGCCATGCGCGAGGACGGTTACGAGACCATCATGGTCAACTGCAACCCGGAGACCGTCTCCACCGATTATGACACCTCCGACCGGCTCTACTTCGAGCCCCTGACCCTGGAGGACGTGCTGGAGATCATCCATACGGAGAGGCCGGTGGGCGTCATCGTCCAGTACGGCGGCCAGACGCCGCTGAAGCTGGCGCGGGACCTGGCGGCGGCGGGGGCCCCCATTATCGGCACCTCGCCGGATTCCATCGATCTGGCGGAAGACCGCGAGCGCTTCCAGCAGATGATCCGGAGGCTGGGCCTGCTGCAGCCCCCCAATCGGACCGCCCGTGATCCGGAAGAGGCGGTGCGCCTGGCGGGTGAGATCGGCTATCCCCTGGTGGTGCGGCCTTCCTACGTGCTGGGCGGCCGGGCCATGGAGATCGTCTACGACGAAAATGACCTGCGCCGCTACATGCGCGAGGCGGTCAGCGTCTCCAACGACTCCCCGGTGCTGCTGGACCGCTTCCTGGACGACGCCATCGAGGTGGACGTGGACGCCATCTGTGACGGTGAACAGGTGCTGATCGGCGGCATCATGGAGCATATCGAACAGGCCGGCGTGCATTCCGGCGATTCCGCCTGCTCCCTGCCGCCCTACACCCTGTCCCCGGAGATCCAGGACCGCATGCGCGAACAGATTCGCATGATGGCCCTGGAACTCAAGGTAAAGGGCCTCATGAACACCCAGTTTGCCATCAAGGACGACCGGATTTATATTCTGGAGGTGAACCCGAGGGCCTCGCGCACGGTCCCATTCGTATCCAAGGCCACGGGCGTTCCCCTGGCGAAGGTGGCGGCCCGTTGCATGGCGGGGCGAAGCCTGGTGGAGCAGGGCATCACCAGGGAGCGCATCCCGGATCACTATTTCGTCAAGGAGGCCGTGTTCCCCTTCATTAAATTCCCCGGCGTGGACAGCGTACTGGGCCCGGAGATGAAGTCTACCGGCGAGGTCATGGGCGTGGGCCGGACCTTCGGCGAGGCCTTTGCCAAATCGCTGGAGGGCGCGGGGGACAGGCTGCCGCAGCATGGCAAGGTGTTGCTGAGCGTGCGGGATGCGGATAAGGAACGGCTGGTGCGCGTGGCGCGGGCCCTCGACGGGCGCGGCTTCAAACTGGCCGCCACCCGTGGGACGGCAAGGGCGGTGCGGGAGGCGGGCATCGAATGCGCCGTGGTCAACAAGGTGGGCGAGGGCCGGCCGGACATCGTGGACATGATCAAAAATGACGAGTTCAGCCTGATCGTGAACACCACCGAGGGCAAGAAGGCCATTGAAAACTCCGCCTCCATACGGGGGGCGGCATTGCAGCATAAGGTCAGCTATACCACGACCATCGCCGGCGCGGAGGCGATTTGCATGGCGTTGCAGGAACTGGAAACGGCCGATGTCAACCGGCTGCAGGATTTACATTTGTTTTTGTCCCGAGGTTCTGGCTGAATCTGCAGAACCGGGGATTGCAGAGGATTTATCTCAATGAGCAAGGTACCACTCACCCTGCGGGGTGCTGAGAAGCTGCGCGCGGAACTCACCGAGCTGAAGACCGTTGCCCGGCCGAAGGTCATCCAGGCCATTGCCGAGGCCCGCGCCCATGGCGATCTCAAAGAGAATGCCGAATATCATGCGGCGCGGGAGCAGCAGGCCTTCATCGAGGGGCGGATCAAGGATATCGAGGGCAAGCTCTCTCATGCCCAGATTATCGACGTCTCCACCCTGAACGCCGGCGGCAAGGTGGTATTCGGCGCCACGGTGGATGTGGAGGACGTCGCTACCGGCGATGAGCATACCTACCAGATCGTGGGTGAGGACGAGGCCGACATCAAGGCCGGCCTCATTTCCATCACTTCCCCCATCGCCCGCTCCCTGATCGGCAAGTCCGAGGGAGATGTCGCCTCCTTTGAGACGCCGGGTGGCGTGCGGGAGCTTGAGATCCTGGAAGTGCGCTACGAGTGAGCCGCAGCAAGAGCAGTCGCCAATGGCTGGATCGTCACTTCAAGGACGAATTCGTCAAAAGGGCGCAACGGGAGGGCTATCGCTCCCGCGCCGCCTACAAGCTGTTGGAAATCCAGGAGCGCGACCGTATCCTCAGGCCCGGCCAGATCGTGGTGGATCTGGGGGCGGCGCCGGGTGGCTGGAGCCAGCTTGCCCGGCGCACCGTCGGTCCAAAGGGCAAGGTGGTGGCCCTGGATATCCTGCCCATGGAGCCCCTGGAGGGCGTTGATTTCATCCAGGGGGATTTCCGTGAGGACGATCCGCTGCAGCGGCTGAACGGCATCCTGGCCGGCCGCCCGGCGGATCTTGTAATTTCCGATATGGCCCCCAATGTCAGTGGCATGCCGGCCGTGGACCAGCCGCGCGCCATGTATCTGTGCGAACTGGCCCTGGATTTTGCCAGACAGGTACTGACGCCCGGCGGCGGGCTGGTGGTGAAGGTCTTCCAGGGGGAAGGGTTCGATGCCTACGTCCGCGATCTGCGCGCCTGTTTTGGAAAGGTGGTGACGAGAAAACCCAAGGCGTCCCGCCCCCATAGCCGGGAGGTATACTTGGTGGCGGCAGGCTATAATTCATAATATGGCCAACCTGGATATATATCATGGCGCTGATGAGCTTATGTCAGCAAACCTGTTTTCGATGGCATGTGAAGCCGATGTTGTATTGAGGATATCGTTTTGAATGATTTAGTAAAAAATCTGATTCTCTGGGTAATCATTGCGATTGTCCTCATGTCCGTATTCAATAATTTTACGACGCAGAAAACTGCGCCCCGCATGATGCCTTATTCCCGGTTCCTGGAAGAAGTGAAGCAGGGCGAGGTGCGGCAGGTGCAGATCAGCGGCCGACTGATCGAAGGCGTCACCATGGCCAATGAGCATTTCTCCACCTACAGCCCCGAGGATGACGGGCTGGTGGGCGATCTGCTGAACAACAATGTGGAGATTATCGCCAAACCCCCGGAGCAGCCCTCCATTCTGATGTCGATCCTGATCAACTGGTTTCCGCTGTTTATTCTCATCGGCCTGTGGATTTTCTTCATGCGCCAGATGCAGGGCGGCGGAGGCGGCCGCGGGGCCATGTCCTTCGGCAAGAGCCGGGCGCGCATGCTCAGCGAGGACCAGGTCAAGGTCACCTTCAATGACGTGGCCGGAGTCGAGGAGGCCAAGGAAGAGGTCGCAGAAATGGTCGAGTTTCTGCGTGATCCTTCCAAGTTTCAGAAGCTTGGCGGCAAGATCCCAAAAGGCGTACTCATGGTCGGGTCTCCCGGAACGGGCAAGACCCTGCTTGCCAAGGCCATCGCCGGCGAGGCCAAGGTACCCTTTTTCACCATTTCCGGCTCTGATTTCGTGGAAATGTTCGTGGGGGTGGGCGCTTCGAGGGTGCGCGACATGTTCGAGCAGGCCAAGAAACATGCGCCCTGCATTATCTTCATAGATGAAATTGATGCTGTCGGCCGTCATCGCGGCGCCGGCCTGGGAGGCGGCCATGACGAACGGGAGCAGACCCTGAACCAGTTGCTGGTGGAGATGGACGGCTTCGAGGGCAACGAGGGCGTGATCGTTATCGCCGCCACCAACCGCCCGGACGTGCTGGATCCGGCCCTGCTGCGCCCCGGCCGCTTCGATCGCCAGGTGGTGGTGCCGCTCCCCGACGTGCGCGGCCGTGAGCAGATTCTCAAGGTGCATCTGCGCAAGGTGCCGGCCTCCGATCAGGTGAAGGCCTCCATTATCGCGCGCGGCACCCCTGGCTTTTCCGGGGCGGACCTCGCCAATCTGGTGAACGAGGCGGCCCTGTTCGCCGCCCGGGCCAACAAGCGCGAAGTGGACATGGACGATCTGGAAAAGGCCAAGGACAAGATCATGATGGGGGCGGAGCGCCGCTCCATGGTGATGAGCGATGATGAGAAAAAGCTCACCGCCTACCACGAGGCCGGGCACGCCATTGTCGGACGGCTGGTGCCGTCCCACGACCCCGTCTACAAGGTCAGCATCATTCCCAGGGGCCGGGCGCTGGGGGTGACCATGTTTCTTCCCGAGGAGGATCGCTACAGCCTGAGCAAGGAGCACCTGGAGAGCCAGATCTCCAGTCTGTTCGGCGGCCGCATTGCCGAAGAGCTGATATTCGGCCCCGACAGCGTGACCACCGGCGCCTCCAACGATATCAAGCGTGCGACGGAGATTGCCCGCAAGATGGTCACCCAGTGGGGGCTGTCGGAGAAGCTGGGCCCCCTGCTCTACGAGGATGAAGAGGAGGAGGTGTTCCTTGGCCGCTCGGTCACCCAGCACAAGAATGTTTCGGATGACACGGCCCATACCATAGACGAAGAGATCCGGGCGATCATTAACCGCAACTACGAGCGTGCGGACAACATCCTCAACGAGAATATGGAGAAGCTGCATCTGATGGCGGAGGCCCTGATCAAGTACGAAACCATCGACAGTGACCAGATCGACGACATCATGAGCGGCAAGCCGCCGCGGCCGCCCGAGGACTGGGAAGAACCGGACTCCAAGCCGGACGGCGGCGTCAAGGTCGCCGGGGAAAAGCCCAAAGACAAGGGTGAGGGAACCATCGGCGGACCCGCCGAGCAGCATTGAATCGAGCGGTTTACCGTTCACGGTTGACGGTAAAACGTTTTTGATGCCGATCCTCGACTGCGCCGGCAAGCCCCTGGATCTGTCCAGCCCCCGGGTCATGGGCATACTCAATGTCACCCCCGATTCCTTTTCGGACGGGGGTGATTTTTTATGCCTCGACGCGGCCCTGGAGCAGGCCCGGCGCATGGTGGAGGAGGGGGCCGCCATCATCGACGTGGGTGGCGAGTCGACCCGGCCCGGCGCCCGACCCGTCGATGAGGCCCAAGAGCTGGAGCGGGTGATTCCCGTGATCGAGGCCATGGCATCCGAGCTGCCGGTGCCCGTCTCCATCGATACCAGCAAGCCCGGGGTGATGCGGGCGGCGGTGGCCGCCGGTGCCGGGCTCATCAACGATGTCCAGGCCCTGCGTGCGCCGGGGGCGCTCGAGGCGGCATCCGGGCTGGGGACGCCGGTCTGCCTCATGCACATGCGGGGCGCTCCCCGCACCATGCAGAACGCCCCCGCTTATATTGACGTGGTGGCCGAGGTAAGGGATTTTCTGGCCGGGCGCATCGAATGCTGCATTCACGCCGGAATCCCGCGTGAGCGGCTGCTGGTTGATCCGGGATTTGGTTTTGGCAAGACCCTGGAGCATAATCTCGCGCTGTTGAGGAACCTGCGGGATCTTTCCGGCCTGGGCGCGCCGCTGCTGGTTGGGGTTTCCCGCAAATCGATGATCGGCGCCTTGCTGGATGCGCCGGCGGACCAGCGCCTGTACGGCAGCCTGGCGGCGGCGGTGCTGGCGGTGAACCAAGGGGCAAAAATAATCAGGGCGCATGATGTCAGGCCGACAGCAGATGCCATAACCGTGGCGGCGGCGGTCCTGGATGGCGCATAGCGCCCTCAATCGACAGGAGAAAAATCTGGTGGTGGAGCGCAAGCATTTTGGAACCGATGGCATCCGGGGGCGGGTCGGAAAAGGGGACATCACCCCGGACTTCGTGCTGAGGCTGGGTTGGGCCGCAGGCCGGGTGCTGGGCAAGGGAGGAGGGAGCGGCGTTCTCATCGGCAAGGACACCAGGATCTCCGGTTATATGTTCGAATCGGCCCTGGAGGCCGGATTGGTCGCCGCCGGGGTGAACACCCGTCTGCTCGGTCCCATGCCCACGCCTGGCATCGCCTACCTGACCCGGACCCTGCACGCCCAGGGGGGCATCGTGATCAGCGCCTCCCATAACCCGCACCAGGACAACGGCATCAAATTTTTCTCGGGAGACGGCTGTAAATTGCCGGATGAAACCGAGCTGGCCATCGAGCAGGAGCTGTCGCGTAAGATGACCACGGTGGGCTCCGAGAGCCTGGGAAAGGCAAGCCGGATACAGGACGCCGCCGGCCGTTACATAGAATTCTGTAAAAGCACCATTCCCTCCGTAATGAACTTCCGGGGCATGAAGCTGGTGGTGGACTGCGCCAACGGTGCCACCTACCATATTGCGCCCCACGTGTTCGATGAGCTGGGCGCGGAGGTGATTCCCATCGGTATCGAGCCGGATGGCCTGAACATCAATGCGGGCGTTGGTTCCACCAGCCCGGAATTGTTGCAGGAAACCGTACGGGCCACCGGGGCCGACATGGGGATCGGCCTGGACGGCGATGGCGACCGGGTGGTCATGGTGGACGACCGGGGTGAACTGCGCAACGGCGATGATCTGCTCTATATCATCGCCCGCTCGCGCCAGGCAAAGGGCGGCATGTGCGGGCCGGTGGTCGGTACCGTGATGAGCAACCTGGGCCTGGAGCATGCCCTGGGGCGGTCGGGAATCGGATTCGAACGCGTCAGCGTCGGCGACCGCTATATCCTGGAGCGCCTGCAGCAGCAGCAATGGGACCTTGGCGGCGAGCCCTCGGGCCATATCATCTGCCGGGACCGCACCACCACGGGAGACGGCATTATCTCCGCCCTGCAGGTATTGGCGGAGGCGCACCAGAAGGACAAGTCCCTGCGCGAACTCTGCGCCGGCGTCGAAAAATATCCGCAGGAACTCGTGAACGTGCGCATCGAAAGGGATTGTGATGTCATGGGATCGAAGATACTGCAGCGGGCGATTGAAGAGGCCGAATCCGAACTGCAGGAGGAAGGGCGCGTATTGTTACGCCCGTCCGGTACCGAACCGCTGATCCGCGTGATGGTGGAAGGCCGGGACCAGGGCCAGGTCGTGCGGCTGGCGGGCCAGTTGGCGGATGTTGTCCGCGATTTGGTCTGAATCACGCATTGATTTCAAAGGCATTGACCGTTAAGCTAGCGCGCTATTTTTCCATGGGGAGAGACGCATGCGTCAACCACTAGTGGCGGGGAACTGGAAAATGAACGGTTCCCTGAACAGCGTCAGGGAGCTGTTGAAGGGGATCAAGGCCGGCATTGGAGATGTCGGCCCGGCCGAGGTCGCCGTCTGCCCGCCATTCGTCTTTATCCCCGAGGCCCAGGCGCAGTTGGCGGATACGCCCGTCGCCTGGGGCGGACAGAATCTCTCCGCGGAGGCGGGTGGTGCCTTTACCGGTGAAATCGCGGCCTCCATGTTGCTGGACTTCGGCTGTAGGTACGTCATCGTCGGCCACTCGGAGCGGCGCACCCTCTATGGCGAGGACGACGCCCTGGTGGCGCGGAAGTTCGCCGCCGCCCGTGCGGCGGGCCTGAGGCCCATTCTTTGCGTTGGCGAGACGCTGGAGGAGCGGCAGCGGGGAACCACGGAAGATGTGGTTGGCCGCCAGTTGGATGCGGTGCTCGAACTGGCGGGAGCCGCGGCGCTGGCCGATGCCGTTGTCGCCTACGAGCCTGTCTGGGCCATAGGCACCGGCATGACGGCCACACCGCAGCAGGCCCAGGATGTGCATGCCTTCATCCGCAGCCGGGTGGCGGGACATGACCCGGCCGTGGCCGATGGACTGCGCATTCTCTATGGGGGAAGCATGAAGCCCGGGAATGCCGTAGAATTGCTGGCCCAGGCGGATATCGATGGCGGGCTCATCGGTGGCGCATCGCTCAAGGCGGAAGATTTCCTGGCCATTTGCAAGGCCGCTGCTTGAATTTGTTTGATTGACATTATTTCTGGAATTTCGAATGCAAACGATCTTGGTTGCCGTTCATCTCCTACTGGCCATCGGGCTGATTGGCCTGGTGCTGATTCAGCATGGCAAGGGCGCCGACGCCGGCGCGGCCTTCGGCAGCGGCGCGTCCTCGACGGTATTTGGCGCCCAGGGCTCAGGCTCTTTTCTCAGCCGCGCCACGGGCATACTGGCCACCCTGTTCTTTCTGACCAGCATGGCCTTGGCCTATTTCGCCATGCAGGGCAAAGAGCAGCCGGATCTGATGGGGACGCCGGCAGCCGTGACCCGGGAGGCGCCCATGCCGGAAAGCGAGATCCCCTTTACGCCTGAGACGCCCGTGGAAGCGGCGGGCGGCGAGATCCCCGCCGTTCCGGCCGACTAGGCAGGGCCTTGCAAAGGCCGCTGCAGCCGCTTTGGGGGCGGAGTGCGGCAGAAAGATTAAGACAGAATCAGCCGATGTGGTGGAATTGGTAGACACGCCGTCTTGAGGGGGCGGTGGCGCGAGCCGTGCCGGTTCAAGTCCGGCCATCGGCACCATTCTCGGATCGGCATCGCCGCTTTCGGCGATGCCGGTTTTTTGTGTCCGTGCATTTGTAACTAATTGATTGATAAGGCATTATAATAATGCCTTTTGCTTGACACGGCTTGTCTTCCTGCACTAGACTTGCGGGCCTGTTGAAACGGACAGGGTACTAAAATAAATAACCCGGTCGGGGGAGGGCGAAACAACAATGCTCGAAAACTATCTGCCCGTATTGGTTTTCATCACCATTGGCGCCGTGATCGGCGCGGTAATGGTGGCCATGGGCTTCATGCTCGGGACCCGCAAGCCCGACGACGAAAAAGAATCTCCCTACGAGTGCGGCTTTGAGGCCTTCGAGGATGCGCGCATGAAGTTCGATGTGCGCTACTACCTCGTGGCCATTCTCTTCATCATTTTCGATCTGGAAATTGCATTTTTCTTTCCCTGGGCCGTGGTGCTCGACCAGATCGGCATGATTGGCTATATCGTCATGATGGTGTTCCTGGCGGTCCTTACCATCGGCTTTATCTATGAGTGGAAGAAAGGGGCGCTGGAATGGGAATAGAGGGTGTCTTCAAAGAGGGCGTAATCACCACCAACGCCGATAAGCTCATCAACTGGGCGCGCACCGGCTCCCTGTGGCCCATGACCTTCGGCCTGGCCTGCTGCGCCGTCGAGATGATGCACGCCGCCGCCTCCCGCTACGACATGGACCGCTTCGGCATCATCTTCCGTCCCAGCCCCCGCCAGTCCGATGTCATGATCGTGGCCGGCACCCTGGTGAACAAGATGGCTCCTGCGCTGCGCAAGGTCTATGACCAGATGGCGGAGCCCCGCTGGGTGATCTCCATGGGTTCCTGCGCCAACGGCGGCGGCTATTACCACTATTCCTATTCCGTGGTGCGCGGCTGTGACCGCGTCGTCCCGGTGGATATCTATGTGCCGGGCTGTCCGCCCACGGCGGAGGCGCTGCTTTACGGCATCCTGCAGTTGCAGAACAAGATCCATCGCACCTCGACTATTGCCCGCTAGGTTTCCCTTATGAACGATTCCGCCACCACAACGTCCGACGAGCGGCTGGCCGAACTGGTCGAGGCCCTGATTATCGCCTTTGGTCCCAAGGGCTGCCGTATTGAGCAGGGCCTGGGTGAAGCGACCCTGGTCGTGCCGCGGGAACACCTGGTCGACGTGGCCACGGAGCTGCGGGACGGCGAGGCCTTTGGATTCGAACAACTGATCGACCTCTGCGGCGTGGATTATTCCGCCTATGGTCAGGCCGAATGGGAGACCAGCCGGGCCTCCTCCACCGGCTTCGGGCGCGGCGTGGAGCGGGACGCCGAACTCGATTTGACCGGCAGCGAGCGCTTCGCCGTGGTCTATCATCTGCTCTCCGTCGGCCGCAACCTGCGCCTGCGCCTGCGCGCCCATGTGGATACGGAACAGCCCATGATCGACTCAGTCGTATCGGTCTGGCCCGTCGCCGACTGGTTTGAGCGCGAGGCCTTCGACCTGTTCGGAATCCTGTTCGACGGCCATCCGGACCTGCGGCGCATCCTTACCGACTATGGTTTCGTGGGCCATCCCTTCCGCAAGGACTTCCCGCTGTCCGGCCATGTGGAAATGCGCTACGACCCCGAGCTGGCGCGGGTGGTCTATGAGCCGGTAAAGATCGAGCCGCGCACCCTGGTGCCGCGGGTGATCCGCAAGGCCGGGCGCCATCAGAACGTAGAATCAAACTAGCGAAGCAGAGCCGATGCCTGAGATTCGTAATTACACCCTGAACTTTGGTCCCCAGCATCCGTCGGCCCACGGCGTGCTGCGCCTGGTGCTGGAGATGGACGGCGAGGTCATCGAGCGTTCGGACCCCCATATCGGCCTGCTGCACCGCGGCACCGAAAAGCTGGCCGAGACCAAGCCCTATAACCAGAGCATCCCCTACATGGATCGCCTGGACTATGTCTCCATGATGCAGAACGAGCACGCCTATGTGCGCGCCGTGGAGAAGCTGCTGGGGATCGAGGCGCCCATCCGGGCCCAGTACATCCGGACCATGTTCGATGAGATCACCCGCATCCTGAACCACATGATGTGGCTGGGCACCCATGCCCTGGACATCGGCGCCATGACGGTGTTTCTGTACTGCTTCCGTGAGCGCGAGGACCTGATGGACTGCTACGAGGCGGTCTCCGGCGCCCGCATGCATGCCGCCTACTACCGGGTCGGCGGCGTCTACCGGGATCTGCCTGATGAGATGCCGCGCTTCAAGCCTTCCAATCTACAGCGGGACAAGGCGGAACTCGATCGGCTGAACGAAAACCGCCAGGGCTCCCTGCTGGACTTTCTCGAGGACTTCACCAACCGCTTCCCCGGCCTGGTGGACGAGTACGAAACCCTGCTGACGGACAACCGCATCTGGAAGCAGCGCACCGTGGGCATCGGCGTGGTCTCCCCTGAGCGGGCCAAGGCCCTGGGCTTTTCCGGCCCCATGCTGCGCGGTTCCGGGGTGGCTTGGGACCTGCGCAAGAAGCAGCCCTACGCCGCCTATGACAAGGTGGATTTCGATATCCCGGTGGGCCAGAACGGCGACTGTTACGACCGCTACCTGGTGCGTATCGAGGAGATTCGCCAGTCCAACCGCATCATCAGGCAGTGCGTCGACTGGCTGCGTGATAATCCCGGCCCGGTAATCATCGAGGACCACAAGATCGCCCCACCGAAGCGGGCCGCCATGAAAAGCGACATGGAAGGCCTGATTCACCACTTCAAGCTCTTCAGCGAGGGCTATTGCACCCCACCCGGCGAGGTCTATTCCGCCGTGGAGGCGTCGAAGGGCGAGTTTGGCGTCTACATCATCTCCGACGGGGCCAACAAGCCCTACCGGCTCAAGCTGCGGGCGCCGGGCTTCCCCCATCTCATGGCCATGGACGAGATGGCCAAGGGGCACATGCTGGCCGACGTGGTGGCCCTGATCGGGACCATGGACATCGTATTCGGCGAAATCGACCGCTGAGACAAGTTATGAGTGCGCTTGAAACCCTAAATAAAGACGAGCTGTTCACGCCCGAGATCCGGGCGGAAATCGATCGGGAGATCGCCAAGTATCCGGAAGGGCAGAAGCAGTCCGCGGTCATGGCCGCCCTGCGCATCGTCCAGGACGACAACGGCGGCTGGCTGACCCAGGAGCGGATGGACGAGGTCGCCGCCTACCTGGATATGCCGCCCATCGCCGTCTATGAAGTGGCGACCTTCTATTCCATGTATGAGCACAAGCCGGTGGGCCGGAACAAGCTGTGCATCTGCACCAATGTCTCGTGCATGATCAACGGTTCGGACAAGATCGTTGAGCATTTGAACAACAAGTTGGGGATCAAATGGGGCGAGGTGACCGAAGACGGCCGCTTTTCCCTCAAAGAGGTGGAGTGTCTGGGGGCCTGCGGCGGCGCGCCCATGATGCAGGTGGGCAGGAAGTACTATGAGAACCTGACACCGGAAACCCTCGATTCGATCCTGGACGAGCTGGAGTAACGCGGATGGCCAACGAAGTCCTGTTTCGAAACCTCGACCTGGAGCGCCTCTGGGATATCGATCAATATCGCAGCCGCGGCGGGTATGAAGTCCTCACCAGGATCCTGACCCAGAAGACCCCGCCGGCGGAGGTGATCGAGTGGATGAAGACCTCGGGCCTGCGCGGCCGCGGCGGCGCGGGATTCCCCACGGGCCTGAAGTGGAGCTTTATCAACCGGGATGCGCCGGTGGACAAATACCTGGTCTGCAACTCGGACGAGGGCGAACCCGGCACCTTCAAGGACCGCGACATCCTGCGCTACAACCCCCACGCCCTGGTGGAGGGCATGGTCATCGCCAGCTACGTCATCGGCGCCCACCGGGCCTACAACTATATCCGCGGCGAGTTCTGGGAACCCTACGAGCGCTTCCAGAACGCCATCGACCAGGCCCGGGAGGCCGGCCTCGTCGGCAAGGACATCCTGGGCTCCGGCTACGATTGCGAAGTCCATGTCCACCTCGGCGGCGGGGCCTATGTGTGCGGTGAAGAGACGGCCCTGCTGGAGTCCATCGAGGGCAAGAAGGGGCAGCCGCGGTTCAAGCCGCCCTTTCCCGCCCACGTGGGCCTCTATGGCTGCCCCACCGTCATCAACAATACGGAGACCCTGTCGTCGGTCCCCAGCATCCTGCGCGAGGGGGCCGAGTGGTTCCGGGATCTCGGCGTCGAGAACAGCGGCGGCAGCAAGCTGTTTTCCATCTCGGGACATGTGAAGAATCCCGGGGTGTTCGAACTCCCCATGGGCACCCCCTTTGCCGAATTGTTCGAGCTGGCCGGCGGCATGCGCGACGGCAGCAAGCTGAAGGCGGTGATCCCCGGCGGCTCGTCCTCACCGGTGATCCCGGGCGAGATCATGATGGACCTGACCATGGATTACGACTGCATCGCCAAGGCGGGCTCCATGCTGGGTTCCGGGGCGGTCATCGTCATGGACGATACGACCTGCATGGTCAAGGTGCTGGACCGCATGTCCTATTTCTATCACGAGGAATCCTGCGGCCAATGCACCCCCTGCCGGGAGGGCACCGGCTGGCTCTGGCGGGTGGTCAACCGCATCGAGAACGGCGAGGGCCGGCCGGAAGACCTCGATCTGCTGCTGGACGTGCAGGGCCGGATCCGGGGCAAGACCATCTGCGCCCTCGGCGACGCCGCCGCCATGCCGGTGGAGGGCATGCTGAGGCACTACCGGGATGAATTCCAGTATCACATCGACCATAAGAAGTGCATGGTAGGCGCGGGCGCCTGACGGCGGGCTTGTGGCCGGTAGAGAGAAGCGATGAGTGAAGAAAAAACCATAACGATCGAGGTGGATGGCCAGACCCTGGAGGCAAAACCGGGGGCGCTGCTCATCGACGTGACCGACGCTGCGGGCATCGATATCCCTCGTTTCTGTTATCACAACAAGCTGTCCGTGGCGGCAAGCTGCCGCATGTGCCTGGTGGAGGTGGAGAAGGTGCCAAAGCCCATCCCGGCCTGCGCCACCCAGGTGACGGATGGCATGAAGGTCCAGACCCGCTCGCCGGTGGCGCTGGCGGCGCAGAAGGGCACCATGGAATTCCTGCTCATCAATCACCCCCTGGACTGCCCCATCTGCGATCAGGGCGGCGAGTGCGAGCTGCAGGACGTGGCCATGGGCTACGGCAGCGATGTCTCCCGCTTCGTGGAAGGCAAGCGCGTGGTGCCCCAGACCGACGTGGGTCCGCTGATCGCCACCGACATGACCCGCTGCATTCACTGCACCCGCTGTGTGCGCTTCGGCGACGAGATCGCCGGGATGCGGGAGCTGGGGGCCACCGGCCGCGGTGAACACATGACCATCGGCACCTATATCGCCCACAGCGTCGACTCCGAGCTGTCGGGCAACGTCATCGACCTGTGCCCGGTGGGCGCTTTGACCTCCAAGCCTTTCCGCTACCGGGCCCGGGCCTGGGAACTGACCCGGCGCGACGGCGTCGCGCCCCATGACTCGGTGGGCTCGAACATCCAGATCCACGTGCGGCGCAACCGGGTCATGCGGGTGCATCCCCGCGAGAACGAGGCGGTCAACGAGGTCTGGATCTCGGACCGGGACCGCTTCAGCTACGAGGGCCTCTACAGCGATGATCGCCTGACCCGGCCGCTGATCAAGAAAAACGGCGCCTGGGCCGAGGCGAGTTGGGAAGACGCCCTGGAGGCCGCCGCCCGGGGTCTGAGATCCGTGGCGGCCGCCGACGCCGACCAGATCGGAACCCTGGTGTCTCCCACGGCCACCCTGGAAGAGCTCTACCTGGCGCAGAAGATCACCCGCGGTCTCGGCAGCGCCAACATCGACCACCGCCTGAGACAGTCCGATTTCCGCTCGGAAGGGCCGGCCTTTCCCTGGCTGGGCCAATCCATCGCCGAGCTGGAAAAGGTCGACGCCGCCCTGCTGATCGGCTCCAACGTGCGCAAGGACCAGCCCCTGCTGGCCCATCGCCTGCGCAAGGCGTCGCTCAAGGGGGCGGAGGTCCACTTTGTGAATCCGCTGGGCCTGGATCTGCACTTCGATGCGAACCAGGTGGTGAGCGATCTGGCGGGCATGGTGCACAACCTGGCGGGCATCGCCAAGGCCGCGGGCGGTTCCAAGGTCCTGGCCGGCCGGGTATCGGTCAGCGATGAGCACAAGGCCATTGCGAAGAAGCTGAAGAGTGCCGGGTCGGCCACGATCCTGCTGGGCAACCTGGCCCAGTCCCATCCGGATTACTCCATCCTGTACGGCCTGGCCTCATCCATCGCCGAGTCCACGGGCGCCGCCCTGGGCATTCTGCCGGCCGCCGCCAACACCATCGGCGCGGCGCTGGCGGGCGCCGTTCCGAAATACGGCGCCGGGGCCAGACCCGCGGAGAAGACCGGCCTCAACGCCCGGACCATGCTGGAGTCGCCACGCAAGGGCTATCTCCTGCTCGGCCTGGAGCCCGGCCTCGATTGCGCCAACCCGGCGCTGGCCAAGCAGGCCCTGGCGGGGGCCGAATGCGTGGTTGCCCTCACCGCCTACCGCAGCCCCTCCCTCGAGGAGACGGCGGATGTGATGCTTCCCATCGGGGCCTTCGCCGAGACCTCCGGCACCTTCGTGAATGCCGAAGGCGCCTGGCAGGGCTTTGGCGGTGCGGTCGCCCCCCTTGGAGAGGCGCGGCCCGGCTGGAAGGTGCTGCGCGTATTGGGCAATCTGATGGACCTGAAAGGCTTCGATTATCTCAGCTCCGAGGAGGTGCGTGACGAGCTGCAGCAGGCCTGCGCCGGCGCCAGGCCGGAGAATGACCTGGACAACACCACCGATGGGGAGATCCAGGCCTCGGCCGGCAAGCTGATGCGCATCGGAGAGGTCCCCATCTATGCGGCGGATGCCCTGGTGCGGCGCGCCGCCGCGCTACAGGAAACAAAGGACGCAAGGGATGCCGCGGTCGCACGCGCCAACGCCACCGTGGCCGGGAAGGCCGGCGTGGGGGATGGCGATACGGTTGCTGTGGTGCAGGGCGGGCAGCGGGCGAAGCTGGTATTGCGTGTGGACGCCCGGGTGCCGGATGGCTGTGTTTGGGTTGCGGCCGGCGTACCTGGCAGCGAATCCCTTGGTGATCAATTCGGGGAAATCTCCCTGGAGAAGGTGTGATCTCATGGATGCATTCTTAGACATACTCTGGATTCTTATCAAGATCGTGGCTATCGTGCTGCCGCTGATGCTCTGCGTGGCCTACTACACCCTGGCCGAGCGCAAGGTCATCAGCTATATGCAGGTGCGCATCGGCCCCAACAGGGTCGGCCCCAGGGGTTCGCTGCAGCCCATCGCAGACGCCGTCAAGCTGATGTTCAAGGAGATCATTCTCCCGACCAACGCCAACAAGACCCTGTTCATCCTGGCCCCCATGCTCTCCATCGGCCCGGCGCTGGCGGCCTGGGCAGTGTTCCCCTTCAGCGAGGATCTGGTGCTGGCGGACATCAACGCCGGCCTGCTCTATCTCCTGGCCCTGACCTCGGTGGGGGTCTACGGGGTGATCATCGCCGGCTGGGCGTCCAACTCGAAATACGCCTTTCTCAGCGCCATACGCTGTGGCGCCCAGATCGTGGCCTATGAGATCGCCATGGGCTTCGCCCTGGTGGTGGTGCTGATCGCCGCCGGCAGCCTCAACCTCGGGGATATCGTGCAGGCCCAGGCGGGAAGCTGGGGTTTTCTCAACTGGTTCTGGATACCGCTGCTGCCCATTTTCGTGATCTACTTCGTCTCCGGCGTGGCCGAGACCAACCGGGCCCCCTTCGACGTGGCCGAAGGCGAGTCCGAGATCGTGGCCGGCTTCCATGTCGAGTATTCCGGCATGACCTTTGCGGTCTTCTTCCTGGCGGAATACGCCAACATGATCCTGATCTCCGCATTGACCGCGATCATGTTCATGGGCGGCTGGCTGTCGCCCTTCCACGGCATCCCGCTGCTGGGAACCCTGTTCGATCTGGTGCCCGGATTCATCTGGCTGCTGCTCAAGACCCTGGTGGTGGCCTTCCTGTTTCTCTGGTTCCGCGCGACCTTCCCGCGCTACCGCTATGACCAGATCATGCGCCTGGGCTGGAAGGTATTCATTCCCATCACCATCGTCTGGATCGTGCTGGCGGGCTTTTTCGTGGCGGTTTGATGAGGCGGAATAAGAGATGAAGGTATTGACTGACTACTTCCGGAGCCTGTTCCTGCTGGAGCTTTTGAAAGGCCTGCAGTTGACGGGGCGCTATCTGTTCGCCAAGAAATTCACCATCCAGTATCCGGAGGAGCGGGCGCCGCTGTCGCCGCGCTTCCGCGGCCTGCACGCCCAGCGCCGGTATGAAAACGGGGAAGAGCGCTGTATCGCCTGCAAGCTCTGTGAGGCGACCTGCCCAGCCTTGGCCATTACCATCGAGGCCGAGCCGAGGGAGGATGGCTCCCGCCGCACGACGCGATACGAGATCGACCTGTTCAAGTGCATATTCTGTGGCTACTGCGAGGAGTCCTGCCCGGTTGATGCAATCGTGGAATCTCACGTATACGAGTACTGCTTCGAGAACAAGGGCGAGAACATCATGACCAAGGAAAAGCTGCTGGCCAACGGCGACAAGCACGAGGCGCAGATAGCGAAGGATCTTGAGGCTCAGGCGCCCTACCGGTAGTGCGCGCCCTGGGAATAGTTATGACTGGTAAGCAAACCGTCTGGAAGAACCGATGACGTTCGAAAAGTTTCTCTTTTATGTTTTTTCCGCGATTCTGGTGTTCGCCGCCACCATGGTGATCACCCGGCGCAACCCGGTGCATTCCGCATTGTTCCTGGTGCTGGCCTTTTTCACCAGCTCCATACTGTGGATGCTGCTGGAGGCGGAATTCCTGGCCATAGTGCTGGTGCTGGTCTACGTCGGCGCGGTTATGGTGCTGTTCCTGTTCGTCGTGATGATGCTGGATATCGACCAGGCGGCGATGCGCGCGGGCTTCATAAAGATGCTGCCGGTGGGGCTGCTGGTGGCGGGCATCATGGCGGTGGAGATGTTTCTGGTCGTGGGGCCCAAGTATTTCGGTTTGGACAAGTACGCCATGCCGGCCCCCCATCCCGCCGACTACAGCAATACCGAAGAGCTGGGCAACGTGCTTTACACCATCTACATGTATCCCGTCGAGATCGCATCCGTGATCCTGCTGGTGGGCATCATTGCCGCTATTGGATTGACCTTGCGCCGGCGGCCCGACAACAAGCGCATCGACCCTGCCCTGCAGGTCCAGGTGAAGAAAGGGCCTGACCGCATACGCGTGGTGAAGATGCCCGCGGAAAAGAAAATGGAGGCGAAATGATCGCACTCTCCGACTATCTGACTCTTGGGGCAATTCTGTTTTCGCTGAGTGTTGCCGGGATTTTTCTGAATCGTAAGAACGTCATCATTATCCTGATGTGCGTCGAATTGATGTTGCTGGCGGTAAACATGAACTTCATTGCCTTCTCCCGCTTTCTTGATGATGCGGCGGGGCAGGTGTTCGTGTTCTTTATTCTTACCGTTGCGGCGGCCGAGGCGGCTATTGGTTTGGCCATCCTGGTGGTGCTGTTCCGTAACCGGCGCACCATTAATGTTGCGGACCTGGATACCCTGCAGGGTTGACGGCCCACTTTCAGACTGAATAGAAGAAGCACACCATGGAAAAGATTTATCTTGCCATTGCCTTTACGCCTCTCATCGGAGCCATCATCGCGGGCTTTGCCGGGGCCAGAATCGGGCGGGCCGGCGCTCACTGGGTGACCAGCGTGGGTGTGGGCATCTCGGCCTTGTTGTCGATCTACGTGCTGCTGGGTTTCATCTCGGGCGACCGCCAGACCTTCAATGGCACCGTTTACCACTGGATGGTCAGCGACGGCATTACCTTCGAGGTCGGCTTCCTGGTGGATACGCTCACCGCCCTGATGATGAGCGTGGTGACCTTCGTCTCGCTGTGCGTGCACGTCTACACCATCGGCTATATGTCCCATGACGAGGAGAACTGGCCCGGGGGCAGCCTGGCCGGGACCAATAGTTACCAGCGTTTTTTCAGCTATATCTCGCTGTTCACCTTCTCCATGCTGATGCTGGTGATGTCCAACAACTTCCTGCAGTTGTTCTTCGGCTGGGAGGCGGTGGGCCTGGTTTCCTACCTGCTGATCGGCTTCTGGTCCGTGCGCGAATCGGCGATCTTCGCCAACCTGAAGGCCTTCCTGGTCAACCGCGTGGGCGATTTCGGCTTCCTCCTCGGTATCGCCGCCGTGGCCATGTATTTCAACAGCATCAGCTATGTGGACGTTTTCGCCAAGGCGCCGGAGCTGGCCGATACCCAGATCCAGATATGCGGTGTTTCTTTGTCGTTGATGTCGGTTATCTGCATCCTGCTGTTTATCGGCGCCATGGGTAAGTCGGCCCAGGTGCCGTTGCACGTGTGGCTGCCTGATTCGATGGAAGGCCCGACGCCGATCTCGGCCCTGATCCATGCGGCCACCATGGTGACCGCCGGCATCTTCATGGTGGCGCGCATGTCGCCGCTGTATGAGCTGTCCGAGACGGCGCTGAGCTTCGTCCTGATCATCGGCGCCACCACCGCCTTCTTCACCGGCCTGATCGGTATTGTGCAGAATGACATCAAGCGGGTGGTGGCTTACTCGACCCTCTCCCAGCTCGGCTATATGACCGTGGCCCTGGGCGCGTCGGCCTACGCCGCCGGCATTTTTCATCTGATGACCCACGCCTTCTTCAAGGCCCTGCTGTTTTTGGCGGCGGGTTCGGTCATCATCGCCATGCATCATGACCAGGATATCCGCAACATGGGCGGTTTGAAAAAGTACATGCCCATCACCTATTGGACCTCGCTGATCGGCACCCTGGCCTTGATCGGCTTCCCGGGCATGTCCGGCTTTTTCTCCAAGGATTCCATTATCGAGGCCGTGCATCATTCCAGCATTCCAGGCTCCGGGTACGCCTATCTGATGGTGATCCTGGGCGTGTTCGTGACGGCCCTCTACAGTTTCCGCATGTTCTTCCTGGTGTTTCATGGCAAAGAGCGCATGGATGAGCATACCAGGCATCATTTGCAGGAATCCCCCAGGGTGGTGACCGTGCCGTTGATCCTGCTGGCCATCCCGTCGGTGTTTATCGGGGCCATGACGGTCGGCGGCGTGGTGTTTGGCGACTGGTTCCAGGGTGTCATTTATGTGGCGCCCCAGCATGATGTGGTGGGGGAGCTGGCCAAGGGCTATCACGGCGTGCTGGGCTTCATCATGCACGGACTCTTCGGCCTGCCGACCTTCCTTGCCGCTGCCGGTTTCGGCACGGCCTACTACATCTATATGAAGAATCCAGATATTGCGGACAGGATCAAAGGCTCCGCCGCCTTGCTGCACAAGCTGCTGGATAAGAAATACTTTTTCGATGAGCTCTATCAGTTCCTGTTTGCCGGCGGCAGCCGGGGGCTGGGCAATGCCTTGTGGAAGGGCGGAGACCGGGTTCTGATCGATGGCATGGTGGTGAACGGCTCGGCCCGCATGGTGGGTGTCCTGGCCGCCTTTATCCGCCATCTCCAGACCGGCTATCTGTATCACTATGCATTTGCCATGATTCTCGGCCTGCTAGCCCTGCTGGCCCTGTTTGTAATCTAAAGAATAAGGTAGGACGCTTCGCATGAGTGCTGACTGGCCAATCCTGAGCTTTACCACCTGGCTGCCGATTATCGGTGGCGCAGTACTGCTTGCAATGGGTGATAAGTCTAACAATGCCTCCCGCTGGCTGGCGCTGGCAACCGCTATCCTGACCTTTCTGATCAGCCTCGGGCTGTATACCGGCTTCGATACCAGCACTGCGCAGATGCAGTTTGTCGAGAGGACTCCCTGGATTCCGCTGTTCAACGTTGAATACTATCTGGGCGTGGACGGCATCTCGATGCCGCTGATCATCCTGACCACCTTTATCACCATCTTCGTGGTGATCGCGGGCTGGGAGGTCATCCAGTACAAGCCGGCCATGTACATGGCAGCCTTCCTGATCATGGAAGGCGTGATGGTGGGCGTGTTCTCGGCGCTGGACGCCATGCTGTTCTATGTGTTCTGGGAGGCCATGCTGATACCGATGTTTCTTATCATCGGCATCTGGGGCGGGCCCAACAGGGTGTACGCCACCATCAAGTTCTTCCTCTATACCTTCTTCGGCTCGGTGTTCATGCTGGTGGCCCTGATCTACATGTATTTCAAGTCCGGCAGCATGGAGATCCTCGCCTTCCATGATCTGAAGCTGGGGCTGGCGGAACAGATCCTGATTTTCGTGGCCTTCCTGGCGGCCTTCGCCGTGAAGGTGCCCATGTGGCCGGTGCATACCTGGCTGCCGGACGCCCATGTGGAGGCCCCCACCGGCGGCTCTGTGATCCTGGCGGCCATCATGCTCAAGATCGGCGGTTACGGCTTCCTGCGCTTCAGCATGCCCATCACGCCCGATGCCAGCCAACACCTGGACTGGCTGATCATCCTGATGTCGCTGATCGCGGTGGTCTATATCGGTTTCGTGGCGCTGGTGCAGCAGGATATGAAAAAACTCATCGCCTACTCATCCATCGCCCACATGGGCTTTGTCACCCTGGGCTTTTTCATCGTCTTCCGGATCGCGGCCAATGCCGATGCGGCTGCTGGCGGGCTGCTCGGGCTGGAAGGGGGCATGGTGCAGATGGTTTCACACGGCTTCATCTCCGGCGCCCTGTTCCTTTGTGTCGGTGTTCTGTATGACCGGGTGCACAGCCGCCAGATTGCGGACTATGGCGGCGTCATTCATACCATGCCGGTCTTTGGCGCCTTCATGGTGTTCTTCGCCATGTCCAACGCCGGCCTGCCGGGCACCTCCGGGTTCGTCGGCGAATTCATGGTGATTCTGGCGAGTTTCCGCGCCGACTTCTGGTTCGCCTTCCTGGCCGCCACAACGCTGATTCTCGGCGCCGCCTATTCCCTGTGGATGGTGAAGCGGGTGGTCTTCGGGGAGGTTGGAAACGACAAGGTAAGGGCCTTGCAGGATATAAATACGCGGGAGTTTGTGGTTTTGGGTTCCCTGGCGATTGCCGTGCTGGTGCTTGGCCTGTGGCCCGCGCCCCTGGTCGAGGTAATGGATGCCTCGCTGGTGAAGCTGCTGGAACACGTCGCTGTATCCAAACTCTGATCCGCTCGAACCTATACTGATTTTGGAAATGATCAATGCAATTTGAAGCGTCCAGTCTGATTCCGGTGCTGCCTGAGATCTTTATTCTCAGCGTGGCTTGCTTTGTCCTGGTGGTGGACCTGTTCATGGAGGACAGACAGCGCATCATCTCGTATTTCCTGACCCAGGCCGGCCTGCTGGTGGCCGTTCTGGTGACCCTTGGGGTCTCCCAGCCGGAGGCGCAGGTGGTGTTCGACGGCAGTTATGTGCGTGACGGCATGAGCGATGCGCTGAAGATAGGGATATATCTGATCAGCTTCGTGGCCTTCCTGTATGCCAAGGACTATCTGCGCGAGCGGGATTTGTTCAAGGGCGAGTACTTTGTACTGGGGCTGTTTGCGGTGCTTGGCATGATGGTGATGGTCTCGGCCTATAGTTTCCTCACCGCCTACCTGGGCCTGGAACTGCTGTCGCTTTCACTCTATGCCATGGTGGCCTTCGACCGCGACTCCAAGGCCGGATCGGAAGCGGCCATGAAATATTTCGTCCTGGGCGCCATAGCGTCCGGCATGCTGCTCTACGGCATCTCCATGATCTATGGCGCAACGGGTTCCATCGAATTCGAAAAGGTCGCCGCCGCGCTTACCGGTACGGGCATGGAAAACAAGGTGCTGGTTTTTGGGCTGGTGTTCGTCGTTATCGGCCTGGCCTTCAAGCTGGGCGCCGTGCCTTTCCACATGTGGATGCCGGATGTCTATCACGGCGCCCCGGTCACGGTCACCCTGTTCCTGGGCAGCGCTCCCAAGCTGGCCGCCTTTGCCCTGGCCATGCGCCTCCTGGTCGATGGCCTGGGGCCATTGCATGCGGACTGGCAGGGCATGCTGGTGGTCCTGGCCGTACTCTCGATGGCCCTGGGTAACGTGATTGCCATTGCCCAGACCAATATCAAGCGTATGCTGGCCTATTCCACCATCTCACATGTCGGTTTTATCCTGCTGGGCATACTGGCGGGGACCAGTGAGGGATACTCGGCCTCGATGTTTTACACCATTGTCTACGCCATTACCTCGCTGGGAGGCTTCGGTATTGTCATCCTGCTCAGCCGGCAGGGCTTCGAGGCGGAGAACCTGGAGGATTACAAAGGACTGCACGAGCGCAGCCCCTGGTTTGCCGCCATGATGATGTTGCTCATGTTCTCCATGGCCGGCGTGCCGCCCACCGTCGGCTTCTGGGCCAAGCTGTTCGTGCTGGACGCAGTCGTCAGTGTCGACCTGGTCTGGGTCGCCCTGGTGGGCGTGTTTTTCTCCATCATCGGAGCCTTCTACTACATTCGCATCGTAAAGCTGATGTATTTCGACAAGCCGGAGGCCGGGGAGTTGGTGACGGCGGGCATGGATACCCGGGTGGTGCTTTCCATCAATGGCGCGCTGATGCTGGTGCTTGGCCTGTTTCCGGCCGGCCTGCTGGCGTTGTGCGCCAGGGCGATCGGTTAGAGAACGCATGGTTGGGGTTGCGAAAATGCCTGACTAGGGATATCATTCTCAAATGCCGGTGCGGGGTGGAGCAGTCTGGCAGCTCGTCGGGCTCATAACCCGAAGGTCGTAGGTTCAAATCCTGCCCCCGCTACCAAATTCGGAAAACCCCGTTATCGGGGTTTTTTTTCGGGCCGGGTTTTTGGATTTTGTCTGCATGGCAGTATAATATCCGGATTCATTCCGGCGTTTTGATGAAGTGGGCCATTGGCCCATTTTTTGTTTGTGTTTCCGGGACCAGCAGGGTATGCGGAGTGCTCCAGAAAGTTTGAGCCGGCTGATTCGCCAGGTTGTCGAGTCGATGGGATATGAGTTGGTGGGCGTTGAGCTTCTGACCGGGAAAAAGGCCGGAGCCCTGTTGCGTGTTTACGTCGACCGGGAGGAGGGCATCACCCTGGATGACTGCGCGGCGGTGAGTCATCAGGTGAGCGGTCTGTTGGACGTTGAGGATCCGATCAAGGAAAATTACGATCTTGAAGTGTCCTCGCCGGGATTGGACAGGCCATTGTTTTATAAGGAACATTACGAACGTTTTGCGGGCAGAAAGGCACGCATCAGGTTGCGGGCGATGTTGCACGGGCGCCGCCGCTACGAGGGTGTCCTCGCCGGCGTGCGGGATAATGAGATTCTGCTCGAAGTAGAAGGTGAACAGGTTGAATTGCCGTTGGATCAAATTGAGACTGCACGGCTCGTACCGGAATTCTGATCGGGAATTGGAATAGATGAACAAAGAGATATTATTGGTTGTCGATGCGGTTTCCAACGAAAGAGGCATCGAAAAAGAGGTGATCTTTGAGGCGATCGAGGCCGCATTGGCTTCGGCCACGCGCAAGAAAAACCCCGGTGATATCGATGTCAGGGTCTCCATCGACCGCAGCAGCGGGAATTACGAAACCTTTCGCCGCTGGCTGGTGGTCGAAGAAGCCGGTGAGGAGGGCCTGGAAAATCCCGATGCCCAGATTCTCCTGGAGGATGCGCGCAAGACTCACCCGGATATCCAACCAGGCGAATATATCGAAGAGCCGATGGAATCCATTTCCTTTGGCCGGATTGCGGCCCAGACGGCCAAGCAGGTCATTGTTCAGAAGGTGCGCGAAGCGGAGCGCGCCAAGGTTGTCGAGGCCTATCAGGATCGCAAGGGCGAACTGGTCACCGGGATCGTAAAGCGGGCCGAGCGGGGTCAGATCTTGCTGGATCTCGGGGGGAATGCGGAAGCGCTCATTCCCCGGGAGGAGATGATTCCACGGGAATCGGTGCGGACGGGGGACCGCATAAGGGGGTACCTTTATGATGTTCGCTCCGAGCCGCGCGGCCCCCAGCTGTTTGTCAGCCGGACGCGTCCCGAGCTGCTCATAGAGCTCTTCAAGCTGGAAGTGCCGGAAGTGGGGGAGGGGCTTATCGAAATCAAGGGCGCCGCCCGTGACACGGGGGTAAGGGCCAAGATAGCGGTTTGCGCCCATGACCCGCGTATCGACCCCGTGGGTGCATGTGTGGGCATGCGGGGCTCCCGTGTGCAGGCGGTTTCCAATGAGCTTGGCGGAGAGCGTGTCGATATTATTCTGTGGAACGAAAACCCGGCGCAGTTTGTCATCAATGCCATGTCCCCGGCGGAGGTGGTCTCCATCGTGGTCGACGAGGATTCCCACAGCATGGATGTGGCGGTGGCCGAGGATCAACTCTCCCAGGCCATTGGCCGTGGCGGTCAAAACGTGCGCCTGGCCAGTGAGCTGACAGGCTGGGAGCTGAATGTGATGACCGAGGAAGAGGCGGCCGAAAAAAGCGAGAGCGAGGCCCGCGCCCTGGTGGAGAATTTCATGGAGCAACTGGACGTGGACGAAGAGGTCGCCGCCATCCTGGTGCAGGAGGGATTCTCCACTATCGATGAAGTGGCCTATGTTCCGCTGAACGAGATGCTCGAGATCGAGGAATTTGACCAGGCCATCGTGGAGGAACTGCGCGGCCGCGCCAAAGACGTGCTTTTGACCCGGGCGATCGCCAAGGAGGAGGTGCTTTCACAGGCCGAGCCCGCTGAAGACCTGCTGAATATGAAAGGCATGGACAAGGAGCTGGCCTACATACTGGCGAGCCGCGGCATAAAAACCATGGAGGATCTGGCGGAGCAGTCGGTGGATGAAATGATGGAAATCGAAGGTATGGATGAAGAACGAGCGGGGCAGCTGATCATGACTGCGCGCGAGCCCTGGTTTGCCGATGAGCAACAGGGATAAAGGGGTATCTGGAGGTTCATCCAAATGAGTGATGTGACGATAAGACAACTCGCTGAAGACGTGGGCATTCCCGTGGACCGCTTATTGGGCCAACTGGGCGAGGCCGGCCTGAAGAAAGAGGGGCCGGATGCCAGCATCTCAGAAGATGAAAAGCTCAGCCTGCTGACTTACCTGCGGAGCGCTCATGGCAAGACGGGCGGCGCCGACGAGGGGGGTGAGCCGAAAAAGATTACCCTGAAGCGCAAAACGGTCAGCCAGTTGCGCCAGCCCGCCACCCAGGGCGGACGCATGGCGGGGCGGGCCGCCGCCGGCGCCCGTGCCCGGGGAGGCAAGACGGTAAATGTCGAGGTGCGGCGCAAGCGCACCTATGTCAAGCGCAGCACCGTGACCACAAGCGACCAGGAGCTGCAGGAACTGGAGGCCGCAAAAAAGGCCTTGGCGGAGCAGGCCGAGGCAAGGCGCCGGCTGGAGGAGGAGAGCGAGGCCCGCAGGGCCGCCGAGGAGCTCCGGCGCAAGGAGGAGGATGCGGCCAAACGGGCGGCTGAAGAGAGCAGGCGCGCCGCCGAGGAGGAGCGGCTGCGCAAGGAAGAAGAGGAAAAACGCAAGCAGGAGGTGCTCGAGCGCGAGGCCGCGGCCGTCAAGGAGGAAAAGCTGGGCAGAAAGCCGGCCGCCCCCCGCAAGCAGGAGCCGCGGGCCAAGGAGAAAGACAAGGGCGCCCGCAGGCGCGAAGAGCTGCACGTTGCAGAGGACAAGCGGGGCCGGCGCAAGAAAAAACCGGCCAAGCGGGCGGTTCCGGCCCGTCCCCCCCAGGAAACGCAACACGCTTTTGTCAAACCCACGGAGCCTGTCGTCCGCGACATCGAGATACCGGAAAGCATTACCGTCGGAGACCTGGCCCAGAAAATGTCCGTCAAGGCGGCCGAGGTCATCAAGACCCTGATGAAAATGGGCAGCATGGTGACCATCAACCAGATGCTGGACCGGGATACGGCGGCGCTTCTGGTGGAGGAAATGGGCCACAGGGCGGTCTTTCGCAAGGAGGAGGACGCCGAGACCGAGCTGATGAGCCAGGCCGAAGAGACGGGCAAGAAGGAGCCGCGCGCCCCGGTGGTGACCATCATGGGCCATGTCGACCACGGCAAGACCTCGCTGCTCGACTATATCCGCTCCACCCGGGTGGCCGACGGTGAGGCGGGAGGCATCACCCAGCATATCGGCGCCTACCACGTGAAGACTGACAAGGGGATGATCTCGTTTCTGGACACCCCGGGACATGCCGCATTCAGCGCCATGCGCGCCCGCGGCGCCAAGGCCACGGACATCGTGGTGCTGGTGGTGGCCGCGGATGACGGGGTCATGCCTCAAACCAAGGAGGCCATCCAGCACGCCAAGGCGGCCGATGTGCCCCTGGTGGTGGCGGTGAACAAGATCGACAAGCCCGAGGCCAATCCGGACCGGGTGATGCAGGAACTCTCCCAGGAGGATGTGATCCCCGAGGACTGGGGCGGGGAAACCATGTTCGTCCAGGTCTCGGCCAAGACCGGCCAGGGCATCGACGACCTGCTCGACGCCCTGCTGCTGCAGGCGGAGGTGCTGGAACTCGAGGCCGTGGTGGACGGGCCCGCCCGGGGCATCATCGTGGAGTCCAGGCTCGACCGCGGGCGTGGCCCGGTGGCCACCGTCCTGGTGCAGTCGGGCACCCTGAAGACCGGGGACATACTGGTCAGCGGCCATGAGTTCGGCCGGGTGCGGGCCATGTTCGACGAGGACGGCAGACCGGTGAAGACGGCCGGACCGTCCATTCCCGTAGAGGTGCTGGGGCTTTCGGGCGTGCCCAATGCGGGGGATGACGCCCTGGTCGTCCCCGACGAGCGCAAGGCGCGGGAAGTGACCGCCCTGCGCCAGGAGAAGCTGCGTGACAGCAGGCTGGCGGCCCAGAAGGCGGCCAAGCTGGATGAGATCTTCTCCCAGATGTCCGAAGGCGAAGTGAACTGCGTCAACCTCATCATCAAGGCCGATGTGCAGGGCAGCGTGGAGGCGCTCAAGGAGTCGCTGGGCAAGATTTCCACGGACGAGGTCAAGGTCAAGGTAGTGGCGGCGGGCGTTGGCGGCATCAATGAGTCTGACGCCAACCTGGCGGTCACCTCCAACGCCATCCTGATCGGCTTCAATGTCCGCGCGGACGCCGCCGCCCGGCGGGTGATCGAGGAAAAAGAGCTGGATCTGCGTTACTACAGCATCATCTATGAGGTGATCGATGATGTGAAGAAGGCGGTCGTCGGAATGCTGAAGCCCGAGGTTCGCGAGGAGATCATCGGCCTGGCCGAGGTGCGGGATGTATTCCGCTCCTCCAAGCTGGGTGCCATCGCCGGCTGCATGGTGGTGGAAGGGGTGATCAAGCGTAACAACCCCATTCGCGTGCTGCGTGACAATGTGGTGATCTACGAGGGATCGCTGGAGTCCCTGCGCCGCTTCAAGGAGGATGTCACCGAGGTGAAGAAAGGCCTGGAGTGCGGCATCGGGGTGAGAAACTACAATGATGTGAAGCCCGGCGATCAGATCGAGGTCTTCGAACAAATCCAAGTGACCCGCGAGATTTAAGAGACACGGCAGGGAATGACCCGGGAATTCAGCAGAACGGAGCGCGTCGGCTCTCAGATGCAACGCGAGTTGTCGATATTGGTGCGGGACGGGCTCAAAGACCCCCGCCTGGGCATGGTCACCATCCAGGAGGTGCGGGTGGTGCGGGACCTGTCCCATGCAAAGGTCTATGTTACGGTCATGGGCGGCGAGGCGGACAGGGCGGCCAGCATCCGCATCCTGAACGAAAGCGCCTCATTCCTGCGCCGCGAACTGGGCCGCCTGATGAAGCTTCGCACCGTCCCCCAGCTGAAATTCGTTTATGACGATTCCATCGAGCGCGGCTCCCGCCTCTCGGCCATGATCGAAGAAGCGGTGGAATCGGACCGGGCGAAGGAACGGTCAGAGTAATCCGGCATGGGGAGACAAAGACAACGCGGAAGAAACGTACAGGGGATACTGCTGCTGGACAAGCCGCTGGGCATTACCTCCAATGCCGCCCTGCAACAGGTGAAGCGGATCTTTCATGCGCGCAAGGCCGGGCATACCGGCAGCCTGGACCCGCTGGCGGACGGCCTGCTTCCGATCTGCTTCGGTTCGGCCACCAAGATATCGGCCTATCTGCTGGATGCGGACAAGCGCTACCGGGTAAGGGTCAGGCTGGGCGTCACCACCACCACGGCCGATGCCGAGGGCGAAGTGCTGCGGACATGCCCCACCGAAGGCGTTACCGAGCAGGCCATTCGCTCTGTGCTGAGTACTTTTGTGGGTGAGATCCAGCAATTGCCGCCCATGTATTCCGCCTTGAAGCACAAGGGCGAACGGCTTTACAAACTGGCCCGCCAGGGTATCGAAGTGGAGCGGGAACCGCGGCTGGTGACCATCCATGCATTGGAACTGCTCTGCTGTGACTTGCCGGAATTCGAGCTGGACGTGCACTGCTCGAAGGGCACCTATGTGCGCACCCTGGCGGAGGATATCGGTGAGGCCCTGGGCTGCGGCGCCCATGTATCCGCGCTGCGCCGCACGGGTGTCGGTCCTTTTGGCACGGAGGGCATCGTCAGCATGGAGACCATAGAGGCCAGGGCGGAGGAAGGGCCGGAGGCCCTGGATCAATTGCTCCTGCCGGTTGAGAGTGCCTTGGCGGATTGGCCGGCGGTGCGGCTATCGGGTGACGCGGCCTATTACCTGCGCATGGGGCAGCCCGTATTGGTGCCAAAGGCGCCGACGGAGGGGTGGGTGCGCCTTTATGCCGGCGAGGGCAGATTCATCGGCGTCGGCCAGATCCAGGACGACGGCAAAGTGGCGCCGAAAAGATTGATGTAGCGATTAGCTGTTAGCGATTAGCAATTAGCAATTAGCGATTAGCAATTAGCTAACAGCTAATCGCTAACAGCTAACAGCTAACAGCTAACAGCTAACAGCTAACAGCTAACAGCTAACAGCTAACAGCTAACAGCTACACACGGCTCCCTGAGCTCATTGTTGGGGATGCCGGGGGTCGGGAACGGCCGTTTTTTTAACCTTGAAACCGAGAGGATTCTATCTCATGACAATGAGCGCAGATGAAAAAAGTGCAATCATTAAAGAATACCAGCGTGGACCGGATGACACCGGCTCGCCGGAGGTGCAGGTCGCGCTGTTGACGACCCGTATAAACCAGCTGACAGGGCATTTTGCGGAACACAAGCATGACCACCATTCCCGCCGGGGTCTGGTGCGCATGGTTAACTCGCGGCGCAAGCTGTTGGACTATCTCAAGGGTAAGGATGTGGAGCGTTATCGCTCGCTGATTTCCCGTCTCGGCCTGCGGCGCTGAGTTGGCAATTTTCTGAGGATCATATAGTGACTCAAATCAAAAAAGAATTTCAATTCGGCCCTCACAAGGTCACCATCGAGACCGGTGAAATCGCCCGTCAGGCCGATGGGGCCGTTGTGGTCGATATGGATGGCACCACGGTGCTGGTTACCGCCGTAGGCCGGAAAGATGTCCAGGAAGGCCGGGATTTCTTCCCTCTGACCATCAACTACCAGGAGCGGGTCTATGCGGCGGGCCGCATCCCCGGCGGTTTCTTCCGCCGTGAGGGGCGTCCCACCGAAAAGGAGACCCTGACCAGCCGCCTGATCGACCGTCCCCTGCGTCCCCTGTTCCCGAAGGGCTTTCTCAATGAGGTGCAGGTGGTGGCCACGGTGATCTCCCTGCACCGGGAGATCGACCCGGACATTCCCGCCATGATCGGCGCTTCCGCGGCGCTGGCCATTTCCGGCATTCCCTTCAATGGCCCCATCGGCGCGGCGCGGGTGGGCTACAAGGACGGCCAGTATCTGCTCAATCCCACCCTCTCCGAAACCGTTGACTCGGAGCTGAACCTGGTGGTGGCCGGTACCGAGAGGGCGGTCTTGATGGTTGAGTCAGAGGCCAATCAGCTCTCTGAAGAGATCATGCTGGGCGCCGTGCTGTTCGGCCACGAGCAGATGCAGACGGCGATACAGGTCATCAACGAGCTGGCCCAGGAGGTGGGCAACCCCGCCTGGGACTGGACCGCTCCCGGGAAAGACGAGTCGGTTGCCGCCAGGGTGGCCGAGGTCTGCCGCGAGGATGTCACCGCGGCCTATACGATTGCCGACAAGATGGCCCGCCAGGAGCGCCTGGGCGATATCCGGGCGGCGACTGTCGAACGGCTGTGCGGCGAGCACGAAGGCGCATTGCCGGAAGAGGAGGTTCGCAATGCCCTCTCGGCCCTGGAGAAGAGCATCGTCCGCGGCCGTATCCTGGCGGGCGAGCCCCGCATCGACGGCCGCGATACCCGCACCGTGCGTCCCATCAGCGTGCGCACCGGCGTGCTGTCGCGCACCCACGGCTCCGCCCTGTTCACCCGGGGGGAAACCCAGGCCCTGGTGGTCACCACCCTGGGAACCGAGCGCGACTCCCAGATTATCGACGCCCTGGAAGGGGAATACCGCGAGCGCTTCATGCTGCACTACAACTTCCCTCCCTACTGCGTGGGCGAGACCGGCTTCATGACCGGCCCCAAGCGCCGGGAGATCGGCCACGGCCGTCTGGCCAAGCGCGGCATCCAGGCCGTCATGCCGGACATGGACGAATTCCCATACTCCATCCGCGTGGTGTCCGAGATCACCGAGTCCAACGGCTCCAGTTCCATGGCCAGCGTCTGCGGCACCAGCCTGTCCCTGATGGATGCCGGTGTGCCCATCAAGGCGCCGGTGGCGGGCGTGGCCATGGGCCTGATCAAGGAGGAAGACGGCTTCGCCGTGCTCACCGATATCCTGGGTGACGAGGACCACCTCGGCGACATGGACTTCAAGGTCGCCGGCACCAGCGATGGCATAACCGCCCTGCAGATGGATATCAAGATCGAAGGCATCACCCGCGAGATCATGGAGTCCGCCCTGGAGCAGGCCAAAGAGGGCCGCCTGCACATCCTTGGCGAGATGAACAAGGAGATCGAGAGCCATCGTGAAGAGATGTCCGAGCATGCGCCGCGCATCATCACCATCAAGATCAATCCGGACAAGATCCGCGACGTCATCGGCAAGGGCGGCGTCACCATCCGAAGCATTACCGAAGAGACCGGTGCCACCGTGGATGTCACCGATGATGGCACCGTCAAGATCTTCTCCGTGGACAAGTCCGCCGGCGAAGAGGCCAAAAAGCGCATCGAGCTGATTACCGCCGATGTGGAAGTCGGGGCCGTCTATGAAGGCAGGGTGGCCCGCCTGATGGACTTTGGCGCCTTTGTCACCATTCTGCCGGGCAAGGACGGGCTGGTGCACATCTCCCAGATCTGCGAGGAGCGGGTCGAGAAGGTCAGCGACAAGCTGTCCGAGGGAGACCGGGTGAAGGTCAAGGTCCTGGAAGTGGACAAGCAGGGCCGCATACGGCTCAGCATGAAGGCGGTTCCCCAGGATTGATGCGCCGGAGCCGCCGATAGGGAAGGGGCCTCGAGCCCCTTCTTTTCGTTTGGGGGCTCAACAAAGGGCCCCGTGGAGCCGCTATCCTGATCAGGTTTTTCCGGAATGGATTTGAGATGAGGCGTTATATTTCAAGCAGGAACCGGCGCAAAATAGAGAAAACATGAAATTCAGATCAAGAAATTTGCGCGCAATAGCAGACTGCATTATCGGCGACAACGATCACTTCCCGTATAGGTCGAGTAGCCGCATTACTCAGTTTTTTGAAGAATGTGACCTAGATTTTGTACACGATGGTTCAACCAGGTGGGCCTGGACTGTAAGTAGACTGGAAGAGCTACTACAAGAGCCACAACCAAAAACGAATACGTTGCCAGAAAGACTCGTGCATGTGCTAAGGATATTGATGTTAAAACAGGATGCTGCAGACGATGATCCAGACAGATCACTCGCTTTGGCAGAGTTAAACAAGCCATTAGGTCGTGAAGGATATGAAGCATTTTATGGCGAAGATAACCTGCTCTATATTCGTCATATAGGCACGCAAACATTATCTATTGGCAATAACCCCCATCGCCCATTTACTCCACAGGAAATAAAACGTAAGGAGAAATTAACAGAGTATCTGGATACCTGCTCGGAAGATGAGTTAATCGAAGAAGTACTTCTGCCCTTGTTTAGGCAGCTTGGTTTTCACCGTATCACTGCAGCAGGTCATAAAGATAAAGCTTTGGAATATGGGAAGGATGTGTGGATGCGATATGTTCTTCCTACGCAACATGTACTTTACTTTGGGATACAAGCGAAAAAAGTAAAGCTTGATGCATCTGGTTCAAGCAAAGGATCAAATGCGAATATTTCTGAAATCTATCATCAAGTACTCATGATGTTGGGACACGAAATATTTGATCCAGAAACAAGTAAAAAGGTACTGGTAGATCACGCATTCATTGTTGCAGGTGGCGAAATTACAAAACCAGCACGAAACTGGCTTGGTGGTAAGCTAGATGCTACAAAGCGAAGTCAAATTATGTTCATGGATAGGGACGATATTCTTAATCTATACATTGTAAGCAACATCCCCATCCCGCAAGAAGCCTGTAGCGCTGATGATGACTTCGATGATGACATTCCTTTCTAATCATAGAGAATGTGGTGGAAAGAAACATAACATCAAGGCGCTGCACCTGACCGCTATTCCGCTGCGCTTCATAGCGGCAGGTGAGCTTGGTCGTTTACCGGCACCCGCTTTCCTTGTCGTCACCTTGCTGGCGGTTTTTCCGGCCATGGGGCGGGAGCCCGACCGGTGGGGCGAGACGGTGCAGCGGGTTTCTTCCTCGGTGGTGGCCATCCGGGTGGATGCGGCCCGTGCCTTCGATACCGCCAGAAACAGCAGCACGGAGGCCACCGGCTTCGTGGTGGATGCCGAACGGGGCCTGATCCTGACCAACCGGCATGTAGTGCAGCCGGGCCCCGTGGTTGCCGAGGCCTTCTTCGAGAATCGCGAGGATGTGGAGCTTGTCCCCGTCTACCGCGACCCGATCCACGATTTTGGTTTCTTCCGTTATGATCCGAAGGCCCTGAAGTATATCCGGCCCCGGTCCCTGCAATTGAAGCCCGAGGCGGCCGGGGTCGGGCGCGAGATCCGGGTCATCGGCAACGATGCGGGAGAGCAGCGCTCGATCCTGGCGGGCACCCTGGCCCGGCTCGACCGGCCCGCCCCCCGCTATGGCTTTGGGCGCTACAACGATTTCAACACCTTCTACATCCAGGCGGCCTCCGGCGTCAGCGGCGGCTCGTCCGGTTCGCCGGTGGTGGATATCGAAGGCAACGTGCTGGCCCTGAATGCCGGCGGCAACCAGGCGGCGGCCTCCAGTTTCTTTTTGCCTCTGGACCGGGTGGTGCGGGCGCTGGAGCTGATCCGGCAAGGGCGGCCCGTCCCGCGCGGAGGGCTGTTGACCACCTTCCGCTATATGCCTTACTACCAGTTGCGGCGGCTTGGCCTGCGGCCGGAAACCGAGCGGCGGCTGCGGGCCAGGGACATGGGGATAGGCATGCTGGTCGTCGTGGCGGTGCTGCCGCAGGGCCCCGCTGATGGATTGCTGCAACCGGGGGATATCCTGGTGAAGGCGGATGGGCAATGGCTAAACCAGTTCGCCAGGCTGGACGCCCTGCTGGATGAGCGGGTGGGCGGCAGTGTCGAACTCATGATCGAGCGGGCCGGGAAGCCCATGGTGCTGCAGGTGCCGGTGGCCGATCTGCATAAGGTCACTCCGGATGAGTACCTGAGCTTTGGCGAGGCCGTGGTGAACGACCTGTCCTACCAGCAGGCCCGGCAGCTCAATAAACCGCTGCGTGGCGTCTTCGTGGCGGAACCGGGCTATACCCTTGGTTCGGCCGGGGTGCCCCGCGGGTCTGTGATCCTAAGGCTGGATGGGCGGGAGACCCCCGACCTGGATGCATTCGACAGGGTATTGGGCGGGCTTGCCGATGGCCAGGAGGCCGTGGTGCGCTTTTTCAGTTTTGGCGAACCGACCAGGGAGCAGGTGGCGGTGATGACCATGGACCGGCGCTGGTTTCCGGTTGAGCGCTGCCGGCGGGATGATGCGGCGGGCTACTGGTCCTGTGAATCGGCCCCACCTGGCCCCGCGGCGTCGCGGGCCGCCGGCGGCAGTGCCCGCTTCGAACCCCATAAGGATCCAAGGGCGCAGCGGCTGGCCCCTTCGCTGGCCTTCATCACTTTCGATATCCCCTACCGGCTGGACGGGGTGGCGGGAAATCATTATGTCGGGACCGGCCTGGTGCTGGACGCCGCGCAAGGGCTGATCGTCACGGACCGCAATACCGTGCCCGTGGCCATGGGGGATGTCCGGTTGACCTTTGCGGGTGCGCTGGAGATTCCGGGGAAGGTGATCTTCGTGCATCCGGTCCATAGCCTGGCGTTCATCCAATACGATCCCGCCCTGCTGGGCGACACCCCGGTGAAAAGCGCCACCCTTCGTTCAGAGGCGCTGACGCCGAGCGATCCCGTCTGGCTGGTGGGGTTGAATGAGCATCAGCGGGTACAGGTCCATGACATGCGGGTGGCGACGATGGAGCCGCTGCAGATCCCGCTGTCGGAAATCCCCGCCTTCCGGGAGAGCAACCTGGAGGCCATAAACCTCAATAACCCGCCGCCTCTCCTGGGCGGCGTGTTGTCGGACGAAGAGGGCCGGGTGCGGGCGCTGTGGGCCAGCTTTTCTTTTACCCAGGGGGATAAATTCACCCAATTCTATTCGGGCATACCGGTCGATCTGATCGAAGACCTGCTGGCCCAGTGGGCCTGTTGCCGGGCCATGGAGGTTCGTTCCCTGGATGTCGAACTCTTTAGCCTGCCCCTTTCCCAGGCGCGCAAGCTGGGGCTTCCCTCCGGCTGGGCGGAGAAGATGCAGCAAAACGGGGATCACCGGCAGGTCTTGGCCATTGGCCGCCGGGTGGCGGGCAGCCCGGCGGCGGCCCATGTTCAGGAAGGTGATCTGCTTCTGGCCATCGATGGGCAGCGGGTGCATGACTTTCGGCAGGTGGAGCGCCTGAGCAATAAACCTTCGGTGGAGCTGACGGTGGCAAGGGCGGGGCGGGAGCTGGTGTTTTCCGTGCCGACGGTACTTTATACCGGCCGCGGCACCGATCGTATCGTCCAGTGGGCGGGGGCCTTGTTGCAGGCCCCCTACCGGGCGGTTGGCATTCAACGCGGCGTCGAGCCCGTGGGGGCCTATGTCTCATTCGTCTGGCGTGGGTCGCCGGCCAACCATTACGGGCTGCGGCCATTGCTGCGGATTGTCGCCCTGGACGACCAGCCGGTATCCGACCTTGACGCCTTTGTAAGGCTGGCCGCCGGACGGGATGGGCATGATTCGGTGCGGCTGAAAGTCATTAATCTTTTCGGCAGGGAAAGCATCATTACCTTGAAACCCGATGAGCATTACTGGCCGATGCGGGAGATCCGCTGGACGGAGGCCGGCTGGCGGCGGATTGAACACCATGGTGGGCGGGCGCCGGTCAATCCTTAACCCGCATTTCTCACCAGGATTTGGATTTTTGGGGCAAGCTGGCGAAGCAGGTTGGACGATCGGCCGCCGAAGCATAGCCGTAGCTATGGTTCAAGGCTGATCGTTCAAGATGCGAAGCCAGATTGTTCCAAAAACCAAATA